>JAFNVH010000038.1 GCA_017379895.1 Rikenellaceae bacterium | reverse complement strand
CTAAGACCGCAGGTTACTAATCGAGTAGTAGAACACTACAATAAGAAAACCGCTTCCCCATTGGGGAGGCGGTTTTTTATTGGGCGGGAGCGTAGCCCTTTTAGAAATAGAGCGTCACATTGCCCAGCGCCGAGATCGTTGCCTGGGGGAAGTAACACGACCACGACTTGCGATCGGCAAGCGTTGCGCCCTCCAACCACGAGCCACCATAACCGCTCGCGCAATACTTTGCATTAAACAGGTTGCCGATCTTAACGCCAAAGCGAATGCGATCGATATGCTTGGTGCGCAGCTGATATGAGAGATCGAGATCACTCACGCAGTAGCGCGGGAGAGTCAGATCCTCATACTCGCCATTGGTCAGATATTGCTTGCCAACGTAGCGAGTCGAAAGGCGTGCGGCAAAACCACCAGCGTGCAGATCGATGAAGACACCGGCTGTTACCGAAGGCGAGTAGGCAATCGTCGTGCGACCACGCTCGAAGGCCACACCGTCGATATAATCGACATAATTCTCGATGTAGTTCTGGCTGAGTGTGGTATTTGCACCCAGCGACAACCACTTGGCGGCCTTCACCTCAATGGCCATCTCGATGCCGCGACGGAACGACTCGGGCACATTGCGCGACAGCAACTCGCCCGTATCCGACAGTTCGCCAGTCTGCACCAGCTGGTCACGATAGAGCATATAGTAGCCATTCAGCGAGAGGTCAACAACCTCACCACGATAGCCATAACCGAACTCGAGGTCGAGCATCTTCTCGGCGGTCGGATACTCACCCTCGCGGATATCGGTGAAGTTGTTGCGCGTAGGCTCCTTCTGTCCGACTGCCGCCGAGCCATAGATCGAATGGCGACGTGCAAAGGTGTAGTGCAGGCCCAGCTTGGGGTTGAAGAAGTCGTAACGACGATCTACATCTAAGCGTTGCAGCGCACCCGTTACATCGTCGAAGTTGTCGTTCACGCCCGAAATGCGGTGCTTGATGTGGCGATACTGCAAGTCGGCATATAGTTTCAATCCCTTGGCAACCTCCCAGTCAGCCTTCACAAAGCAGGCACCGTCCCACTTGGTAGTGTAGTTGCGGTAGTACTCCGTCGCAGCAAATGTGGGTGCAAGTTCGAGCTCCGACACCTCGCCATAGTGCGCACCATCGTAGAGCGACAGCGAGAGTCCCATCGTGAGCGACAGACGGTCGGCAGTGTAGGCCGCCGACGCAACCACGCCACCAAAATCGTTCACCATCGTCTTCTTGCGGAGAAGATTGGTGCGCTCGACCACCGCGCCTGCAACATTGATCGGCGCAAGACCATACTTGGCCAGCTTCTGATCGTTCTTGTAGTTGCGGTAGTAGCCGTTGCCATAGGTGTAGTGAGCCGTCGCATTCAACGACCAGCGATCGTTGAAGATATGGCTCACAATTAGCTGATTATTCAACTGCGTGTAGTTGTCCGTATGGTCGTCATAGAACCCCACCACAGCATACTCATACGAGCCGTCAGCCAGCGGTTTGTAACCCCAGATCTCACCCTCGGGATTATAGCGACGGTTCTCAGCCATCTGGTCAGCCGAGAGTCCCGTATAGGTCAGATAAACCTTCGCTACACCTCCAAACGAGAGCAGCTTGACCATCGTACCGCCCTTGTAGTAGCCAGCCTGGAGCATATACGACGACAGGTCGCTCGATGCGCGATCGACATATCCGTCCGACGAAACGTGCGACAAGCGACCCTCGACAGCCCAATGACCGTCCAGCAATCCCGACGCGAGCGAGAGCTCCTGCTTGGCAGTATTGAACGAGCCGTAAGAGATCGACGCACGCCCCGCAAACTCGGCCGAGATCGGCGCCGAAGTCATATTGAGCGAGGCTCCGAAAGCTCCCGTACCTGCGGTCGAGGTACCCACGCCGCGCTGCAACTGCAACGAGCCGACCGACGACACCAAATCGGGTGTATCGTACCAATAGACCGAATGGGTCTCGGCATCGTTCATCGGCACGCCATTGAGCGTCACATTGATGCGCGAGGGGTCGCTACCACGCACGCGGAACGAGGTCGCACCAATGCCGATACCGCTCTCCGACGAGATCACAACCGAGGGCATATTGGCCAAAATCGAGGGGATATCCTCGCCATAGTTACGCTCCTCGATCTGCTCGCGCGAGTAGGCTGAGAAGGCGATAGGCGTATCCGACTTGGCGCGCACGCCATTGACCTCGATCTGCTGAATCACATAGAGCGAGTCCTCGCTGACGGTGTTGATTGTTTGATTTTGGGATGTTTGCGAGGCGGTTGCCTCAATGGGCATCGAGGCCTTCGCCCCGACAGATGTGGCATAGATAACCACTACGGCTAAAAGAAAAAACCTTTTCATAACCATTTGTGTTTTTGAGTTAAACAATAGTTTGAAAAGGGGTATGTTGTGTAAATTACACTCCTCCCGTTCCGGCATTATCCGTTTCGGTTCAATGGGTATAATCTCAGCCTACACTCTCGCATTGCCACGTAGCGCTCCGCAACTCCGCGCGAGATTCAGCACCCCTTATGTCGCCACAAAGTTAATAGCAAAAAACCTTAGTCTCCAAATTTTTTACACAAAAAAACCGTGCTCATTCGAGGAGCACGGCTCTGTTTTAGTCGTCAATCTTTATAAGATTGCCCGATGCATCGAACAACATCTCGCGGTCGTCCGAGAGTTCAATCTCGTAACCACTACCCCGCTTTTCGAGCTGTACGATCTTTGCATTGGGGTAGTTCGTCGCCAGCAACTTGGCAATCGTCTCGGGCACCAATGCCGCAGGCACCGCCCCGTGCGCCACACTCACCTGTTTCCAGATACCGTTGCCGTCAAATTCGACTTTCGTGCCGTCCGACATACGCACCTCATACTCGGTGCGGCGGTCGTTCTCCTCGGTCACCGACACCACGCTATTGCGGTCGAAATTGCTCTCGATAAAGGTCTGCGCCTTTTGTGGCAGTTCAGCATAAGGGATCATCTTGTCGTGCGCCATTGTCGCCACCGCCACAAGCGACAAAATGGCCGAAAAAAGAGTTCGTTTCATACTAACACAATTTTGAAGTTCACTCAATAGTCGGCAAATAGCGTGCAAAAAGTCGTAAAAGTCGTTCGGAGTGTCATTTTTGACTACGGCGGTTGAGCGTGGCACACGATTTGCGACAAAAACAAATGTTGCGGCGCCAGCCGTGCCGCAACAAAGGTTTCTTCATTTATTTAAGTTTGGGTTAGTAGTTTTAAGGGTGAAAATCCCTTGAAGACGGGAGGCTGTCGCGAGATACCCTCCCGCCTTTTGTTTTTCGGGCGGAAATTCGTAACTTTGTCATAGTGCAATTCCGAAGCCGATGATCGAACGTTTCATTCAATATATCACCGCCGAGCGACGCCTGTCGCCCCTCACCGTGCGCAACTATCGCCGCGATGTGGAGCAGTTTGTGGCCTACGTAACGCGCGACGGCGAGCGAGAGTTTGACCCCAATACGATAACACGTAACGATCTGAGTGAGTGGATCGAATCGCTCTCACGCAAACCCCGCGAGGACGAGAGCACGCTCCACCGTTCGGTGCGTGGCGAGGCCCTCTCGGCCGCATCGATCAACCGCATGCTGGCGTCGGTGCGCACATTCTACCGCTGGCTGTACCGCGAGGGGATTGTCAAATCAAACCCCTTCATCGGCATTGCGAAGCTCACAACACCCAAGCGCCTGCCGACGGTGATCCCGACCCAGAGAATGAAGCGAATCGCAACGGACAGCGAGGAGCGTTGCGAGAGCGAGGACTTCGACCAAAAACGCAACTCGTTGATTATCTTACTATTCTACACCGCAGGTTTGCGCGCTGCGGAGCTGATCGGCATTGATCGCGACCATTTTTCGGGCGATTACACCTCGTTGCGCGTGCGCGGTAAGGGCGACAAGGACCGCATCGTGCCCATTATCGAGATCGTGCGCGAAAAGATTTTGGACTACCTCGATGCAATTTCAAGGCAAAATATTTGCATTTCTGACGAAAAAGCACTATTTTTAACACAGAAAGGTAAGCGAATTTCGTATTCAACGCTTTATCGCGTCATTCATAACGAGTTAGAGGCTTACGGCGTGCGCGGGCGCAAGAGTCCGCACGTGTTACGACACACGTTTGCAACGCATCTGCTCGATGGTGGTGCCGATATCCGCGAAATACAATCGCTGCTGGGGCACTCGTCGCTGTCGACAACGCAACGATACACCCACACCAGCATCGCCGCCATTCGCCAGGCGTACAACATCGCCCACCCACACCAGCGAGGCAACTCCGCGAAACAGGGAACGAAAAAGTAGCCAAGGGCAAGCAACCTTGCGACAAGGGCTTCGTGATGAAGGCCGAATCGCTTTAATATAAATGTAATTAGGAGGATTAATTATGAACGTACAGATTCAATCCGTGAAATTCGATGCCGACCAGAAGCTGGTCGAATTCGTAGAGAAAAAGATGTCGAAACTCGATCGTTTTGCTGAGCGCGCCACTTCGGCCGACGTGATCCTGAAACTCGACAAAGACAACGAACGCGGAAACAAAGTCGCAATAATCACAGTGCAGATGCCTGGCGACGAATTGGTGGCTGAGAGCCAGTGCAAGACGTTCGAAGAAGCTGTCGATCAGTCGATTGACGCTATCAAGAAGCAAATCGAAAAGCATAAGGAGAAGTGGGCTAAGTAAGCCGCACGACCCTAGCAAGTCATAAACGACAGAAAAACCTGAACCCATTGCGGGGTCAGGTTTTTTGCATTATGGGGATTAATGATTATTCAGTTGCTGCGCCCTGCAACTCTTTGACGTAACCTCGCAAAAGATTGTCAATCAGATCATTCGATGACGGCCACTGGATATTTTCATTGACAATCTGTCCGCCACTCAACACAAAAAATCGCGGGTAACTGCGAATACGAATATAGCGATCGAGCACCGACAACGCCTCGTCATCGAGCCAATAGTTCACCGAGCGATTTTCGGGCAGATCGGCCAGCAGCAGCCACTGCGAATAGGGTGACGAAACACACAACGAAACGAACTCAATCGGCTCGTTTTCAAGTCGTTGTTCCATACGGCGCAGGTGTTTCATCTCGCGGCGGCAAGGCGCGCACCACGTTGCCCAAACATCAACATAGATCACCTTCGAGTGCGATCGAGCCAGCAGTCGCTCGAAGGTCTTATCGGTGAAACGGCGCATATCTGCACGGCCGTAACGTTTTGCATCAAAGCGATCAATCACCTCATCTCCAAGTAATTGACAGTCATGAATCTGTTCGAGCACCTCCGCAAAAGTCGTGCGAGGCTCGTTGAATGCCATATTGAGGATTATCGCGCCGATCGCATCACGATCTTCGGGACGCTGCTCCAATTTCGCAACTCGTTCGAGCGCTGCAACATAGGCGCCCACAAAGTTACGCTGAGATCGAAAACTGACAACACGCTGACAACCATCAATATAACGATCGCGCACCATATTGCCAATGTAGTCGAAATAATCCAAACAGATATGTCCTGCCACACCAATCGGGAAGTGCGCTCGATTGAACAACGTATCCATTGACTCAATGTCATTCAATTCGTTATGACGCAGATACTCAACCGCATAGCCAGCATTTCGATAGCGGATTTCGATCTCTGCCCACTCCCTGAGCTGCTGTGGGGCATCGCTCAGCTCGCGCAACATTCGCCCGCGCTCGATCTCGATATTGCGATCGAGAATCTCGACAAACTGCGTCGCCGTCGCCACCGAATAAGAGGGCGTAAAACTGCGGAAATTCATCTTTTTCAGATAGTTATTGAGCTGCTCATTGATCGCGCCAGCCGAACCCGAGAAGGTCAGTTCGCCATCAGTATACTCAACGTGCAGTGTCTGATCGGGCGCAACGAGCAGTCGCGCAATCACCTCACTACCAGCGCATAGCGCCACCTCCGACGCTCGCTCAACGGGCACCTCAACCTCGAAACGCCCATCGCGACAATTCGCGTCAAGCCACACGCCGAGTTGTTCCGCATCGCCATATCGCACCATCACCGCGCCATCATACGCCGTCGAAACCGTGCCCGAAATCCGCACTGATGAATCCGATGCCATCGCTCCCTGTGCCGAAGCCTCAAAATAGATTATGCTGACGGCCGCAACGACCATCAGCATAACCCTTAACTTTATGCGCCTCAGCAACATACGACGCGTTATTTTTTCTCGCCGAAATAGAGATCGAGCAACTCCTTCGCCGCTACGAACGAACTGGTCTGATCGCTCAGCACGCGCTTTTCATACTCGGGGATCAGGCTCTCGATCTTCTCGTTCAGGTAGAACGAACTGCGCAACGCATCGTTGATCGTTTCGTACATCCAATACTTATTCTGGCGGTTGCGGTTGTGGCGGAAGTAACCATTGGCCTTGATGAATTCGAGGTACTCCTCGACACCCTTCCAGACCTCCTCCAAGCCCACCTTATCAACTGACGAACAGGTGAATACCTGCGGACGCCACTCCGATTCGGGCATCGGGAAGAGCATCAGCGCATTCTGGAATTGGCGGCGTGCCAACTTCGCGCGCAGGACATTCTCGCCATCGGCCTTGGTGATCACCATTATATCGGCCATCTCCATAATACCGCGCTTGATACCCTGCAACTCATCGCCCGCACCAGCAATCTGCAACAGCATAAACATATCGACCATCGAGTGCACGGCCGTCTCCGACTGACCTACACCCACCGTCTCGATAAAGATCACATCGAAGCCCGCAGCCTCGCACAGCACCACCGTCTCGCGCGTTTTACGAGCCACACCACCCAGCGAACCTGCCGAGGGCGAAGGACGAATAAAGACATCAGGATTCGACGAGATGCTCTCCATACGGGTCTTGTCGCCCAAAATCGAGCCGCCACTACGCTCCGAGCTGGGATCGATAGCCAACACCGCCAACTTATGTCGCAGCGAGGTCACCATATTACCCACCGCCTCGATAAAGGTCGACTTACCCGCACCCGGCACACCCGTGATACCGATACGCACCGACTTGCCGCTATACGGCAGACAGCGCTCGATGATCTGCTGCGCCATATCGTAGTGATCGGGATTGTTGCTCTCGATCAGCGTGATAGCCTGCGAGAGAATGGTGATGTCCGCCGCCAAAATACCGCGTACATAGTCATCAACCGTCAGGCGCGGCTTGCGCTTGCGAACGAAATAGGGATTGACAATCGGCTGATCGTTCACACCTTCGGCAACACTCAGCGCGCTATCGTGATGGGCATCGCAATGCTCCTTTTCGTAATGTTCGATTTTGGTAAAAGCCATATCTGGATCAATAGTTATTTTCGGTTATTTCAAATTTCGTTTGATACTTTCAGGCGTCGCCAGCGTCGGGTTACCGATCCACTGCGCACGACCCTTCGAATCGACCAGCACCCCAAACGGCACATATCGGATTCCGTAGTTGGTAAACACACGCCCCGAACGGTCGATAGCTACATAGAAACGCTCGCTCATATAACGCGCCAGCAAGGGTGCAATACGCTCCTTAGCCTCCATCGCCACCATAATCACGCGCACCTGCTCCATCGAGCGCGCCAGCGAGTCGATATGAGGCAACGACTCGACGCAGGGTTGACTCTCGGTGTGATAGAATATCAACAGCGTCGCACGGCGATCGTCCTCCGAGGGGTGCGCACCGAGCCACTCGGTCGGGCGGAAGTCGGGCACTCGTTCGCCAATGACGATCTCCTGCGCACGGGAGGCAAAGCCACACACGAGCGCGACGATCAAAAGGAGTATATTTGGTTTCATAGGCATCTGATGTTGATTTAGGGAAACGTCCCTCGCACGGGCGCAAGCGCTCGCACGCACGAGATTCCTACTGCGAAGATAGCGAATAATTGTCGAACAACCTACCCCGCGAGCGATTATTTTTCATTTTCGCCCCTCGCCGCGCCGACAATCGGCCCGCAGCCGCCTCCATGCCACAAAAAAAGAGCCACCCTCGCGGGATAGCTCTCAATCTCTTGTTCGATTAATCCTCGACCGAATTACTTGATACGCTCGTAGTACTCGCGAGTGCGGGTATCAACGCGGATCTTGTCGCCGGTGTTGATGAACAGAGGAACGCGAACGGTAGCGCCGGTGTTAACCACTGCGGGCTTCAACGAGTTGGTCGAAGCGGTATCACCCTTGATACCCGGTTCGGTGTAGGTAACCTCCATATCAACGATCGGGGGAAGCTCTGCCGACAAAACTGCCTCCTTATCGGTGTGGAACATAACCTCAACGATCTGGCCGTCAGCCATCAGGTCGTAGTTATTGATCAGGTTCTTGTCGATATTGATCTCCTCGAAGGTCTCGGTGTGCATAAAGTGTGCACCCAGATCGTCCTCGTAAGTGAACTGATAGGGACGACGCTCAACGCGTACCTGCTCGATCTTCTGGCCTACCGACGAGAAGGTGTTCTCCAATACGCGACCATTTTCGAGGTTCTTGAGCTTTGAACGAACGAAAGCGGGGCCCTTACCGGGCTTGCAGTGCTGGAAATCGACAACGATAAAGGTCTTGCCGTCCATTTCGATGCACATACCGATCTTAATGTCTGCTGCTGTAATCTGCATAGAATAGTATAATTTAATTAGTTATTGTCGTTTAACGGCCACAAAAGTAACACTTTTCCCGAAAGTTTCAAAAAAATTTCGTGCTCACTTTCTCATTATCAGCCTTTCGTGCCCAAACCGCCTACTCGATTCGCGCGCAGGTGAAGCCTCGGCGACGGATCTCTTCGAGCGTGCGGGGCAGGGCGTAACGCATATTTCGAAAGGCCTTTACCGAGTCGTGGAAGACGATGATCGAGCCGCCCTCGATGTATGGCAACACGTTGCGCAGGCAGGTGGCGGGCGAGATCTTGCGGTTGTAGTCGCGTGAGATGATATCCCACATAATCAGTCGATAACGCTGTGCGAGGGCTCGCGTCTGGGCGGGCGTGATACGCGCATAGGGAGGTCGGAACAAGTCGCTCTGAATCAGATCGGCCGCGAAATCGACATCCTCAACATAGCGATCGGTCGGCATACCCCACCCCTTCTGGTGAGAGTAGGTATGGTTGCCCACGCGGTGTCCCGCATCTATAATACGCTGATAGAGATCGGGATAGGCCTCGACGTTCTTACCCAGGCAGAAGAAGGTAGCCTTGGCGTCATACTTGTCGAGTGTCGCAAGGATCCACTCCGTGATGCCGGGCGTGGGGCCATCGTCGAACGTAAGGAATACGTTCTGTTCGTCCTCGATATCCCAAATCAAGTCGGGCATCAGTCGGCGCAGGAATTTCGGTGGTTTCAGTCGCATTGCGATCGCTTATTAAATTGATTTACGCGTGATTTACTCGCACAAAAGTAGCAATGATTGTGTCAAAATCTATTTTTTCGGGCGAAAATTTGCATAACTAAGCAATTAGTTATATATTTGTCCTACAAATTTCGTAATAAACAGCAAAACATACCGATAACTATGAAAACCTTCACAAAGATCCTTGCCGCGCTCGCGCTCATCGCAACGCTCTCGTCGTGCGATGCGTTCAAAACCGCCGACAACCTCGACCGACCCGTTTCGCAGGGCTCGCCTTACGAGCTGATCGTAATTGCCGAAAACAACGAGTGGCAAGGCGAATTGGGCGACACGCTGCGCGCCGTATTGCAGGCTCCCGTGCCCGTGCTCAACCAGACCGAGCCCCACTTCGATCTGCTGCGCACGCTGCCCTCGGGTTTCAAGAATCTTGTTCAGCGCCACCGCAATATTCTCGATATCGACATCAACCCCGCACACTCGGAGGCAGGACTGAGCGTTCAGTACGACCGTTTCTCGTCGCCGCAGGTGATCCTGCAACTGACCGCTCCCAACCTCAAAGCGGCAACCGCCTTTGTTGATGCCAACCGCGAGATGTTGATGCAGGTACTCGAATCGACCGAGCGCGACCGTTCGATCGCATACGGCAAGCGTTACTTCGAGAAAGGCCTGCTGCAACTCCTGAACGATAAGTTCGGCATCACGATGAACGTTCCGAAGGGTTATGTCCTTCGCAATCAGACCGATGACTTCGCGTGGATCTCGTTCGAGATGCCGCAATCGAGTATGGGATTCTTCATCTATTCGTATCCCTATACCGGCCCGAAGGATCTCTCGCACGACGCACTACTTGCCGCTCGCAACAAGTACGCCGCGCTTATTCCCGGTCCGTCGGACGGTTCGTATATGACCACTGCCGAGATCTACGATCCCGACTACCGCACATTCCGCAGCGAAGGTCGTCTGTGGGCTGAGTTGCGCGGTTTCTGGGACGTTGCAAATGATTTTATGGGTGGTCCGTTCGTGAGCTACACGACAGTCAATACCGTAACCAATCAGGTCATTACGCTCGACTGCTACGTCTACTCACCCAAGCTCCCCAAGCGTAACTATATGCGCGAACTGGAGCACCTGCGCTACCTGATCAGCTTCCCCGAGGAGGCTCCCGCAACGCAGGTTGAATAAAGTTTGTGTTTGTTGAAAAAAGAGGCCGTACCTTCGATCGAGGTACGGCCTTCTTTGTGTCGTTTCCGACAGAAACTCACAGGGCGCACCCTTTCGAGCCACGCCCTGCGCCAAACAACAATTTTGGTACTTCTATCTACTAATTTTCGAATTTCAAACCCTCGGCCGAGGCGTCAATGCGGATCGGGCGGGTGCGATCGACCTCGCCTGCAAGGATCTGGCGCGAGAGGTCGTTGATGATGTTTCGCTGGATCGTACGCTTGACGGGGCGCGCACCGAACATCGGGTCGTAGCCCGTCTCGGCAACCCAACCACGAGCCGCCGCCGAAACCTCCAAGCGGATACCGTTCGCAGCCAACATTCTTTCTACGGCACGCAGCTGAATATCAACGATATTCTCAACCTCCTTACGCGAGAGCGGTGTAAACATCACGATCTCGTCGATACGGTTCAGGAACTCGGGTTTGAGCGTCTGTTTGAGCAGCTCGACCACCTCGTCGCGAGTGCGCTCGACGGTGTCGGTCGACACCTCGCCACCCTCCTCGATCGCCTTCGAGAAACGATCCTGAATCAGGTGCGAACCCATATTCGAGGTCATAATGATGATCGTATTGCGGAAATCGACAGTGCGTCCCTTATTATCGGTCAGGCGACCGTCGTCGAGCACCTGCAACAGGATGTTGAACACATCGGGATG
>JAFNVH010000037.1 GCA_017379895.1 Rikenellaceae bacterium | reverse complement strand
GGTAACTTTGGTTCAAGGGGAAACGTATGGACGGTTGCCAAAAACACCGTTGAAAAAGGTTTGCAGTATGCTTACGCACACCGCCAGATCAAGAAGAGAACATTCCGCAGCTTGTGGATTCAGCGTATCAACGCTGCTGCACGCGCTAACGGTTTGACCTATTCGCAGTTTATGGGTAAGCTCAACAAGGCAGGTATCGCTCTGAATCGTAAGGTTCTGGCTGACCTCGCTATGAACAACCCTGAGGCATTCCAGCAGATTGTTAATACAGTTAAATAAGCCGCTTTCGGTCGCGTGAGCGAACAAAGCAAATGAAAGGCGTTCGAGAATCTCGAACGCCTTTCTTATTTGGTGCGGAACGCAATCGTCGCCGCTTACTTTGCACTGTAACCCGTAGGCAGACCACCTGCGCTTACCGGCAGAACACCCTCGGCGTCGATCTGACCCGACAGCACCTTGCCAACAGCTTTCATATTCTGGTCAACCGAGCTGTAACCGATTACGATACCGTCGAATGCCTTCATATCGATCTGGTCGAGCACATAGGGATTGTTCATCACAGCCAGAACAACCTTCTGCTGGCGAGCCCACTCCGACAAGAAACCATAGATCTCCTCGGGCTTCATATTCGAGTACGAGTTGAAGTCGTTTTTCGGAGCACGCAACTCGGGCAGATAAACCACTGCATACTCAGCGTCCTTAGCCGACAACTTAGCGCCATCGAGCGACGCAAGCGTCATACGCTTGTCAAGTACAACCTCCTTTGCACGACCATCCTTGATGAGCTGCGCGAGCGATCCCTCACCCTTCAACGCAACACTCGGACGCTTAACCATTGTTACCGAAGCATCGCAAACCTCCTGAATCAGGTCGATCACCTCCTTAGTTTCGGTATCTTCGTAGATATTCTTGGGATCGATGAAGGGTTTCTCTTCGAGAATACCGAGCTGCTCCTTCATCTTCAACACCTTGCGAACACTCTCGTCCAGACGCTCACGCGAGATCTCACCCGACTTCACAGCCTTCACCATATTCTGGATCGAGCGGTGCCAATCCTGAGCAGGCATCAGCAGCAGGTCCGAACCAGCCTTGAACGATGCAACGGGAACCATCTCGGCAGGCATATAGGTCGAAACACCCTTCATACCCAGCGCGTCGGTAACAACGATACCCTTGAAGCCCATCTCCTCCTTCAACAACTCGGTGATGATCGGATACGAGATCGAGCTGGGCAGACCGGTAGGATCGAGTGCAGGAACATTCAAGTGACCTACCATCACCATCCATACATCCTGGTTGATAGCCTCCTGGAAGGGATAGAGCTCAATCGAATCCAGACGTGCGCGGTCGAAAGGCAGCGTCGGCAGAGCCTTGTGTGAATCAACATCGGTATCGCCGTGACCGGGGAAGTGCTTCGCCGAGGTCCACACACCACCGTCCTGCATACCGCGAATCAACGCAGCACCATACTGAGCAACCTTATCGCGGTCGTCACCGAACGAACGCTGACCGATAACGGGGTTCTTGGGGTTGTTGTTCACGTCGATAGTGGGAGCATAGTTGATATGCACACCTACGCGGCGGAACTGATCGGCCATTGCACGACCAACCTTATATACCATCTCCTTGTTCGAGAGCGCACCGAGCTGCATATTGCGAGGGAACTGCGTCAGCGTGTCGAAACGCATCGAAGCACCCCACTCGCCGTCGATACTGATCGCCATCGGGATACGCGACAACTTCTGGAATTCGTTCATCTGGTTGGCGTACTGCTCCATACCAACCTCCATAATAATCAGACCGCCGATGCGATCCTTCTTGATCATCTCCTCGATCTCACCTTTGGGGGTGTAGTGGCCGTAGTTAATAATGAAGAGCTGTCCGACCTTGTCGCGCACCGACATTTTGCGCATCATACGCTCGACGCGGTCCTGCTTCTGACCCAATGCACACATAGGCATAACGCAAATCATTAATAGTAAAAGAATTCGTTTCATAGTAATTGTAGTTGTATTTTTAGTTATTAACGTTGTGTCGCATGATTGTACAAAGATAAGAAATATTTATCGAACTATCGAAATTTCCGATGACGATTTCGGGGGATAAATTGCGGTTTTATGCAATTTTAGTTATATTTTTGTGGTGAGAAAATTACTTAATAACACATAAAAACGACAACTATGGAGAGCAAAATCATCAAAGCATTCGAGGAGAAGGGTGCAATGCGCCCTGGTGACATCGCAACTGCGACCGGTATCGCTAAGGAAGATGTTTCGAAAGTGATCAAGAAAATGGTTGCCGACGGCACCGTTCATTCACCCAAGCGCTGCTTCTACGACCTGAAAAAGTAGTCGCACCGCCCGTCCTAATAGAAAAAGCCTCACCCGCTACTGCGGTGAGGCTTTTCGTTTTTTTTGCGTTGCGGGATTACCCGATGACAATCTTATTTTCGCGCAACTGCTCGACCCACTTTGCGGCGTCGGTCGTAGCGATCTGCTCATCGACATCGTAGCGCGAGGTGAGCAACCCGACAACATCTGCCACTTCGAAATCGCGGTCCGCCAACTGCTCCAAAAGCCACACCGACGAGCCGTTAAGCTGAATAATACGTGTCAGATCGGCACCCAGGCGTCCCTGCATAATGACCACCTTCTCGCCCGCGATATCGCGCACCTTAGCTTTCGAATCAATTTTCATATTGCTCCAATGTTTTTTATCTCCGACAAAGATGGACATTATAATTCAAAAATCAAAATTCCACCGACATTCCAACCATTATCAGAAAGTGAATTGTGGATTGTGAACTATTTTATCCGTATATTTGTCGTATGAATCGCCAGCAAGAACTTTTCAGCGAGGAGCGAATGCTCGACACGCTGCGCAAATATTGGGGTCACACCTCGTTCCGCCCGATGCAGAGCGAGGTGATCAGCTCGATTTTGCGCGGGCGCGATACCCTTGCGCTAATGCCGACAGGTGCCGGAAAGTCGATCATTTACCAGCTCCCAACGCTGATGCAGGAGGGTCTATGCATTGTCGTGACGCCACTTATCGCGCTGATGAAGGATCAAGTTGACCGCCTGCGCAGCCGCTCGATCTCGGCTGTGGCAATCCACTCTGGACTGTCGCCCCGACAGATCGACATCGCGCTCGATAACTGCGTCTATGGCGACGTCAAGTTCCTCTATCTCGCGCCCGAACGCCTTGCATCTGAGGCGTTTCGACTGCGATTGGACAAGATGCGCGTGTCGCTACTAGCGGTCGATGAGGCACACTGCATCTCGCAGTGGGGTTACGATTTTCGACCCTCGTACCTGCGTATTGCCGAAATTCGACGACTCATTCCCGACACTCCCGTGCTGGCACTCACCGCCTCGGCAACCGATCTGGTTGCAAAGGATGTGATGGACAAACTGCGTTTTAGCGAGCCGAATATCCTGCGCAGCAGTTTCGCGCGCCCCAATCTGCAATATGTGGTACGCCACGTGGACGACAAGAACGAGCAGATACTGCGTGTGATCGAGAATGTCAGCGGGTCAGGCATTATATATATGCGTACGCGCGAGGGTGCCGAGCAGCTGGCCGAGTTTCTGAACGAGAACAGTATTTCGGCCGATTACTATCACGGTGGTCTGGGACACGCCGATCGCTCGATGCGCCAATCTGCGTGGAGCGATGGTCGCACGCGTATAATTGTGGCTACCAATGCGTTCGGTATGGGTATCGACAAGGCCGACGTGCGTTTTGTGATCCACTATGCAATGAGCGAGTCGCTCGAAGAGTACTATCAGGAGGCAGGTCGTGCAGGTCGTGACGGCGGACGAGCATACGCGCTATTGCTGGTCGGGCCAAAGGATCAGGCACGAATCAATCGCCGCATCGAGAGTGAGTTTCCGACGCTCGAAACGGTCAAAAAGTGCTACGAATCGGTCTGCAACTACCTGCAAGTCCCCGTTGGCGACGGCGCAGGTGCGAGTTTCATATTCAACATTCACGAATTTTGCAGTCGTTTCGGGATCTATGTCGGCACGGCAATCAACGCCTTCAAATTGTTGCAGCAGAACGGCTACCTAATCCTCACCGAGGAGATGGAAAATCCAGCGCGAATCCACTTCTGCGTGAGCCGCGATGACCTCTATCAACTGCGCGTCAAGCGCAACGATATAGATCTACTATTGCGCACTATACTAAGACTTTACGATCGCGTTTTCACCGAGTTCCGTCCTATTGACGAGGGTGAGATTGCAGCCGTCAGCGGCTTCACAGTCGAGCGCGTTCACGAGCTGATGAAACTCCTGTGGCAGATGCGCGTCATACGTTACATACCCTCGAATCGCTCACCGATGATCTACTTCGACGAGGAGCGACTACCGATCAGCGACGTGCGCATCGCCCCCGAAACCTATCAACATCGCAAACAAATGTGCTTGGAACGCTACGAAGCGATGTTGCGTTATGCCCACAACGAGGAGGTGTGTCGCAGTGCGATGATCGAGGACTATTTTGGCGGCGAGGCCGACAAGGATTGCGGAGTCTGCGATATCTGTCTGGCTCGCCGTAAACGCTCTGCGCAACAAACACTTAGCCTCGAAGAGCAGATCCTTCAAATGATCACCGAAGAGGAGTCGCTGACCCTGCGCGATGTGACCTCGCGCCTGCAAAAAGGCGGCACCTCGCCCCTCGAAACCATCAACCGTATGCTTGACGAAGGCAAAATTTCGCTCGATAAAAGCGGAATTATCACTATAAATAGGTAACTTTGCAAAATAAATACGTTAAACAATGAGTATCGAACAGAAATTTGCCCCCACCATCACCAACGAGCAGACAGCCACGTTGCCTGCAATTCGTTTCGAGGGTGAGGTGCAGATTGTCGATACCGAGCAGGGGCTCATCGAGGCGTGCGCCTATCTATCGCAGCACTCGGTCATAGGTTTCGATACCGAGACACGCCCCTCGTTCAAGGCCGGCGTGACCAATCGCGTGGCGCTCATACAGCTCTCAACCTCAGAACGTTGCTACCTGATCCGTCTGTGCCGAATGAGACTCGGCCGCGAGTTGCAGCGTCTGCTCGAAAACCCCAATATCAAGAAAGTAGGTGCCGATGTTGCAGGCGACATTCGTTCGCTCAATCAGTTGCGACACCTGCGCGCGGCGGGTTTCATCGACCTGCAATCGATCGCTCCGCAATGGGGTATCGAGGAGAAGAGCCTGCGCAAATTGTCAGCTATCGTATTGGGCAAGCGCGTTTCGAAGGCGCAACGACTGAGTAATTGGGAGGCAGCGCAGTTCACCGAGCAACAGATTTCGTACGCTGCCACCGACGCGTGGGTATGCTTGGAGATCCTCTCGGCGCTCGAATCGACTCCCAAAGTCAATCCCGAGCCCGCAAAGCCGACCGCCGAAAAGATCGATCCCAAGCCTGCCGAGCAGCCCGAGCCAAAGCAAGACAAAGAGGCAAAAGGCAAATCGCGTCGTCGCCCCTTCCGCCGTCGCAAAACGCAAAACAAGAAACAAAACACCGAAACAAAAGAGTAACAAAGAGATATGTACGCACAAATTTTCTTACGCCGAGGCAAGGAGGAATCTCTCCAACGCCGCCACCCGTGGATTTTCTCGGGCGCAATCGAATATATTCGTTCGGAGCGCGACCATATAACCGAGGGCGAAATTGTCGATGTTCATACCAAAAGCGGTGATTTCATCGCTCGCGGTCACTACCAGATCGGCTCGATCGCCGTTCGAGTTCTTACTTTCGAGCAGGTCGAGATCGACCAGGCGTGGTGGAACGAGCGCATCGCAACGGCTTACGACGTGCGTCGCTCGCTCGATCTGACTGAGAATGAGCAGACTACTTGCTACCGACTAATTCACGGCGAGGGCGATTCGCTGCCGGGTTTGGTGGTCGATATTTATGGTCCGACCGCCGTTGTGCAGTGTCACAGCGTGGGTATGTATCGCTCGCGCAAGGAGATTGCCGAGGCGATCCGTTCGGTCTATGGCGATCGCATCGAGGCCATCTACGACAAGAGCGCGCAGACCGTTCCGTTCAAGGCGGGTCTGAATGCTATCGACTCGTACCTCTACGGTTCGTCGGCAACCGCATCACAGAATGTGCTCGAAAACGGTAACCGCTTCAATGTCAATTGGGAGAAGGGTCAGAAGACCGGTTTCTTCATTGACCAGCGCGCCAACCGCGAGTTGGTACGCCACTACGCCAAGGGCCGCACCGTGCTCAACACGTTCTGCTACACGGGCGGTTTCTCGGTCTATGCTATGGCAGGTGGCGCCAAGGAGGTGGTTTCGGTCGATAGTTCGGAGCGTGCCGTGCAGCTCGCTGATGAAAATATGCGCCTCAATTTTGGTGACGATGTTGCACACTCATCGGCGGCAGTCGATGCATTCGAGTATCTGCACAACATCGGCGATAAGTTCGATATGATTATTCTCGACCCGCCCGCATTCGCCAAGCATCACAAGGTGCTGGGCAACGCAATGCAGGGATATAAGAAGCTGAATGCCCGCGCATTGGCGCAAATCAAGAGCGGCGGTATTCTGTTCACATTCAGCTGCTCACAGGCGGTAAGCAAGGAGTTGTTCCGCACAACGGTATTCTCGGCTGCGGCTATCGCAGGACGTCGCGTGCGTATCCTCCACCAGCTGACTCAGCCCGCTGACCACCCGATCAACATCTATCACCCCGAGGGCGAATATTTGAAGGGTTTGGTGCTCTACGTCGAATAACCAAATACTCCACGCGCGATGAAAATGTCACTCAAAAAGGCCGTTGCCGACCTCTACACCTCGATTGCAAGCCGTCCCGCACTGCAACCGCTACACGTTGTCGTGCTCAAATTTACGCTCTATGCGATGGGTATCGGCTACTCAGAGCATAGCGATCAAAATGGTGAGCGCCGCTGGCTCAATGAGTTACATCGCCGACTCGGCGGACTCACACGCCGCGCGGTGATCTTTGACGTGGGCGCAAATGTGGGTGACTACGCGCACGAAGTGAATGAGGTCTTCGGCGAGAAGGCCAACCTGCACTGCTTCGAGCCGTCGAAGGCAACTTTCGAGGAGCTGACACGACGCACCGCAGCAATTGAGGGCGTGGTGCTCAACCGTCTTGGCGTGGGCAGCGCAACCACCTCGGCAACACTCTACACCGACGGTGAGGGATCGACTCTGGCGTCGATGTATCCGCGTGATCTTGAACGCTTTGACCGCTCTATGGACCAGACTGAAACCATCGAATTGGTATCGGTTGACGACTATTGTCGTACGCGATCGATCGACCATATCGACCTACTAAAACTCGACATCGAGGGCAATGAATTGGAGGCTCTGCGCGGCGCAACGCAGATGATCAACGAGGGTCGTATCGACTACATTCAGTTGGAGTTCGGAGCAACGACTCTGGCGGCGCGCGTGACCTTCCACGACCTGTGGACACTGCTCTCACCCAAGTTCGAATTGTATCGCATCTTGAAACACGGTCTGCACCCAATCCGTCGCTATGAGGAGACGTGTGAAGTGTTTATGTATCAGAATCTTGTAGCCATTCGTCGCAAATAATCGGGCGATGAAATCGTGGGATAAAATATTATCATCGAGAGAGTTCCGAGGGGCATTGATCGTGCTTCCGTCGCTTATATTTTGTGCGTGGGTAGCACGCAAGGCAATCGACATCGATCCCTCATTCGAGGTGACCGAAACGATCGTCGCAAAGGTCGACAGCGCACAATTGGTCGCCACCACTGACGAGCGTATCGTGCCCGATTCGTTGTTCGAATTCGACCCGAATACGGTTGATTATCATACGCTTCTGCGCTTGGGATTCAAGCGCAACGAAGCTCTTGGCATTATCAAATATCGCACTCGCGGCAAGCGTTTCGAAATCAAGGAGGACTTGGCCTCGTGCTACACCGTAAGCGAAGAGATGTATCGCCGATTGGAACCATATATCGTTATCGGACAGGAGTTTGCACTCAAACCTTTCGAGCGCCGCACCTACCCCACCCGCCCCTACGACACCACCCGTCGCCACACGCAATCAAAATACAACACGCGCCCAAAGCGCGACACGTTGCCACTCACGTCCTTCCGACTCGACACCGCATCGGTCAGCTACCTATCGAAAATCGGGTTCTCGGTGCGTCAAGCCGAGGTCGTAGTCAAGTATCGAGATATGCGTGGCGGACTGCGTTCGATCGACGAATTCGCTGAATGTTATGTGGTTAGCGACGAGATGATCGAGCGTCTGCGACCGTTCCTGATCTTCGACACTGAGAAGCCGACCGAGCCCACACTGATCGAACTCAATCGCGCCGATTCGGCTATGCTGGTCACGGTGCGAGGTATCGGCGCTAAGACCGCCGGAGCAATTGTCGCCTATCGCAAGCGGCTGGGCGGATTCCACCGCGTGGAGCAGTTGAGCGAGGTGCAAGGCGTCACAGAGCAAAATTATGAGCGAATTGTGCAACAAATTTGGTGCGATAGTTGTGAAATTCAAAAAATTAGTGTTATCTTTGCGCCCGCTGAAGTGTTGGCTGAACATCCGTATCTACCACCACGAACGCTACGAAAGTTATTGAAACAAAGACAATTGAAAGGAGGTTGGACTACAATCGGAGAGATGATCGAGCAGGAAATATTTACCGCAGATGAGGCCGCACGTATTGCGCCCTATCTTCGATTTGATGTGCAACAGCCTGAATAACAACTTTCGGCAAGCAACTTCAAGGTGTAGACGCATGCCCCGCAGGTCGGTCGGGAAACCGCCCAAAAACAACGAATTAAAACAAAACAAAAACAATAAAAGATTTACTACAATGATTATTATGCCTGTAAAAGAGGGCGAGAACATCGAGCGCGCTCTCAAGAAGTTTAAGAGAAAGTATGAGCGTACCGGTGTATTGAAGGAGCTTCGTCGCCGTCAGTACTTCACCAAGCCGTCGATCGC
>JAFNVH010000036.1 GCA_017379895.1 Rikenellaceae bacterium | reverse complement strand
TCAAGACCGGTTCGATGTCGCGTTCGGATCGTATGGCTAAGTACAACCAGCTGCTCCGTATCGAGGAGGAGCTCGGCGACGAGGCTATCTACGGTTACAAGAAGGTTTATCGCAAGTAATTCGATTTGCTTTCGAAATAACTAGGGGTTGCGTTTCGACGCGGCCCCTTTTTTTATGCATGGAGGCGAGGAGAGCACGCCGTTGCGCGGCGTATCATCATTGGCGGGTCGCCCTTCGGGCGAGCCCCCCACCCGCCAATGATGAAAAAGATTGAGCGAATGTGTCGTATTTGTGAATTTATTTCTAATTTTGTTGTACGCCTCGGCTGCGGGGCACACAACGAAAAACGAATAACCCAAAATGAAACGCCAACTATCACTGATTTTCATCGCGCTGATGTTTATCGCTGCGCCCGCCTGGGGACAAAAGAAAACGAGCATCGAGAAGCACCTCGAACGTATCGGCTTGCAGAATGTAGCCGAGGAGATTCCCGGCATTGAGGTCTATATGGTCTATGCCACACCTTATAATTTTATGGGTCGAGTGCTGTATGAGGGTCTTGACGAGGCCTATCTGGTGCCCGAGGCGATGGCGAAGTTGCGCAAGGCGAACGAGCTCCTGCGAAAGAAACGAATGGATCTCCATCTGGTGGTCTATGACGCTGCTCGCCCCCGTTCGATTCAGATACAGATGTGGAAGGTGGTCGAGAACACCGACCTGCAAGATTTCGTTGCCAACCCCTACAAGAGCGGTGGCGGCGCGCACAACTATGGCGTTGCGGTCGATGTGACGCTGGTCGATTGCACGGGACACCCCATTCCGATGGGCTCCGAGTATGACTATTTTGGCGACCGCGCGCGCGTCGATCTCGAAGACGAACTGATCAAGAGAGGCGAGATCAACCAGCGCGAGTTGCAGAACCGCCAGCTACTGCGCGAGATTATGACCGAGGCGGGTTGGCTTGTCGAGCCTTCGGAGTGGTGGCACTTCAACGCTATGCCCATCACCGAGGCAAGCGAGCGACTGACCGTTATCCAATAGTCACCCGCCCCACACGAAAAACAGTCCTACCCCACACAACAAAAACGCCGCGCCCCCGATAGAGAGCGCGGCGCACTTTTGCGTATCTAAAGCCGATTCGACTACTTCTTATCCTGCTTTTGGCGGTTGTTGTAGAGGAAACGCTTGATCTTCATTGAGGGGGTCTTCAAGAACTCCTCAACCTCTTCGATCTCCGAGATGCGCGAGAACTTGTTAACCTGCGAGTTAACGTACTGCATAACCTCCTTCTTCACCTCGTCCATCTTCTCCGAGAGGTCATCTTTGAGATCCTGGTAGCGACGCTCCAACTCCTCGCGGTTGAAACTTACCAGAGCAATCAGACGGCCCTCCTCCATCGTTACGATCGACTCGGCAACCAGCGAGTTGCTGTTGATCACGTGCTCGATTTCCTCGGGATAGATGTTCTCGCCGCTGGGGCCTACAATCATACTATTGACGCGCCCCTTGATGTAGATGTAACCATCCTCATCGATCTTGGCGATATCTCGGGTGCGGAACCAACCGTCCTCGGTGAATACCTCAGCCGTAGCCTCGGGGTTCTTGTAGTAACCCTGCATCACGCAAGGAGTCTTAGCCTCCAACTCGCCTGCGCCCTTATCGTTCAGGTTAGCCAGACGTACCTCAACGCCACCCATCACGGGGCCGGTTGACGAGATACGGGTCAAACCGGGCAGCGCACCCGCAATCAGCGGAGCGGTCTCGGTCAAACCGTAACCGATAGCGTAGTTCAACTTACCGTCCATCAGGAACTGCTCAGCCTGCGGATCGAGTTTTGCACCACCGATGCCGAGGAAGCGGATACGGCCACCAAAGACCTTATCGAGCTTCTTACCTGCCAGCAAGTGGAGCACACGACGGGTGGGGCCCCAACCGTAGAGCGCACGGGTAACAGCCTTCGCGTTGAAGGTTGCCAGCACCTGGTGCTTGAAGATCTTCTCGATAATCAGCGGCACGATCAGCATAATCGTGGGGCGTACCTGTTTCAATGCGGGCAGCAGCACCGACACCGTGGGTGGACGATCGAGATAGGTTACGTTCGAACCGCGCGACATCGGGAATAGCATACCCAGCGAGCACTCGTAGGTGTGCGACAGAGGCAGCACCGAGAGCCACACGTCGTCGCGGTGGATCGGGAAGAGTACCTGCAACAGATGCAACTGCGAGCAGAGGCTCTGGTGGGTGTGCATTACGCCCTTAGGTGACGAGGTGGTACCCGAAGTGTAGATGATTGCAGCCAGATCCTCAGGTTTGGGCTCTACCATTGAGCCCTGCTCGTTGACGTTCTGCGCCAACACGCTGAGGTTCTTTGTGCGGATGACGATATTCGACTTCGCCACACGCTCTTTCGACACTTTGGTGTAGAGTTTGTCCGACACGCAGAGAGCCTTAGCCTCCGAGTGCTCAAGGATTTTTTCGAGTTCTACTTCCGAGAAATCGGGAAGAATAGGAACAATGACCATACCCGCCGAAACGGTAGCCATATAGCAGACAGCCCAATTCGAGTGGCTCGAGCTATACAGAGCGACCTTATCACCCTCCTTCAAGCCAGCGCTTACGAACATCTGCTTAACCTTCTCAACGCGCTCACCGAGCTCTTTGAAGGTCATCTTTGTGTTGCCGAGCATCTGCGAGCACATCAAGTCGGAATACTTCTCGATGCTCTGTTTCAGCATCTCGGCAAGAGTTCTAAATGACATATTTTTTCAACTTTAATACGGAGATTAAAACGCAAAAATACTAATTTTTATGATTTTACCACTATTTTTGTATCGAAAATTACTTTTATGCTGAACAAAGTGCACATACACGCCTTGGCGCACGAGGTTGGATTCTCGCTTTGCGGAGTGGCAAAGTGCAGATCGTTAGAGCTTTCGCGTGAGCGATTCGAGGGTTGGATTGCCGACGGAAAGGGCGACGGGCTGGACTATCTGCATCGCAACATCGACAAGCGTTTCGATCCCTCGTTGCTAGTCGAAGGGGCAAAAACGGTGGTAGTCTGCGCGTTGAATTATCGCAATGTGATCACCAATGGCTATGCCGACGGCGCACGTTGCAAGATCGCTTCGTACGCCTGCACCACCGACTACCACTACACCATCAAGGCGATGTTGCAGCAGATGCTTGCCCGTCTGCGCGAGGGCGATCCCACGCTTGCGGGACGTGCCTTTGTCGATTCGGCGCCGATTGCCGAAAAGCGATGGGCAGTGGAGGCTGGTTTGGGTTGGATCGGGCGACAATCGTTGCTTATAACCCGAGAATTTGGCTCGACTGTACTGCTCGGTGCGTTGGTTTTGTGCGTCGAGGTTGATAGCTACGACGCGCCCTACGAGGGTGTGGGTTGTGGTGAGTGCCGACGCTGCATCGATGCCTGCCCCAATCGGGCCATTGGCGAGCAGCGAATGATCGATTCGCGCCGTTGCATCTCACGCTTGACAATTGAGCGCGAGGCTATCGTGCCCGAAGGTTGCGGTCTGCACGGCTGGGCGTTCGGGTGCGAGGAGTGCCAGAATGTCTGCCCGCACAACCACTCGAAACCGCTGGCTGTGCACCCTGCGATAGTACCGATGTTCGATCCGCGCGAGATGACGGCTGAGGATTGGTGCGCAATGAGCGAGGAGGAGTTCTCGGCGCGTTTTGCACGCACCCCAATGTCACGTAGCGGCCTCGATCGAATCATTGCCGCAATCTGCGATTAGCTCTATTTTTTCGACATATTTTCCTGACTTTGAGCAAATAAAAATTGAAGTTCGGCGTTATTTTCGTACATTTGTAGTTTGGAATCACGAGAATTGTTTATCAAAATATGAATAACTTTAAGAAATTCAACAACTTAGTGGGTTGGATCGTGTTTGCCATAGCAACTCTGGTCTACCTGCTCACGATGGAGCCGACCGCGAGCCTCTGGGATTGCGCCGAGTTTATCGCGACTTCATACAAACTCGAAGTGGGTCACCCTCCTGGTGCACCGCTCTTTATGATGTTGGCTCGTCTGTTTATGCTCTTCGCCCCCTCGACCGCGTCGCTGGCCGCAATGGTCAATGTGATGTCGTCGGTTGCGAGCGGATTCTGTATTTTGTTCCTCTTTTGGACAATCACCCACCTCGCACGTCGTATCTACACCGCAGGTGGTCGTGAACTGACCACAGGCTCGATCTGGGCAATTCTGGGCGCAGGTGCAGTGGGCGCGCTGGCCTATACGTTCACCGATACGTTCTGGTTCTCGGCTGTCGAGGGTGAGGTTTACGCTCTCTCGTCGATGTTCACGGCGTTGGTGGTGTGGGCAATGCTCAAATGGGAGGACGTAGCCGATGAGCCGCACGCAAATCGCTGGTTGATCTTGATCGCCTACCTGATGGGTCTGTCGATCGGTGTGCATATCCTTAACCTGCTGACAATCCCCGCGTTGGTGTTCATCTACTACTTCCGCAAGTGGCAGACAATCACGCTCAAAGGCTTGGCCGTAGCAACCTGCGTGGCGGGCGCTATTTTGGTGGCAGTCAATAGCATAATCATTCCCTATACGGTTGCAGTCGGTGCGGCAGTGGATCGTCTGTTTGTCAATTCGTTGGGTCTGCCCGTCAATTCGGGTATGGTCTTCTTCGTCTTTGCGCTCTTTGCGGCACTGGGCGTAGCGATTTGGTTTACATACAAAAAGGGTAAGGTGCTACTCAATACCATCGTGCTGGCCGTAACGGTCATTATGCTCGGTTACAGCTCGTATGCCTCGATGACCATTCGCGCGGTGGCTAATCCCCCGATGAACAGCAACAACCCCAACAACCCCTACGCTCTGCTGTCGGTACTCAATCGTGATCAGTATGGTGCGCGTCCGTTGTTGTATGGCGCTTACTATTCGACCCCGATTCTCGACGTTACGACTAAGAAGGTTTACTACATCGGTAGCGACGGTAAGTATCAGTCGAAGGAGGTTTTGGACGGTTATACCTTCCCTGATGAGCACAAGCACCTCTTCCCGCGTATGTGGAACGCTCACAAGGATACGCGCGAATATGAGGCGTGGGCGTCGTATCGCACACGTAGCGATTTCGCACGCGACGACAAGGGTAATGTTCTGCGCGATGAGTCGGGTCGCCCGATCAAGGTCGATGTCCCTGATTTCGGTAAGCGCGTGACCTTCCTCGACGAGAATGGTCAGCAGCGCTCGTTCGTTGAGCCGACATTTGGCGAGAACCTGCACTTCTTCTTCTCGTACCAGCTCAACTATATGTATTGGCGCTACTTCCTCTGGAACTTCGTTGGTCGCCAAAACGACCGTCAGGCAAGCACCTCGACACTGACCGATGGTAATTGGCTGTCGGGTATCCGCTTTATCGACGAACTCTATCTGGGTCCGCAGGACGATATGCCCGACGACCTGGCGTCGAACAAGGGCCGCAATACCTACTTCTTCCTGCCCTTCCTGTTGGGCTTGATCGGTCTGATCTATCAGTTCAACCGCGACCAGAAGAACTTCTCGATCGTGATGTGGCTGTTCATTATGATGGGTATCGCGCTGGTGGTCTACTTCAATACCTCGCCCTCGGAGCCGCGCGAGCGCGACTACGTTTATGCAGGTTCGTTCTACGCCTTCTCGATCTGGATCGGTCTGGGCGTGTTGGCTGTGCGCGATGCGCTAGCTCGCCTCTCGAAGCGTGATGGAGTGTCGGTGGCTGCCGTAGCAACGGTGATCTGTGCCGTTGTGCCTACGATTTTGGCAGCAGAGAACTGGGATGACCACGACCGTAGCCACCGCTACGTGGCACGCGACATCGGTAGCAACTACCTCGAATCGACTCTGCCCAACTCGATTATCCTCAATTTTGGCGATAACGACACCTTCCCGCTGTGGTACAATCAGGAGGTTGAGGGTGTGCGTCCTGATGTGAAGGTGATGAATATGAGCTACTTGGGTGCCGAGTGGTATATCGACCAGATGCGTATCCGTTCGAACGACGCGGCTCCTGTACCTTTCACCCTGCCGCGCGAGAAATATACCTACTGCAATGAGCTGGTGCACATCGTCGATCGCTTTGAGCGTCCGGTTGATGTGGCCGATGTGATCGACTTCGTTGCCAGCGAGGATCGCCACTCGAAGGTGCAGCTCGGCGATGGTAGTTGGAGCGACTACATTCCGGCACGTCGTATGGCTCTGCCCGTAAACAAGGAGAACGCCCTCGCAAGTGGTATCGTCAGCGAGAAGGACGCTCACCTGATGGTTGATACGGTATATATCAATGTCAGCCAGGGTAAGAACTATCTCGAGAAGAGCGAGTTGATGTTCCTTGATATGCTGGCTCACTTCGATTGGAAGCGCCCGATCTACTTCACGCAGATCTACTCGTTGCAGAAGCTCGGGCTGCTGCCCTATTTGCAGTTCGATGGTTACGCTTATCGTCTTGTGCCGATCTATACGCCGCTGGGCGGTCGCTACGATGTGATCGGTCGCGTCGATACGGAGTACACCTACCCGCTGATGATGAATAAGTTCCGCTACGGAAATATCTCTGACGAGAGAGTCTATGTCGATGGTTTTGTGACCTATAACCTCAACGTGGCACACGCCCGCGACTCGTTTGCGGCGCTGGCAAAGCAGTTGGTACGTGAGGGCGACAAGGAGCGCGCGCTCGAAGTGCTCGATGCGGGTGTTGAGCGTTTGCCGTTCACTCAGCTCGAACACTCGGAGATCAGCACCCTTCCCATCATTGAGGGTTACTACGAGGCTGGCGGCGTGGAGAAGGGCGACGCGATTTTGCGCGATTACGCTGCGCAGTTGGTTGAGCACATCGACTACTATGCACGTTTCGACGGTCGTTTCACATCGCTGATCGACCCCGTTCTGGACGAGAAGTTGGAGATCTACGAGATCCTCTATCTGACTGCTGCACGCTATGGTCGCCGCGAGTTGGTTGCCGAGATGAACGATTTCTATCGCTCGATCGGCGTCGAGGAGGCTGACCTAATTCAGCTGACTGCGGAGTAGGGGAGAGACCTGATAGACAAAGAGAGTCGCACTTCACATTGTTGAGGTGCGACTTTTTTATGCTCTATATATAAACTTAGGTGTATTGCTCCGAATGTTTATAATCTGCAAAAAAGTAACGGTCGGATGCTCGTGAGAGATCCGACCGTTGCTCTAAATCAAGCTATATCAATTAATAGTCGTAGTCAAATTCGAACTCATCGACCATCAGCAACGAGCCGTCGCCGCCGGTGAAATAGTCGCCGTACTTGCTGGCCGAAATAACACTGATCAGGTATTTCGGTTTGCGCGAGGTCGAGCGATACTCGAATTCGAGCTCAAACTGCTTGTACTCCGATACCACATCACCACTCTGCAACTGAGCCACAGCGATGATATTCGGGTCGTTGAAGTCGATCAGCTTGCGGTTGCGTGGGTTGGTACGCACCTGCACGGGAGCGTCCCAGTCGCCAAGCAACATATAGATGTTACAAGTGTCGTTCTTGCCTTTGAGGTTGAGGTGCGCCAACTCGTCCGAAACCACATTCATCGGCTGGGGCTGATATTTGTACCAACCGCGCAGTTTAGTCGGGCGGGTAGTCCACTCGCGACCCATATCGATGATACCATTCGTACCGTCGGTCTTGACATAGTCGCCAATGTAGAGGTTACCTGCTGCCAACTTGATGACGATGTATTTGGTTTCGAGGAACGCTGCCTGACCTGTCGGGTTTGCGGGGCAGCCCTCGGCCGTCGGAACCGAGTTGCTGGCACCAACCGATGCAGCACCCTTGTTACCCGTATCCCAGAACTTAGTGCCGCCGATAGGCCACGGATTCCACACCTTGCCATCCTGGTGCCATTCGTCGAATGAACCATTGGGCAATGCGACTTCGGCCTCGGTGGTAAATGTCTCCACCTGAGTTACCTCTTCGTTGCAGTAAGCATAGTACTCATACTCCGAGAGCGGTTGCAGACCCTTGATAAGGCCCTTGAATGCGCCGCTCGACGAAGCGGTGATCTGATCATCGGGCAGGTCGATCCACTCCTCGCTACCCTTAGCACGATACTTAAAGCCATTGTCGGCACCTGCCACACCGTTCGCCTCGATCCAAGCTACGCGAGTCCAAGCGTCGGCTCTCTTTATCTCGATCGACGAAGTCGAATTAACGACGTAGATGGTCCACTGCTCCGTCTTACCATAGTAAGAGATGTCGACCTTCTGCTCTGTCGTAAAGTCGGTGAGCGAGCTGATTGCAGGGCTCTCGGTTGTCAGATTTGCAGGACCCAACTTCGCGCGCTTGATCTTGATATTGCTAACGTCAGTCGAGGCTGTTACCAGCGTCACGACGCGATGATTGATATGGTCGATGTCGGCATCGCCAATCTGTCCCACGACCTCGAAATAGCGCTCGATCTCCTGCTCCGAACGAATGTTCCACTGGTAGTCCTGATAGAGCGACAGTGTGACCGCAAGGGGCGACTCGAGATTGAGTCGCTGAGCGAAATCGACCGACGAACGAACGGTCTCGCCCTCGTTGTAGGCTACGCTGTCGACCTTCACCGAGCGAGGGTCGGTCTGCTCATCGAGATATACCGTAACTGTTTGTAGCTGATTGTCGATCTTCGGAGCGCGTGCGGTATTCTCCACCTCGAATGCCGTGAAGACGGCCTGGATCGTAGGCAGCGGAATGTCGTTCTGGATGCAACTCGCGAGAGCGACAGCTATGATGGTTAAAAACGTTAATCGTTTCATAAACTTTTTATTATAAGTGTAGCGTAATGCCGAGCGAGATATCCAGCAGGTTGAGTCGGAAGTTGGCATTCAATGCCGTGCGCTTGCCGAGCATCTGCTCGCCGTCGAAGACGCGCGAATCCGACAGACGTACTCCACCGATACCGACCGAGGCGTGCATACTCACATTGTTCATAATGCAGACCGCAACACCAGGGTGGAACGTAATACCTACCTGACGATTCTTGGTATATTGGTTGAGTGTCTCTCCTCCGAAGTTGAATTGGTTGTGTCCGAATGCGAACTCCACGCGTGTCTCGTTGTAGAGCGCGAAGCGTCCCTGCAGATCCAAACCGATGTAGGCGCGGTGGAAGAGTGCGCCCGCATAGCTGCGTTGCAACAGATCCACATTGCTCAACGTGAAGGTATAATCCTCGTTATCACCTGCTTGTATCGACACGTTGTCGACCTTGCCACGTATCATCTGATAGGCGAAACGTGCTCCGAGAACCTGATTCTTGGCATAGCTCACGCCGAAGAAGGGCGAGATACGCGTCATCGAGCACTCGGCCTGCAATCCGTCGATCATCAGCAAAAATTGGCTGTCGTCGCTATCCAGATGTGCATATGAGAGCGTCGCACCTGCCAGCATCTGTCCCTTAGGTATGAACAGATATTGGTAGATACCGCGATTGATACGAGCCCCTTCGGACGGTACGCGGATTATGCGCGCTGCCGAATCGATCATTTGAGCCTTAATCTCCTTCGCGGGTGCAACGACAACCGAGTCGGCCTCACTTGTCGTGGTGGTCGCATTTGCGGTCGTTGCAGCAAAGAGTGCAATCAGGATCAGGTATGTTATCTTTTCGATAAATCTCATTTTGTTAGTGTCCTAATTACAAGTAGAAGGCAATACCCAATGCGATAGAGAAGATATTGACCTTGAAGTTCATCTGTGAAGCTTTGCGGTAGCCGACATATACCTGATCGGTAACCTGCTTTGTGTGCGAGTAGTTGAAACCGAGCACACCTACGTTCACCTCCACAGCGGCGCTGTTGGTGATGAACGCCACCAAACCGGGCGAGCAACCAATCGCGAAGTCGTTCGTGGTCTCGTAGGTACCCGTAACGGCTGCACCGCTGCTGTCGACCAACTTCGACTGACCGTGGCCATAGGTGAGCTGCATCTCGTTGAACAGCGCGAAACGTTTGCTCTGACCCAGAGTGATGTAGTAGCGATAGATTGCGCTACCCGTTGCGGTATGTTTCAGGCTGTAATAGTCCGAAACGCCCAGATTCATATCCTCACTCAGATTCAGATCTGCATTGTTGATCTTGAGCAACTGACGGTTGTAACCACCACGCAGACCAAGTGCCATATTGTCCTTGAACGCGTAGGCAACCATAGGGCTGACCTTGAAGTTGTAGCCCGTCGAGTTGATGTTCTCGACAATCAGGAACTTGTAGTTCTCGTTATCGTGAGTCGAGTACGAAATATTGCCGCCTACGATCCACTGTCCTTTAGGAACAAAGACCGTCGAGCCTGTCTCGATACCTCGATCAAACTGCTGTGCGCGGGCACCCAGCGTGCCCGCAGCAATCAGCATTATTGATATTAATAATTTTCTAAACATAAATTTTGTGTACGAATATTACCATCTAACCACATTCTCATCATAGATCAACTCGAAGTTATCTACCCAAAGGATACTATTGTAACTACCAGTCAGATAGTCACCCAACTTCGACGACGAGCACGAGATGATGATGTGAGTCGGACGACGGTTAGTGTCCTTATACTTGAGGCGAATTTCCTCCGTGGTCCAGCTATTGACACTCTCGCCCTTAACCAACTCACCGTAAGCAATCACAGCATCGCTATTGGGGTCGAACAAAGTAGAAGGATCAGTGGTGTTAACCTTTACGGGGCTCTGTGCATTACCGCCATAAACCTGATAATTCCAGTCGCCCAGTGCAACGTAGATGTGGCAACGGTCAGGATCGCCCTTACCGTGGGGTGTATTGTCGTTGTCGGGACCACCCTCATCGTGAGTAATCGCACCACAAGTGTACATATAGTCAACCTTCATTGCCGACGGACGAGCCGTGAACGGACGACCGAAGTTTACTATACCTCCACGGGTACCTACTGTCTCAACAAACGAACCCGAGAACAAGTTACCCGGAGCAACTTTGTCGACGATGACCATATCGATATGCTGACCAGCCAGCTTAGCTGACTTCTTACCTTCGCTATATGTTGTATTATCGCTCTCGCTGATAACCAAACCAGCCATATTCGCAGCTTTGTTACCGTTGCCCCACCAAGCAGTACCGCCCGATGCGTAGGGCATAGGCCAACCCTCGTCTTTGTTCCAATCCTCCATACCAGCGTTGGGAATGGTCGAGATGTAGTCAGTCTTAAAGGTCTTAGAAGAGCCAACAGTCTCGCCGTTAACAAACAGCTGGTACTCATATGTGGTTTCAGGAGTTAAGCCTGTTGCAACAGCCGAGTAGAGGTTGGTACCTGCATTTTCGGTCGTGATGGCAGTCCAAGCCTCATCGCCCTTCTTGCGGATCTTGATCTCGATACCCTCGGTGCCAAATTCGTTCTCCGATACGTTTGCGAAGAGAGTAGCGTGTTTTGCCCACACGTCCCATCTGCCAACGGCAGCAACACCAGTAGGATCTGCCTCGAAGATGATGTTGTCCTCGATATCCTCGGTAGTCTGATCAACCACGATGTCGAATGTGAGATCGCCCTCGGGAGTACCCTTGGTGTAGATAAAGTTGAGAGTGTACTTCTTTCCCTTTTCAACATCTTCGATTGAGCCGCTCTTGGTAAATGCACCGTGCTTAACGTGCGTACCAGTGAACTCCCACAACAGAGTGGTGTTGCCCTTAGCCAATGTGAAGAAACCCTCCTTTGCAGATGTTGCGTTGAAAGTCAAGGCCGACTGTGCGTTCAACTCGCCACCAACCATAACCGAGTAGTCCGAGAACTGATCAGCGATGGTCTCGTTGAATACGACAGCTGCAACTACATTATTTACACGGCAGTCCACGCTTACAGTAGTAGTGCGGTCAGCGGTAATTGTAAATGCCTGCGAACCTTTATAGGTCTTATCGGTAAATGATGCAGCACTTTCTGTTCCGGCCAAAATATCGCAACGATAATCGCCCGCAACAAGCCACATTTTCGACGGTACTGATCCGATACCCTGATAGGTACGGAGCAAACCCTCCGAGTTATAGATATTAATTGTGCAGTTTTCTGCCAATTCTGCTGCAGTGGCACGAGTAGCATCGTCGAAGAATACTCTGAGCGAGAACTCACCCTTGCCCTCTGCTACGATCTGGTTGTTATTACACGAAGTCACACCGAACGCTACGGCTAGACTCAATGCAACGAATGTAATGATCTTTTTCATAGTGTTAGGTTTGATTATTAGTTAACTTTCATCTTGATTGGTGTCGAACTTGAATTACCCTCGGTATCGGTGATATTCAGTGTAAACGTATGTGTGCCAGGGAAGCCCAACAGCGGAGTCACTGCACCCGACAGGTCGAAAGTGGTCTCGGTCAGACCAGCCAGTGCCGAACCATAGGTGAAGCCGAACATATTACAAATTGCGATCTGAGCCTCAGAGGGGTTGATCATATCGATCGGAGAGATACCCATCGACAATACCTCATTGTTGAATACGTCACTTGTTGATGCCATATCAACAGTAAAGCTTGCGATGCCCTTCGGAGCCGAGATTGTAAAGTTGAGCTGCATACCATCGGTAATCACGATAGGCGACTTGGGAACCGACCCACCCTTGTAGTAGACTTTCGGAGCGTTGGGGTTGCTGTCATCGCCTTCACCAGCGTCGGGATCGGGACCGATAACCTCTTCGCTAACTTCAACATTGCTTGCCAACTCGCGCTCGTCGCACCAATCCTCAACCTGAATATCGAAGGTTACATTACCCTCCTCATTCTCAATATAGATAAAGGTAATCTTGCGCCACTGACCAGCCTTAACGTCAGTAAATGCGCGAGTCATCGTGCCATAGCTGCCGTCAACAGTACCAGTGAACTTAACAGTCATTGCGTTTGAAGCTTCGGGAGCAGCGAAATAACCGCACTTGGTTTCGCCCTTGGGGAAGTTCAGCGAGCCGTTGCCGATCTCAACTACAACCTTAGCGTCGTCGCCCAGAACCTCCTGCATAAGGTCGCTGTAACCAACCGAAACCTTAATGTTGATCAACTTGCAGGTGATTGTGCCCAAATCAGTGGTCTGGTCCTCCTCAATTACGATACCGTTTACGGTTGCGCCATATACAGGAGCCTCGAATTCAGCCGCAGGAATCTGCGATACAGACTGAATCTTCATCGAGTAGGTACCGGTAACGAGAACGATACCCTCAGGCATCTGACCGTAGATGTAGTCATCACCTACCTGCTCGCCATTGGCGTCGAAGATACGGATAACATAGTTGTTAATGTCCGAAGATCCGGCACGCGTAACAATATCAATACTGGTCGATGTCTCAATGCCGAAATTCATAAACGACAGTGTGCCGGTTGCACCGTTTTTGTCTTCGTAACCGATTTTCTCGCGCTCGCAGCCGGCCAAACCAATGCTCAATGCGAGAGTAATGATCGATATGAATTTAAATAGTTTCATATTTCGTATATCGTTTTATCAAGTTAATAATGGTTTAGATTTCGTCGCTAAGTTCGATATCAACGGGAATCTCCTCAACAACCTCATCATTGAATGTGACGGTAACGGTTGCGCTACCGACGTTACCCGAGTTTACGTCGAATTTTACGGTATAGAGCGTCTTCGCAACGATGTTCGAGAACGTCTCATCAAAATTAATCGTAGCACCGGTCTGTGTTTTAGCCGAGCCTTCAACGGTGAAGGTGTTAGGCTCGATGAAGGCACGACGTGTTTCGCCAGCAACGAAGGGGATCTTGGTGTCAGATGCCGTAATCAGTGTAAACGAATAATCGTTAAAGTAGTTTTTGAATGCATCTGTGCACTCGATCTTTACCACGGCGTTAGCTACGAAAGCGATGACTTTTACAAATGTGGTCTGGTCGTCGACGATAGCATACTCTGAAGAACCCTCGAAGCAGGGAGTCTCGAATGCCTCGTTAAGAGTGTTGCCACACTTAACTTTTGCGGTGTAATTACCGACATCATAGAGAGTGTTCTCATCGTAGTCGGTGAGAGAGGTCCATTCGCCAATTATCTCGTTAGTTGCGTCCGAGATAGTCAGAGCGAAATCTGCTGCGGCAGGCTTGGTCAGACCGAGGCTTGCGCGCGACAACTCGATGGCTGAGTCATTAGTCGAGAGAGCAACGCTCATTCGGCCGCGACCCGATTCCAACCCCTCTTCCGAGCAACCGACCGAGGTCAGTGCTACGGCGAAGAGTAGTGCCAAAGTTTTGAATTTTGTCATAACTGTTTGATTTTTTTAATTATTATTTTATTGTTTTGTTTATTTCGCAATTGAAACCTTCACGTTGTCGATGTAGAGCCAATAGTAACCACGTCCTGCAAGCGAGGCTTTGCGGTTCGTGCCTACGCGCCAGCTGAGACGTGTGGTTGAACCGCAACCATCGACGGTGTAGGTCTGTGTGTTGGGGGTGTTGCCGTACCACGAGCCCTTGGCACAAGGTCCGTCGGTGGAGAGTGTACTCTCTCCGAGGACTACCTTGGTGATTCCTACGTCACCCTTGATAGCACCTGATGTGGTTGTTGTACCGGCCCAGAAAGTTACAGCACCACCACTACCGATTTCCTCGTGAAGGTCGGCAGCGTAGTCGTAGCTTACATTGAGTTTGACGCTCTTGCCTGCCTTGAGCTGCGACAAAGGACGCGAGTCGCAACGACCCTTGTATGATTTTGCTGCACCGATACCCGACTCAAAACGGCAAGCGATACGAATGTTAGCATTTGCTCCGCCACCGATACGGGCACCTGTCCAGCCAGTCAAACCGTAGTCATCGAGTTTGATGGCCGAAGGATTGTAGTTGAGTGCCGTGAACTCATAGGTATTACTTTCGAATGGGCTTATGCCGCTGAAATCTTCAAACAACAGATATGGAACGGTTAGCATTACGTCGGTCAGCTTACCAGCCTCGTAGTTGGGCAGGGTAAGCGATTGGGTTACGATAGCGTTCTCGCTCTCGTAAGTAACCGTAATGGGCTGACCCGCCAGACCATCGAGGTCGGTAACGTCCAGATCGTAATAGCCATATTTGTCGAACGTTGTTGCGCAGTCAATCACTACTTCGCCGATGGCAGCCTTGATGGTAACCTTTGTGGGATCCTCACCGAGGAAGTTATCCTTGATCGAGAATCGTAGGATAGAGCTCATATCGGGGGTGCAGGTCAGGCGCACGGGGGTGCTGCCGCCCTCACTCAGCGTACGTGCCGCGAAGGTCTGCGTCGAGAGGAAGTTGTCGGTACGTACTGCGAAGGTAATCTGATCGCTCTCGTTCATCGTTGCGGGGAAGACGATCGCATAGGCATATTGACGATTGTCGTCGCTCGAAGGCGAAAGACCCTCGGGAATCTCGATCGAAACAATCTTCGAACCGTTCGAGAGGGTTGCGGGTGCGGTTGCCGATGTATAGTCGACGCTCACATCACCAACAACCTCTGTCGGGAAGGTGATGTCGATACGACGGATAGGCTCGCCCATACCCTCAACATTGTCGGGAACGAACATTCGCAACGTATGCATCTTGTGCTTGTATTTGAGACTGACCTCGGCATCTTCGTTTTCGAGAGCCTTGCCCGTCGAGGGGTAGGCTACCAAAATGTCGTTTGTGCCGTCGAACGAACCCTGCTGCACACTTTCGAGGGGGAACGTTGCCGTTGTACCCGAGACTGATGCAGGAACGGGGTGTGTTGAGTAATAGGAGAACTCGCCTTCGCCCATCGGGTTGATGTCGGCGGTAAACTCAGCATAGTTGCCGATCGAGTAATAGACTTTGAATGGATGTTCATTGAGCACGTTGTTCGACCCATTCGATGCCCATACGGCGATTTGGTCTTCGGAACGCCAAGTTGTCGAAAGACCATTTGCGGCCACCGAGGTACGGCTCATATCCGAGCCGCTCTTGATAGTTACGCGCACTTTGCCTTCGGGTACGACGGGCGAATCGATCTGCTCGCACGACACCAACAGCAGGCTCAGTGTAGTCAATATTAAAAAAATTCTATTCATTGTGTTTGTTTAGTTTTCTTGCATTATTTTCGATCGGGTTTAGCGACCGAACACTCCTTCAATTAACATTTGCAAAAGTAATTCTGCAACACCTTTCGTCAAAATAAAATCAACAAACGCCCTGTTTTTGCCAATGAATCGCCCCTTTTCTCCTATTTTATATATATGTATATATAAATGCGAAACCCCGACCGAGCGCTAGATGGCTCGATCGGGCGTTGGGAATGAAAAAATGCTATGATTGGTAAGTTGTTGATTTATAGTCCACAACGCTCCAAGAGGGCGCTGTCGCCGAGTAACTGTTTGGTTGGGCCGTCGGCTGCCACCTGCCCCGCGAGCATAATCACCGTGCGGGGACACAGCATCTGCGCCATATCGAGGTCGTGAGTGGCTATGAGGGCGGTGTGTCCGAAGCTGGCCACGAGGGCAATCATCTGGCGTCGGGCGCGCGGATCAAGGCCCGCCGAAGGCTCGTCCATCACGAGTATCGAGGGCTCCATAGCCAGCACTGTAGCGATAGCCACGCGACGTTTCTCGCCACCCGAGAGTTGTTGTGGTGAGCGGTGGCGCAGGTCGAGCGCACCGACGGCTTGCAGTGCCCGCTCGACACGTTCGGCGATCTCATCGCGCGAGAGGTTCATATTGGCAGGGCCAAAGCTCACGTCCTCCTCGACCGTCGGCATAAAGAGTTGATCATCGGGGTTTTGGAATACCAATCCCACGCTTTGTCGAATCGTCGGGAGGGTTTTCTTAGTGAGGACCATATCGCCCACCACGACCTGCCCTTGCGAGGGTGAGAGCAACCCGTTGGCGTGCAGCAGCAGGGTCGATTTTCCTGCTCCATTGGCGCCGACGAGGGCGACCTTCTCGCCGTGATCGAGCTGCATGGTTACGCCACGCAGCACCTCGCGCTCGGGGGAGTAGCGGTAGTGGATATTGTCGAAAAGAATAAAGTGGTGGCTCATAGTGTTTCGAAAAGTTGTACAAGGCGTTCGACGGGGTAGAGGACTCGGCTGGCGATGAGTGCGATGCTCCACATTGCGACGTAGATCGTGTCGCGCCACAGCCAACGGCGCGGCGGGGTGGTCGGGGCGGGCATTCGACCCTCGAAACCGCGCGCTGCCATTGCCAGCGAGATGCGTTCGGCGCGTTCGATTGTGCGCACGGTGAGCTGCCCGACGATCGAACCCCACTCGCTGACGGGCATTGCTCGGCGGTTGAAACTACGCGAGGCGCGGGCACGTGTGAGCGAGAGCAGCTGCTCGGCCAAAACGAAGATATAGCGGTATAACATAATGAGTTGCGTTGCGAGCATCGCGGGTACACCGAGCCGTTGCAGATTGCGGCACAGCGGGTTGTAACCCTCGATTCGCACGAGTAGCAACAGTGCCTGCACCGAGAGAAGGGCACGCACGATGATCGAGCCGAATTCCAACCAGCCGCGAGTGATTATGACCCCTCCGATGGCGAATGCCGCCTCACGATGATAGAAGATGTTGAACACTCCGATCAGCGCCGCGAAGGGTACGATCACGAGCGATTGTTGCAGTATCGGTCGGTATCGTATCCCCACATCGGCGGCGCAGATAATCGGAAAAAGTGCGTAGAGAAGCAGCTCCGAGAGCCGCGTAATCGGCACCGAGAGCATCACGATCAGATAGACGAGCGTTACCACGATTCGGGCGCGCGGGTCGATTGTCGAGTGGTTGGGTGTTGCCCGTTCGAGCGCAGAGAGGCGCACAAGCAGGCGTTGCAGACCGTCGCTCATCGACGTCGAATGAGTAACGATGCACCATAGATCACCACCAGCGTAGCTCCCACACCGACCAATCCCGCCATCGAGGCCTCATAGTCGGGCATAAGGGCGGTTGTGGTTTGAATCTGGTCGGCGCTTTGGTGAAGAGTCGAAGGCGATTCGGCGATCTCGGTGCCCTGTGTAGTGCGTTCGATCGACCACTCCAAGCCGTCGGGACGCGACGATGCGATTGCACCCGCAACGGACGCTACAAGCAGTGCTACCACAGCTGTAATGGCGAGAAATGGCGTGCGCGAGCGTGACGAGCTCTGCGTCGAGTCGATCAGCAACTCGGGTCGATAGCGACGCAACGTAGCGATCACAGCGGCTGTTGCCAACCCTTCGCCAAGCCCGATCAGCAGGTGGATAGGCAGCATAAATGCCAGAAAACGACCATAGGGTAGGGCAGTGATCCCCGACAATTCGGTTTCGATTGTAACGGCCAGCGCTCCCATTGCCAGCGCCACGATTGAGGTCGCGATCGAGGCTGTTGCCCAGCGCGCAGTCGAGTTGCTGTTGCGTACCAAAGGTCTGAAAACCAACGGATAGGCCACCAAGCACGAGAGTGCCGCCATATTCAGCACATTGCACCCGAGCGTCATCAATCCACCGTCGGCAAAGAGCAGACACTGCACCACGAGTATTGATGTGAGGGTCAGAAATCCCGCCCACGGACCGAGCACCGCTGCGAGCAGTACGCCCCCGACGATGTGTCCACTCGATCCCGTAGCGGGGATCGTGAAGTTGAGCATCTGCGCAGCGAAAATCAATGCCCCCATAACGCCCATCAGCGGTACCAGACGCCGACGCCGCTCGGCCGAAGTGCTCTCGTCGAGCAGCTGGTCGGCGCGGGGCTGGCCGATGCGTCGCGTCGCAACGAAGATCAGACCGGCGGCAATGACCGAAGTTGCGATGAAGACGGGTGGCGAGATTAAGGTATCGGACATATGCATAGCGATCAGTTTTTAGGTGATTGTTGCGAGTGATCTCGTTTTGCGAGGTGGTGTTTGTTCTCGGGATTCCAATTCGAGTGGTCGAGGTTCTGCTCGTTGTTGATAGCCAGCAGCGGCAGCAGGAACAGCCAAGTGGTCACGCAGAACGGCGCGGTGAGCGTCGCAATACCCAACGGCAGCAGCAGGACGTTCATCGCCGCCTGCATAAAGACCGTAACGATCGTTGCGATGATGGCCCAAAGTGCCGAGTGCAGGTTGGGTTTATAGAAGACTACGCCGATGGCCAAGGCGGTCAGCACCGCGCTGAAACTATACAATCCGTGCGAGGTCTCGGCTCCCGACGTGCCAAAAACGAGCGCCACGAGCAGTGCCAATGCCGAGCCTCCGAAGGCGGTCAGTGCAGCAATTGGCGAGCTTATGGCCAAGCCAATCAGGAAGAGTAGTCCCGTTACCCACGACTCGATCAGAAAAACCTGCGAAACGCCTTCCAGACAGTAAGTTATGAGATTCACCATATGCAGGTCGATTGTCGACGAAAAGACCTCGGGCAGAGTTGGGTCGGGCAGATGTTCGGGCGGCATCGAGTTCATAGCGCGCGCCGCCAAAATGAAGATCCACGTGCAGAATACGAACGGGAAGGTGAACGAATTGACCCTCCACGGAGCCATCACGTTGTTCATACCCGTGCGTACCCATACGGTCATTGCCGAGCAGAGCACCAGCGCGATCCATACCCACACGGTGTTGCCCAGAAAGGTCGGGAAGGCACACCCGACCAGCACACCGTTGAAGCCCCACAATCCCTGTTTGCCGTCGTCAGAGGGCATATCGATCAGATAGCCCGTCAGCGTCGATACGAACAGACCGAGCAGTGCTCCCCACGCCACCTCGGGCGTGTGTGACGAGTAGGCGCCCCAGAATATGCCGATGATGAATAGCAGGCCAGTCCACGCGCTGGGTTGGAACATCACCTGCCCCGCGCCGCGAAGAAAGATTCGCAGATGTTCGAGCGGGGTGAGGTTGCGTAGCTCGTCGTTGAGTTTTAGATTTGACATCATAGCTTTTTAGTGTTTGTTAGTGATTTATCTCCACGGAAATTCGGCAGGTAGTGAGCACCCTTTGATCTCGCGGCGCACCGTCGAGCATATCTCGCGAATCGTGCGCTTGACCTTCATCGAATCGTTGCCCAAAACCCTGATCATCAGTCCGCAATGCGCAGGCAGGCGCGTGACGGCAACGGCAATGTCGGCCTCGTGGTCGATCCTCGAAACGATCAGCGGATAGATCGTCTCGACGCTCCGTTCGGGCGCGAGCAGAAAGCAATTGCCGAGTATGCTCCAATCGGCCATTGCGCCCAACGATTCGGGCGCCAGACGCGAGGGTTCGATCACCATTCGCTCATCGAAAAGCCGCTCGCCATCGGGGCGCGAGGCTGAAGTTGCGATCGAGAGAATGTCGAAGACGAAGTGCTCACCGCCGCGTTTGTGTCGTCGTCCGCTCAGGTAGATCTCCGAGAAAAAAAGCGTCGCTGTCGGATCGATCACAATGCGTGTCGAGGCCGAGTAGCGTGTGTGGCGGCACGGAATGGTCGGCTCGGGCAGGTATTCGAGATAGCTACCCGCTTCGAGTTCAAAGGTTTGCACGAGCGATGAGTAGTTGTGCTGCATCTCGGCGAGTTTGGTTGCCGCGCCCGTTGAGATGTGCGCAAAGGCGTCGCGTCGTAACCGAATAAGGTGCTCGTAGCGATCGCCATCAACATTCGGTCCGCCCGACGAGAGGATATAGACACAGGGCATTGAGGGCATCGACTCATCGAAATAGAGCTCCTGCTGCACGATGATCGGAGTGCGACGCTCCAACTCACGAAGGATTGAACGCCCCCTGCTGTCCACCTCGAAGATCATACGCAGGTAGCCCCGTTTGCCTGCGGAGGCTGAGGGGGCACCGCGATCGGCGCGGAGGTATTGCTCGAATTGGCGGGGAGTGTTCATCGTTGTGTTGTGCTATTTTGTTGAGTGACAGGGCTGTCGAACAGCGCCATACGGCGTATCAGTTCGATCAGTTCGTCGATACCTTCGCCCGTGAAACAATTGGTCATTACGGTCGGACGCTCGCCACGCATCGTCAGCGAGTCGCGTCGCATTACGTCGAGCGAGGCGTGAACGTAGGGCGCCAGGTCGGTCTTGTTGATGACGAGGATATCCGAATGCGAGATGCCAGGGCCATCCTTGCGGGGGATTTTGTCGCCCGCCGCCACGTCGATCACATAGATAAAGAAATCGACCAGTGCAGGTGAGAAGGTGAGCGTCAGGTTGTCGCCACCCGATTCGATCAGCACAACATCGGCATCGGGAAAACGGGCCTCCATCTCCTCGACCGCCGCAATATTCATCGAGGGATCTTCGCGTACGGCGGTGTGGGGACAGGCGCCCGTTTCGACACCGATGATACGCTCCTCGACCAGAATACCTTTGAGCATACGGCGCACGTGCTCGGCGTCCTCGGTGGTCACAACGTCGTTGGTGATGACCAGCACTTTGTGTCCGAGCGCAAGCAGTCGCGGCGTTATGGCCTCGATCAGGGCGGTTTTGCCCGATCCGACGGGGCCGCCAATACCTATTCGGCAGGTGTTGTTATTCATTGTTTGAAGATTGATTTTCAGTTAGTTCATGAACATTCGCGCAGTACCGCGCTCGTGCAACGCCGCTAATACATCGAGCTCGGGGGCAAAGGTGTACATCTGGTCGATATCCAACTCTGCAATCTGCTCGTAGAGCTCCTCGATACGCTTGGCAAGCGTGGTGATTATGCGCTGTGTGTCGTAGTGCGTCACGCGTAGACAGCGGAGCGCCGCATTCAGCGTGGTTGTCATCACGCCATATTGCTGTGCCGCGAATAGCTGGCTGTCGTCCAACCCTCCGAGCGCAAAGACGATACCCTGCGTTACGGGGTAGGTGCCTGCGATGTGGCTGGCGGCGATGTCGTCGCGCCAACGCACAATGAGCTCATTCTCGGTCGTTTGTGCAGCCAACTCGGCGAGCTTGCGACCCATACGGCAATTCATCTGTCGCAGTTCCTCGTTCAGTTTGCAACGCAGCAGCCGCGCGTCGATATCGCACAGAGCCTCGTAGTCGGCGCTGAGTGTCGCGCGGCGGGCGGCGAGGGCGGCAATACCGTCGGTTGTGGCCGATTGGCGCAATACTGCATCAACAAAGCGACAGAGTGTCGCCGCATCGTGAACAATACGCTGCTCGACCGCCGTTTCGAGCGAATTGGAGAACGCGAATGCCCCAACGGGTAGTGCCGAGTCAGCGAATTGTAGCAGGTGAATGATCTGTGTCAGAGTCATTTCGCGGCGCTGTGATGGTGTGAGTGCTCGGCCGTTGTGGGGTCGGTGCCGCCGAACAGACGTCGCACCTCGTGCGGGGCGAGGTAGGGGATTACCTCGGCTCCGCGACGAAATGAGATGCTTATGTTTTCGATTGCGTGTGTGCGCATCACACTCTCCATCACCTTGCGGTCGATCGTCATCGGCACAAAAACGCGCGTGCCTTTGACCACCGCCGGCCAGTGCTGGTTGCCGATGGCGTGACCGAGCTCAAAGGCTGTGCGGGCGATATACTCGGGCGTGAAACGCACCAAACGGTCCATCTCGACGACCATCACCTCGTGCATCTGCACATCGACCACCAACGCACGATGATTCTCGGGATCGTAGTCGAGAATGTCGCCATCGGAGAGTCGCTGTCCGCGCCCGAGCGAGATGGCATACTGCTCGCCTCGATCGCTCGTGACCACCAGACGGCTCTTCTGTGCGCTCCATTGGTCGAGTGCGAGGCTCTCGATCTGTACTGATCGCAGAGCCTCGGTCCATTCATTAGAGTGCACATTGCCAATGATTTGCGTGTAGACCTTCATCGTTAGCTGAACCAATAGAGCTGTGCAAGCGCAAATCGCTCGGCTGGTTTAACATATGCGTGAACGCCGTCGACCATAACCTCGAAAGTCTCGGGATTGACCTCGATGCGAGGCGCCGCACCGTTGAGTACCATATCGGCCTTGGTGAGTTGTCGGGTGCGACGTACGGGGCAGACTTGACGTTGCAAACCGAGTCGCTCGGCAATGCCGCTCTGGAACGCCGCATTCGACACGAACGAGAGGCAGGTGGCGGGCATCGACGAGCCGAAACCACCGAACATCGGACGATAGAGGCAGGGCTGAGGTGTGGGCAGCGAGGCATTCGGATCGCCCATATTCGACCAATTGATCAGACCGCCCTTGATGACCATCTTGGGTTTTGCACCGAAAAATGCGGGCTCCCAAAGCACCAGGTCGGCAACCTTACCGCGCTCGATCGAGCCGATGTAGTCCGACACGCCGAAGGTGATTGCGGGGTTGATCGTAACCTTTGCCAAATATCTGAGTACGCGATAGTTATCATTGTCGGCGCTGTCCTCTTTCAGTCGGCCGCACGCAGCTTTCATATACGATGCCATCTGCACTGCGCGCATATACGACTCGCCCACGCGGCCCATAGCCTGCGAGTCGGACGAGATCATCGACAGCACGCCCAGATCGTGCAGCACGTTCTCGGCTGCCTGCGTCTCGGGACGCACGCGGCTCTCGGCAAAGGCAACGTCCGAGGGGATCTTCGGGTTGAGGTTGTGGCACACCATAATCATATCGAACAGCTCGGCCTGCGAGTTGATACCGAAGGGCAGGGTGGGGTTGGTCGATGAGGGTAGCACGAAGGGCATCGAGGCCACTTTCAGCAGATCGGGCGCGTGACCGCCACCTGCACCCTCGGTGTGGTAGGTGTGGATCGTGCGACCGTCGATTGCGGCGATCGTATCCTCGACAAAACCACTCTCGTTGAGTGTGTCGGTGTGGATCGCAACCTGCACGTCGTAGTTGTCGGCAACGCCGAGCGCAGCGCGGATAGCGGCGGGTGTCGAACCCCAATCCTCGTGGATCTTCAAACCGCACGCACCAGCCTCGATCTGCTCGATCATCGGGCGTGCGGTGGCGCAGTTGCCCTTGCCGAGCAGACCGACATTGATGGGCAGCCCCTCGAACGCACGCAGAATCATCTCGATCGACCAGCGACCCGAAGTGATTGTGGTTCCATTAGTTCCGTCGGTGGGACCGATACCGCCGCCAAAGAGCGTCGTGATACCGCCACTTAGCGCGTGGTAGGCCTGCTGGGGTGAGATGACGTGTACGTGACCGTCGATACCGCCTGCTGTGAGGATCAGGTGCTCGCCCGAAATGGCGTCGGTCGCCGCACCCGTGATCAGCTCGGGCGAAACACCCTCCATCGTGTTGGGATTACCTGCCTTGCCCAGACCAGCAATGCGACCGTTCTTGATACCCACGTCGGCCTTAACCACACCCTGAATCGGGTCGATGACCGTCACGTTGGTGATCACCAGATCGAGCGCACCCTCCTCCGAGGTGATCGTATTTGCCAGACCCATACCGTCGCGGATTGTCTTACCGCCACCGTAGACCGCCTCGTCGCCATAGACACGCAGGTCGCGCTCGATCTCGACATAGAGATCGCTATCGCCTAAGCGGATTTTGTCGCCCACGGTCGGGCCAAATAGATTGTTGTATTCTTGACGCGAAATTTTTGCCATAATCTTTATTGTTTTTCAGAGTTCTTATTGTTGTTGCAGCAGCAGGCAAAGCCTCGTTTGTGCATTCGGGCGATAGCCGCAATGCGTGACGGATAGTAAACCGGATCGTCCTCGATGCCCGCGTAACCCATTACAAGTGAGTTGAATCCGACAATTCGCTGTTTGCCGGCAAAGGGTACAACCTCGACCTCGCGCTCGTCGCCCGGCTCGAAACGAATGGCCGTCGTAGCGGGGATATTGAGGTGGGTGCCAAAAGCTGCATCGCGGTCAAACTCCAAGTAGCGGTTGACCTCGAAAAAGTGGAAGTGCGAGCCGACCTGAATGGGCCTATCACCCGTGTTGCGTACGGTCAGTTTGGTCGTCGGGCGACCTGCGTTATATTCGATATCTTCGCTACGAAGTACGACGCCACCGATCGGAGTGGGTTGCTCGGGAGCGAATCCTGCGTCTGTGCCATAGAGTGCCGAGGCGGGATTGGGGGTATTGTTTTTCGTTGCCATAGTTGTTTCTATTTGATAGGTTTGTGGATACTTACCAGGCGCGAACCATCGGTAAAGACGGCCTCGACCTGCAACAGATCAATCATATCGGCCACGCCCTCCATTACGTCGTTACGCGTCAATACGCCTGCAGCGAGGGTCATCACCTCCTCGACCGTTTTGCCTTCGCGTGCACCCTCCAACGCTGCTGATGTGATGTAGGCAACTGCCTCAGGATGGTTGAGTTTCAGGCCGCGCTCCTTACGTCGTTCGGCAATCGCGCCGAGTGACAGCAACAATAGCTTGTCAATCTCTTTTGGTGTTAAATGCATAATTGAAAGTTTTAGATTGTGAACTTTGTGTACTCGATGCGGGGCAAAGAGTATGCCAACCGATTTTGAAATTTGGCGTTTCGGTATTAATTTTGTTGGAGCATTGACCGATAAAAACCTTCGATTATGAATATGATAAAAATGATGCTTCTGGCGGGTACGGGCGGTTTCCTGGGTACCTGCCTGCGATTCCTGACGGGGCGCTTGTGTACGGCGCTCGGTGCTGCGATATTCCCGTGGGGAACATTCGTGGTGAATGTGGTGGGTAGTTTTGTGATAGGTATTTTGTTTGGATATGCCGAGCGCACGACACTGATCACCGCGGCGATGAATGCACTGCTGATCACAGGTTTCTGTGGTGGTTTCACGACCTTCTCGTCGTTCTCGCACGATATGCTGACGCTGATCGAGCATCGCCAATATCTCTATTTCGGTCTGTATGCCGTGCTGAGTTTTGCCCTCGGTTTGTTGATGGTGTGGCTTGGTCGCGAGGTGGTGCTGAGGCACGTGTGACAGGTGATTGCAGAACGCAACAAAAAAGCCACCCGAAGAGGGTGGCTTTTAATCTTTAGAATAGTTCCAACTGTCCTGCCGTATGGTTGAAGGTCAGGCGGTGGTAGGGCGACAGTCCGTGGCGGGCAATTGCCTCGCGGTGGTCGCGTGTGGGGTAGCCCTTGTTTTTTGCCCAGCCATATTCGGGGAACTCGGCGGCAATACGACGCATATATTCGTCGCGGTGAGTCTTCGCCAGCACCGACGCCGCAGCGATATTGGCATACTTGCCATCGCCCTTCACGACGCATTGAAACGGCAGCGTCAGCGAGGTGTAGAAACGATTGCCGTCGATCGCCAGAAATTCAGGCTGTGGATTCAATCGCCTGATAGCCAATGTCATACCCTCAAACGAGGCGTGCAGAATGTTGATCTGGTCGATGCGTTCGGCCGTAACCTCCTCGACTGCCCACGCGATGGCTTCACGTTCGATCACCTCGCGCAACAGGTCGCGGTTACGCTCGCTCATCTGCTTCGAGTCGTTGAGCAGGGGGTGGCTGAAATCGGGGGGCAGGATCACCGCCGCAGCAAAGACCGAGCCTGCCAAACAGCCTCGTCCCGCCTCGTCGCAACCCGCCTCGATCAGCTCGCGCTGGAACGATGTTTCGAGCAGAGAGTGTGTACCTCGCGTCGCCATCACTACTTTTTATTAAAGGTGTTCATCGTCATCGCCGCGCCCACCGATACAAACGATCGAATGGCGTCAACGGCTACCTTCACGCGCTCGGGCATAGCCTTGCACTCCTCGTCGGTCCACTTGCCCAGCACGTAATCGACCTGAAATCCCTGCGGGAAGTCGCCTCCGATACCGAAGCGGATACGCGAGTAGTTATTGTGGCCGAGCAGCTCGTTGATGTTCTTCAAGCCGTTGTGGCCGCCGTCGCTGCCTTTGGTGCGCATACGCAGCTGACCGAACGGCAGCGCGATGTCGTCAACGATTACGAGCAGGTTTTCGACGGGGATCTTTTCCGCATCGAGCCAATAGCGTACAGCCTTGCCGCTCAGGTTCATATATGTCGACGGTTTGAGCAAAATGAGCTGACGGCCGCGGTGTCTGCACTCGGCTACGGCTCCGTAACGTGCGGAGCTAAAAACAGCACTGGACGCCTCAGCTAAGGCGTCCAGTACTTTGAAACCGATGTTGTGGCGGGTTTCGGCGTACTCGGCGCCAATGTTTCCCAGCCCTACAATCAGATATTTCAACTCGATAAAGGTTTAAGGAGTTGTCGTTTCGGTTAATTACTTACCGCGCTGCTCTGCTGCTGCACCACGGGTAGCACGAGTTACACGAACTGCGCAAACTGCGGTAGTAGCGGGGGTGAGCATAGTCAGGTTCTCGTACTGCAAGTCGCCTACGAAGATCGACTTACCAACGCCGAGGGTAGTGATGTCAACAACCAGCTCATCGGGCAGGTTCTCGATCATACCGCTAACACGGATCTTACGCTTGCTCAGAACGAGCTTACCACCGGCCTTAACGCCCTCCGAGTTACCGGTCAGACGTACGGGAACGTCGATAGCAACGGGCTTACCCTCCTGAACGCGATAGAAATCGATGTGCAGGATCTGCTCACGAACGGGGTGGAACTGAACCTCACGCATAACGCCGATCTCCTTCTTACCCTCAACGTCGAACTCAACGATGTACGAGTTGGGCGAGTAGATCAGGGGCTTCAAAGCCTTAGCCTCAACCGAGAAGTGTACGGTCTCCTCACCACCATAGATAGCGCAGGGTACCATACCCTCGCGACGAACAGCCTTGCTGGCCTTCTTGCCGTAAACATCACGCTTAACGGCTGCAATCTGAATAGTTTTCATCTTGTGTAATAAGTGTTTAAGTTACTTGGGCATCACTCAACGACACGGATTTTCCGCACGTCCCATAAATGCTTGCGGGCGCAAAGGTAATTAATTTTTCCCAAAGCGCAAATTTTCAGCAAGATAAATTGCTCGGCAGGCGTCCGGTTGTTACTTTGTTTTGTTACTTTTTTTTCTGATGCCGCCGAAACCTCCCGTGGTAAAGAGAAGCGTATTGCACGTGCGTACCGTGATTGTATTCTTGGTTATCTCGGCGCGATCGATGAAATAGACTATGTGCCCTTTGCGGAACGTAGCTATTATTGACCAAATATCTTTGATGTCGTGGGTTTCACCGAGTTTGCTGAGATCAAGAGCCACATCGCTATCCCATTGAAATCGCTTTCGGTCGATAGTAAATACATTCGCATATTCGAACGGATAGATGTTCTCTTGGGTTTGCAGGAAACTATATCGGCTCTTCTCCCCATTGCGATCAGCGATGCTATATCCAAACATACGAGCATAGATTCCATACGCATAACTGACAAATGTTGTATCTTTTACAACTCTTTTTGCGTAGGGTTTGTTCGAGTCGATAACCACAATGCGTACTCCCCGCTCGATCGCATTTGTCAGCGAATCAATGGGGTAGTGCGGATACTTGACTTTTGTTGGTTTGTGTATGTAGCTATCAACTGCCAGCATACGCTCTTGCTTGTCGTATTCAGGATTATAACACTTGGTAACAAAGACGTAGTCATACTCCTCCTGCCACTTGTTGTAGGCACGTTGTAGCTGTTTGAGTGACTTACCTTTGGCAAAATCCTTCATTCGTATTACCGGCATCTTGTCCAAGTCGCTCTTGGGAAACAGACGCTCTATCGGCCAATGCGCCTTGTTACCATCAATGACATACTCCTCTTTGCAACCGATTACGAAAATGCCGTTTTTGGTCGGGATATTCAATGTGTAATAGGTCGCATTGTCCTTATATTTCTTGGATATAAAAAAGGCACTACTAATATAGAATTCGCAACTATCCGCCACGATATAGAGCACTTTGCTCTCGGCAGTGGGGTTGGTCAGCGGAGCGGTGGGCTGGGCTGCGCAAACTGCTATCTGCATTACCAACAGCAAAAGTGTGAGAATGTGTTTCATAGTAGTTTGATTTAGTGGTTTTTGCAAAGATAGGAAAAATCCCCCCCCTGCAAGAAAAATGCCAACTTTTTGCGAAAAGAGGGTATTCGCAACGATCGTTTCTACAACTGAATCAGGAATTGCTTACCGCGCAGACGTTTGCCTTTGGGCAGCTCGATGACGAGCACCTGCTCGACCTCGACCGCTTGACCCTCGCGCTCGGCAGGCGTCCACAACGGCGCGCGTTTGACCGCTCGCACAACACGCTGGCGCAGGCGATTGTCGGTCGATTCGATCAACTCGGTAAGGCGCGCACGACCGTCAGTTCCAACCACATAGCGATAGGCAACTCTCGCCGCAGGCTCATCGTCGCCCCACTCAACCTCGCGCTCGACCCACTCACGGAACGAGAGCGAATCGACCGAAAAGCGAGGCTCGGCATCGTGTTTGAGCTTCACGATGATCACGCCGTCGGCCGCACGTTCGCCGTAGAGCGCCATAATGCTGTCGTTGACGGGAACGAGCTCCGTACTCTCGACGCGTTCGGGGTCGATACGGCGCATTTGCTCGGCCGAATACTCCTCGCCATTGACGACGTAGAGCTGAGCCGACGCCGACGCACAAAACGCCACGAGCGCCACGAGAATCAATAGTAATTGCTTCACTCTTAGCCTTTCAGATATTCAACCAACTTAGCCACTGCGCGGGCGCGGTGCGAGATTGCATTCTTCTCGTCGGCCGACATTTCGGCAAAGGTCAGCTCGTAGCCCTCGGGACGGAAAACGGGATCGTAGCCGAAACCGCCACAACCCGCAGGTGCGTGGGTGATCTCGCCCTCGACGCGACCCTCGAAGAGGTGCTCCTCGCCGCCCTCAATCAGGATAATCGCCGTGCGGAAACGAGCGCGACGATCCTCCTTGCCCTCCATGTTGTGGAGTAGCAGACGGGTGTTGGCCTCGAAGTCGTGACCGTCGGTGGCGTAGCGAGCTGAATGGACGCCTGGGGCACCGTCCAGCGCATCAACTTCCAGCCCCGTATCGTCGGCAAAGCAGTCCAAGCCCGTGCGCTCGTAGAGGTAACGCGCCTTCTGGCGGGCGTTACCTTCGAGTGTCGCGGCCGTTTCGGGAATATCCTCCGTAATGCCCATCTGGCGCGGGGTCACGAGCTCGTATTCGTCGCCAAGAACTGCTTGTACCTCAGCGACTTTGTGGGTGTTATTTGTTGCAAAAATCAGTTTCATAGCGCGTTTGAAAAATTATTTAACAACCTCCATTTGCTGCAATCGATAATCGACTGCAATCTTGTCGATAATGGTCTTGACAACGGTGTCGATGTCCGAGCCTGCCGAGTAATCAGCAGGGCAGACGTGATTCACGCGGTTGTCGTGAATGAGCGACGAGAGTCCCTTCTGAGCACCCTGCTTATTGGGGTTGTAGACCGCAATCGAGTGACCACCGAAGTTCTTCACAAGACGCATACAGGGGATGTCGGTCGTACCGTCGCCCACGTAGATCATACGCTTGAATGGTACGGGGCGCTTACTCTCCTCGATATACTGATTAACCAGCGTCGCATCGAAGACCGACTCGACACCCTTGTTGATTTTGAAGATGAACTGCGTCTTGTTGGTGTAGTTGACTGCCACGCCGGGCCAATAGGCAATACCGTCGACATCGTAGAGGAACGAGCAGGCGTAGATCTTGCGGAACTCACCGGCAATAGGCGTACCCTCGATGATCTCCTTGATGCCCGATGAGTTGATGTAGTGCAACATCTTCACGCCGCGCTCGGCTGCATAGGCGTTGATGCGCGCAAACCACTGCTCGACACCCTCGTAGAGCGTGATGCGACGACCCGACTCCTGAAATGCCTCACGTTTGAGCGAAAGCCCCTTGCTGCGAGCCTCTTGGATCATTCGGGCCATATAAGTGAGGGTCATATCGGCGTCCTGCACGCGAGCCAGCTCGTTGCAATCGTGCCAAAACTCCTTATTGCTCTTGCCGATAGCGGGAATAAAATCGTACTCCTGCATATTGCCCGGTGAGAGTGTGCCGTCGAAATCGTAGATCATTGCGGCCGTTACCTGTTGTTCCATATTGCGTATGTGTTAAGATTCAGATTGTAAAGGTAAGGTTTTTGACGGAATTTTCATTACATTTGCACAAAAGTAAACCGTAAAAAACAACAAAACTATGGAATTAAAGGAGTTATTGCACGTGCGTCGCAGCATTCGTAAGTTTGACGCTCGCCCCGTTGAGCGCGAGGTGGTTGAGGCGTTGCTCAAAGAGGCTTTCACTGCGCCTTCGTCGCGCAATACACGTTCGACACGATATATGGTCGTTGAGGGCAGCGAAATGATGGAGCGTATCTCGAAGATGCGCGACTATGGTGCCGCATTTATGAAGGATTGCCCGATGGCGATTATGGTTGCGGGCGACGAGTCGGTGACTGATCTGTGGGTTGATAACTGTTCGATCTCGGCTACCATTTTGCAGTTGGCTGTAACCGATGCAGGTTTGGGTTCGTGCTGGGTGCACATCAACGGCCGTCCGCAGCTCAAAGCCGAGCCCGAGGGTAAGTCGGCAGAGGAGTATCTGCGTGAGTTCCTGCCGATTCCTGCCGAGTGGCGTCCGTTGTGCTTCATTGCGCTGGGTTACCCCGCGCAGGAGGTTGCACCCCATTCGGAGAAGGACGATTCGGACAAGGTGATCTGGGTTAAGTAACGATGGACGTTAGACTCGATAAATGGCTCTGGGCTGTGCGTGTGTTCAAGACACGTAGCGACGCTGCCGACGCTTGCCGCACCAATCGCGTGCTGGTGAACGACTCCTACGCCAAACCCTCGCGCGAGGTGAAGGTGGGCGACGTGATCTCGGTCAAGAAGATGCCTGTGGTCTATCAGTATCGCGTTGTGGAATTGGTGTCGAGCCGCCAGCCCGCCAAGAATGTGCCTCTGTATGCCGCCGACATCACGCCCCAATCGGAGTTGGATAAGTTGAATGTGCCGCGCGAAACGATCTTTATCGTGCGCGATCGCGGTACGGGTCGCCCGACAAAGAAGGAGCGTCGCGAGCTTGATTCACTGATGGATAACCTCTATTACGACGACGAGGATTAGCAATGGCACGTTACGCATTGGTTACGGGTGGCTCGTCGGGTATTGGCGAGCAGTATGTGCGTCAGTTGGCAGCTGAGGGTCGCAACGTCGTTGTGGTGAGCAACCGCGACGAAGAGAACCGTCGTGTGGCAGAGGCTACGACGGCGGAGTTCGGTGTGCAGGTTGTGCCGCTGACGATCGACCTCGCGGAGGCGACGGCAGCCGAGCAGATATTTGCATTCTGTGAGGAGCGCGCGATCGAGGTCGATGTGCTGATCAATAATGCGGGAATGTTGCTCTTCAACCAGTTGGAACGCACCGATCCTGCGCGTATAGATACAATCATTGCCCTGCATTGCACCACACCGACCAAACTCTGTCAAGTGTTTGCGCCTGCGATGCGCGCACGGGGTGATGGTCACATTGTGCTGATGTCGTCGGTGACAGCGTGGACTCCATATCCCACGATTTCGCACTATGCCGCAACGAAGGCCTACCTGCGCAGTTTCGGGCAGTCGCTCTGGTACGAATTGCGTGGCGCGGGGGTAACCGTTACGACTGTCTATCCGTCGGCTGTCGACACTCCGTTCTATTCGCTTAGCGACAATGCGCGTCGCTGGTTGCGCCGTTTGGGCGCTATGCTCTCGGCCGAGGAGGTAGCACGTATGGCTCTGCGAGCTATGCATCGCGGTCGCCGCAGGTGCCTGCCTGGTGTGCTGACCAAGATCGAGGCGGCAATCTGTGCCGTTCTGCCCGCGTGGGCGCTACTGCCTGTACTACGAATCCCTGCCGTGAGGCGTATTCTCGACCGCATCTAAATCTCAGATAACCACAATAAAAAACGGCCTTCCCTTTTCGAGAGAAGGTCGTTTTCTTTATTCAGGGAGTTGCTCCCCGTTTGCTTAGTTCTTGTACTCGAACGGAACTGCTGTTTTGAGGTCCTTGCTCACAACCGAGTTCACAACGGTGTACGAGTTACCGGTCGAAGTGGTAACGAAGAAGATCAGCTTGCAGTTAGCCAACTTAACCGTCTGATCTTTAATGTTGATCGTGAAGACATAGTCTGCAATCTGTCCTGCACTCATAGCCTTACCATCGTTCAATTCGTAACCTATGTAGTTTACCGAGCCATCGGTGCCGCGAGCCACGTAGCGAACAGCGTGGTCGTGAGTGTTGATGGTCGAGCTGCCGTTCTGTGCGCCCTTGATGTTGTCTTCGAGCAACCACATACTTACGCGGTAAACCTTTGAATCCTTAGCCTTAACACTTACACGAGCAGTAACCACACGGTTATTCTCGTCGAGAGTCATTGCTGCCGAGATGCCTGCCGATGGAGCGTTTGCAACCGAGTTGTCAACTGCTTTCTTCAAGTTAGCGAGGTTAAGAGCGATGTTGTTATTCGAGTTGCCGACCAAAGTGCCGATATCAACCAATACGGTGGGATAACCCGAGACACCAAAGGTCGAACCCAACTTCTGCTGATCCTCCGAGTTGCGAGGAGCTGCGGGGTCGTTCAAAGGGTTGAAAGTGTGGATTGCGGCCCAAGAGAACTTATCTTTGTAAGCTGCATCAGCTGCCATAGTCTCTAGAGGCTCAATGATGTAGGGGCAGAAGCCACAATCCGTACCCGTGAACTGCATTACCATAGCGCGACGCTTGAACGAAGTGCTTGACGGATTGGGGTCCGTAGTACGATCAGGAATAGCGTCGTTGTTTACCTGAACCGAAATAGGGGTATTCTTGGTGCTCTCGGTGATGTTGTAGGTCACGTAGAACGAGAAGGTACCCGTTTGCTTGCTCTCGAAGTAGGGTTGCTTGTACTTTTTACCATCGATGGTTACTTCGGTGGTAGGCAGCGAAGTCTCGGTACTGTTCTGGTACATCTTATAGCCACTCTCGATAACCTTGCCATTGTGCTTAATGGTGAAGATTGCGCGACCCTTATTGACCTGAATGATAGTGTTATCGACACTCATTGTCAGACCCGAAGAGTCCCCCGAAGCCTGTGCTGCCTTAGCCGTTACGCTCACCTCGTTAGACTTTACGGTCTTGCCCGTAGTCCACTCGTACGAGAAGTAGAACTTGTAGGTGCCTGCAGTCTTGGTGGTGAAGGTCAGGTTGTTCAACGCGGTCTCAACGCCATTGACGTAAGCCTTCACGTTCGATACAGCCTTGTCGCCATACTTCACCGTGAATACGGCCTTCGACTCGCCGTCAGCGGTGATCTCCGAGGGAGTAACGTTTGCGGTCAATGTCTCGGGCGTAGGCTCGGGAGTGGGCTGGGGAGGATCACACGAAACGCCCATTACAGTCACCGCTGCGATCATCGCGATTATACTAAAAAACTTTTTCATTGTTTTTAACTTGTTATCTATTAAACTGTTAGAATGACGTCGTCAACATCAGACTTGCACCCGTATAGGCGGGCTGGTAGCGACATACACCGCCCGAGCAGACGTAACCTGCGCGGTTGCGACCATAGCTGACTTGTACACGGGTACGGTTGTGCGTGAAGCTCAAACCACCGTTGTAGTAGTTGGTTTTGGTCGTGCCGAGGTTGTACATATCGCTGAAAAATACGCTCCAATGGGGCGCAAAGTTGAACTCGATCAGACCAGCTACCCAGTCGCCCTCGTAGTCGTTCGAAAGCAGATACTGAGCCTCCATACGCAGCGAGAACTTCTTGTTGATCTTGTACATCACATCGCCAACGAAGATGTTCGACGCATAGGTTGTCGATGGCAGTGCGGGACCCTGACCGTGCGAGGTATTCCATTGCTGACGCGAGAACATCAGGGTCGATTTCCACTGCTTATTCCACTGACGCTCAACGTCTACGTTCACATCGCTCCACAACAACTCGCGCTTGCCGCTTGCCGTCTGGTAGCCCTTCAACGTGTACGACGTCGAGAAGTTGGCGTGGAAATTCCAGTAGCGCTGACGGCTCTGCTTGCTGCGCAGGGTGTAGTAGACGTCGGCTTGGAGTGCCAATTCACCCTCGGCATTCATCTGGCAGGGGTTCAGCGCCGCCAACATATAGGTGTGCTGACGGGTCAGCGCGGGCAGATAGTTCAGCGTGTTGCCCATAACGCCGATGTTGCCATAGAGCGAGAGGGGAGTACCCATCATCTCCAAGCGACGCGCCTGAGCCGAGATGCTCAGACCACCAACGTTATAGCCCAACTCAGCCAAAACGGCCGAGCCCTCGGCTGCCTTACCCAACACAGCACCCGAGCTGATGTCTTTACCCTTGCCTGCATACTCGCCACGCAGGGTGAAACCCTTGTAGTCGAGGTTCAGTCGAGCCGAATACATATTCAGATCGGGCGACGTAAGTTCGAAGTAGGGGAAGTAGTCCGTACCGTAGTTCATACCGTTGAGCTCGCGGTCCAGACGCTCGCGACGATTCACGTAGCTACCCTCGACCGAGAGCATCAGCTCCTCGCTGTCCCACATATCCGACAGCGATACCGACAGGTCGGCACCACCAACAGTCGAACGTGCATACTGCGAACCGATCCAACCTGTCGAGTAGCCATTTGTGCTACTATACAGCCTTGGACGACCGAACAGAGCCTTCACCGACACGATGTTACCAAATGTTGCCGTTACGCGACCGCCCTCGATCGAGTTGTTGACACCCAACTGACGGTCCTCGAAACTGCGGAAGACCAGACCGTTACCAAACTGATCATAGACGTCGCCGACCATCACTGAGTAGTTTGCGTCCTGCCACTGAATGTACTTCGACGCCAGCATCACCTTCGGTTTGTCGTAGCCGTTATTGCGCAGGTCTTCATAGCCCTGCAACGCAGGCAGATAGGCCTCGCCCTGCACGCCGACCGAGAAACGACCCTTCACGTAGTCGATTTTAAGGTAGTCGTTCGAGCCGAACTTGCTGGGGTAGGTCGTACCGAGCTTTGCGTCGTCGACGTAGAGAATATTGTTCGATTCCAGACCGATGGTCATATAGCCACCCTTCTCGCCAAACTGAATTTGAGCCGAGGCGGTCAGCGCTGCAACCAACGCAGTCAGAACCAATGCTATACGTTTCATCGCTGACTATTTTTTGATGGTTTCGAGCAATTTCTCGAACAGCAACTGTTCGCTGCCGGGCGTATAACCCGAGTGAGAGAAGACGATATTGCCCTCAGCATCAACCACAAACGATTGAGGCGTCAGCGACACGTTCATAGCGCGCTTCATTGCTTGGTTAGCATCGAACAGGCAGATGAAATCCCAACCCATCGAAGCGGCTTTTGCCTTAGCGCGGGCTTTCAATCGCACGTCATCAACCGAAACGGCCACGACCTCGAAGTCGGCCTCTTCACGCCACTCTTCCAGAGCATCGTTCATTGCGTTGAGCTCCTGAATACAGGGTTTGCACGCCAGCGACCAGTAAGAGATGATCATCGGTTTACCCACCAATGAGCGAGTAGAGATCATTTTACCTGCGTCGTTTTCGACTTTGACGTCGGGCAGTTGCTGAGCCGACACGGTCAGCGATGCAACGAGTGCAACTGCCAAGCATAACAGCTTGTTCATAGATATTTTTGTTTTAATTTAGGTGTTCGCTATATAAGCCAAACAGTAGCTCCCCTCGCGGAGAGTTACTGTTTGGTTTAAGAGTATAGAACGTAAATTATTTACGTGCAGCAGTTTTCAGCGACTTGCGCAGCTTCTCAACGTTAGCCTTGAACTCGTCAGCGCTTACCACCTTCATCTCAACCTTCTCGTAAGTAGGCAGAGCCTTAACAACGGTGTGCGACTTGATCTTGCTTGCGGGCTTCACGTTGTAGAGCGAAGTGTAGTTAGCCTTCTCGTACTTGATACCGCTATGAGCAACTGCAGCAGTCTCCTGCTCGCCAGCCTCGGTCCAACCGCGGGTCAGAACGATGTCAGCGCTTACAGTACCCCAGCTACCCAGCGAGAACGAGCCGTAGCTGATGTAACCCATATTGGGATAGAAGCTCTCACCCTGGAATACGCAACCCTTAACGGTGATGGTGTTGCCATCCTCTGCGATCTCAACGGGGAAGTGTGCGTTCTCACCGTTTGCGGGATCGTAGGGCAGGAACGAAGTCTTTGCTACGCCAGCCAGATAGAAGTCATAGTGGTACTCAGTCCAAGCGGTAATAGGAGCGAAGTAGTTCACGTTGAAAGGTGCGGTAACGGTACCGTCCTCAGCAACCTCCAGATACCACTTCGGACCGAAGTCCCAAACGGGCGATGCGTTGTCGTAGCCATTGTAGCTATCCGACGACCACAACTCGAAGGGCGATGCATAGTGCGAGTAGGTGCGCGAACCCTCGTAGTTGGGAACCTGAACGTCGAAACCGTTCAACAGGATACGGTTCTGACCAGCGGTCTTAGCGTTGAAGTTGTCAACAGCCTCCTTGAACAATGCGTACTGCTCGTCAACAGCCTCCTTAGTGTCGTAAGGAGTAGCGTCAAACCAAGTCTGATATACGTCGTCGCTCAGAGTTGCGGGATAGTCAACATCACCGATAGTAACCTTCCAAGTCTTAGTCGAGGGAACATCCTCGTAGATCGACTCGTAGGTGTCGGGATCGTAACCTACATACTTCTTATTAATGATAGTGGTAGTTGCAGTCCAATCACCGTCGAGCGAAGTGAAGTACTCCGAAGTAACGGGAGTCTTGTTGGGCTCGCGGAGCGACTTAGCCTCAGCCACAACGGGCTCGCCAGCCAGACCCTCGATGTTCTTCAACATTACAGCCAACTTGGTAACAGCGTCCTCACGCGACCAGAACTCGAAGATCATACCCTCAGCCGAGTTGATCTGAGCGATATCGTCAGCGGTCAGCTCGTTACCGTAGTAATCCAAAGCCTCAACCAAGCTCTCATCGAAGCCTGCCTCAGCCCAATCGCGAGCGTAGTTAGCAGCGTAAACACCCTCAACAGCGTCCTGCGAAGTACACTTAACGTTGAATGCTACAGTATTCTGCTCGGTCGACTCCAGAGGAGTGATCTCAACAACGGGAGCGGGCAGAGTGTAGTCGGGCAGAGTAACCTCAGCCATCTGGAACTGCTGGTAAGTTGCGTCAAGCGCACCTGCAACAGCGTCCTTAGCAGCTACAACCATCAGGTAGTACTTCGAATCCTTGTCAACCTCCCACAAGAAGTCGGTCATCTCGAACTCGATGTTAGCGCCTGCGAAGGTCTGAGCACCTACCATCATATAACCAATGTACGACGAGGTGAACCACTGCAAGTAGTCGGTATTGTTATCCAGGAAAGGCATTACCTGCTCGTAAGTCATAGGATCGAGCAACATAACGGTTACACGGTCAGCGTTACCGTTGGTGTTGATGCGGATCGCACCACCATTGGGACGCAAACCGCTCAGGTCAATGTTCAGGTTAGCGTCGAGAGCCTCAGGAGCCTTAGTCTGGAACTTGATCTGCTTGTGGTAGCCAGTCCAGTAGTCGTTCTCGTTAGGAGTCTCACCAGTCATCCACGAATCGTAGTAAGCAGTCATATAACCTTCCTGATCCATCAAAGGCATATAGTAACCACCGCCCCAGCCCCAACGGCCGTGAACGTCCTCGTCCTCCTCGTACTTGAACTCGCCGAGAGCCAGATACTGGGGCTGACCGGGAACGATTGCCTCGTAGTACTGGATGTAGTCACCCATCTCGTCGCTCCAAACGTAGCCGTGAGCCTCGTCGAATACCAAAGTGGTATCGCCCTGGAAGTAGTTACCGTAGTAATCATCGTTCAGGTTCAGCATATCGAAGTCGGGCTGCTGGTTCATATTGTACATAAAGATGTCGCAAGTACCCCACTTGATAACGTTTGCGGGATCAGTCAGTGTGGGCTTAACGTGCAGCTTGAACGAACGACCCTCAACATCATACAGAGTGATCTCCTCGGTGAAGTCACCGGTAGCAGCATTAACTACCAATACCTTCTCGTAGGGCTGGTTGTTACCATTCTCGTCAGCCTCGCTGAGCAAACCTGCTACGTAGATTACGTACTCGGTGTTGGGCGACAAAGCCTCTACGGTGAACTTGTGAGCACCGTCGGTGCACTCAACCATAGTACCGTCTGCGAACACAGCGTCAGCAGCGGGAGTCTTGTCACCAGCATCCTCAGCTGCAACTACAGCATAAGCAAATGCCTTGATCTTAACGGTGTTAACCTCTACGCTCAGAGTCTGTGCAGTAGTAGCAGTCTCAACAACAGCAGCAGTCATCGAAGCGGGGATAATGCTAGTTGCGAAGTTCAACTCGAATACCATCGGGTAGTAGTTGTTACCCGAACGACCTGCTACGTACATTACGTAATCGGTTTCAGGAGTCAAGTTAGCTACAGTGAAAGCGTCCTCACCGTCGGTGTACTCCAACGACTTAACGGTACCGTTAGCGAAAACGGCGTCAGCAGTGGGCTTCGTTGCGCCAGCAGTAGCAACAGTGTAAGCGTACTCGCTGATGCCATTGGTCATCACCTTAACACTTACGCCAGTCAAGCTGGTCGAAGTAACCTCTGCACCCATTGCAACGCTCTCCATCGGGTCAGCGGTCTCGCAACCCGTCAGAGCCAGACCAGCGAACATAGCGCCGATCAGAGCAACTTTAAGTAAAAAGTTCTTCATTGTTAAAAATTTTAAACTAGAAATTAATAATATTAAATGTCGAATTGTGTCCCAAAATCTGTTTGCTAATCAATATTTAGGGGTGCAATGTACGAATAATTTTCCAATTATGAAAATTTAACCCCCGCTATTTGTCTTATCATCGGATTATTACGCTTGCCGAACCCATTTGTAACAGGCTTTAACTTATTGTTTTATAGCGCGGTAATCACGTGAGGTTTAGATTTAAATTTTTATTCAAAATAGCCCGATTTTTTGGTCATTTTTGCGGTTTGATGTGATAAAATGACGCTACGAGGCGTAATTTACTCGCCTCGTGAGTAGCGTAATATCTGGCTGTTAGTGATTTAACGCTCCGACTTGCAAGTCCGAAAAAAATGTTTTTCTTGCAAATTCTTCCCGCTTTGCTGTTTTATCTGTCGGCGTAGTTGGTCAAAATGGAGTCTGCGGGCGAGTCGAAACGGGACTTGCCTTTCGGATTATCGTTCGGGTGGAGGGCAGTGGTGGTAGGGTAGTTTTTAGGCCACTAAGAGCTCTACAATTCGCTCCAACCACTCCTGATCGGTGGCGTCGAAGGTGGCCAGCTCGCGGCTGTCGATGTCGAGCACGCCGATGATTGTGCCGTTCGTGCGGATTGGCACCACGATCTCGCTACGTGAGGCCGAGCTGCACGCGATATGACCCTCGAATTGCTCGACGTCGGGCACCACAATCGTGTGCTCCTCGCGCCACGCTGTGCCACACACACCACGCCCGAAGGCGATGCGTGTGCACGCCAGCGGTCCCTGGAATGGTCCGAGTATCAGTTCGTTACCATCGGCGCGATAGAATCCTGTCCACCAGAATCCGAACGTGTGGTGGATCATCGACGCGATGTTTGCCATACGCGCTATCTGATCGCTCTCGCCCGCCACGACCGATTCGATCTGTCGGGTGAGTAGTGCGTAACGCTCCGCTTTGTTGCCGGCGGCTATTTCGAGGTGCTCTGCCATATTCGTTATTTATATTAAGGTATAAAAAGGGCCACGCCTTGGCGTAGCCCTCTCTATTGCGTTTGTTGTGGGATTACATCTTGTACTCCTGCCAGCTCTTGATCTGGATATTCTTCTCGCCCTTCAACTCGCAGCAAGCGCTGATGAAGGCACTTGCCAAACGAGCGTTGGTGATCAGCGGAATATTGTGGTCGATCGCAGCGCGGCGGATCTTGTAGCCGTTGGTTAGCTCGCGGTGTGTGTGGTTCTTCGGGATGTTGACGATCAGGTCGAAACCGTGCTTCGAGATCATGTCCATCACGTTCAGACCAACCTCTCCCTCATCGGGCCAATCTACGATTGTAGCCTCGATACCGTGCTCGCCGAGGAAGCGCTGGGTGCCCTTCGTAGCGAAGATGTTGTAGCCGTACTTCTGTAATACCTTGCAGGGCTCCAACAGATCAACCTTCGACTTAGCGTCACCCGACGAAACCATAATGTTCTTCTCGGGGATCGAGTAACCAACCGAGATCATCGACGTAAGCAGAGCCTCGTTGAAGTCGTCGCCGATGCAACCAACCTCACCGGTCGAAGACATATCGACGCTCAGTACGGGGTCAGCATTGTGCAGACGCGAGAACGAGAACTGCGACGCCTTAACACCGATCCAATCGATATCGAATGCGTTGTTATCGGGCTTGTTATAGGGAGCATCGAGCATAATGCGGGTTGCGGTCTCGATGAAGTTGCGCTTCAAAACCTTCGAAACGAAGGGGAACGAACGCGACGCACGCAGATTACACTCGATAACCTTCACGTCGTTGTTCTTAGCCAGATACTGAATATTGAACGGACCGCTGATGTTCAGCTCCTTAGCGATCTTGCGACTAATCTTCTTGATTCGGCGAGCCGTCTCGAAGTAGATCTTCTGGGGCGGGAATACGAGCGTAGCGTCACCCGAGTGAACGCCTGCAAACTCGATGTGCTCCGAGATTGCGTACTCAACAACCTCACCATCCTTAGCCACAGCGTCGAACTCGATCTCCTTAGCGTTCTGCAAGAACTGCGAAACCACTACTGGGTACTCCTTCGATACCTCGGCAGCAGCTGCGAGGAACTTCTCGAGCTGATCCTGGTTGTGGCACACGTTCATCGCTGCACCCGAAAGCACGTACGAAGGACGTACCAGAACGGGGTAGCCAACCTTATCTACAAACTCGTAGATATCCTTCATATCGGTGAGCTCCTTCCATGCGGGCTGGTCGATACCCAGCTGGTCGAGCATACTCGAGAACTTGTGACGGTTCTCGGCGCGGTCGATTGACAGGGGCGAGGTGCCCAGCACGGGGATATCCTGATGGTAGAGCTTCATTGCCAAGTTGTTGGGAATCTGACCACCTACCGACACGATCACGCCGCGCGGTGTTTCGAGGTCGAGAACGTCCATCACGCGCTCGAACGACAACTCGTCGAAGTACAGACGGTCGCACATATCGTAGTCGGTCGAAACGGTCTCGGGGTTGTAGTTGACCATGATCGACTTGTAACCCAACTTGCGAGCGGTCTGGATTGCGTTCACCGAGCACCAGTCGAACTCAACCGACGAGCCGATGCGGTATGCACCAGAGCCGAGAACCACAACCGACTTCTCGTTCTTGAAGAACGGAATGTCGTGATCCTGACCGTCATAGGTCATATAGAGATAGTTGGTCAGTTCGGGGTGCTCCGACGCAACTGTATTGATTCGCTTAACGGTAGGCAGTACGTTGTTCTTCTTACGAATCGAGCGAACTGCCAGCGCCTGCTTGTGCATATTCTCGCGGGTCTTGCCTGCGAAACGTGCGATCTGGAAGTCCGAGAAGCCCAACTGCTTTGCCTTCAAAAGTACCTCAGCGGGAATCTCCTCGATCGAGTTGAAACTGCCCAGTACGATCGAGTAGTCGAAGATGTTCTTCAACTTCTCGAGGAACCAGGTCGAGATCTTGGTCAGCTCGAACAGACGCTCGATCGTGTAGCCCTGTTTGAAGGCCTCAGCGATAGCGAACACGCGCAGGTCGGTAGGATTCGACAGCTCCTTGTCCAGATCATCGAAGTGCTGGTTCTCGTTGCCGACAAAACCGTGCATACCCTGGCCGATCATACGCAGACCCTTCTGGATAACCTCCTCGAACGACTTACCGATCGACATAATCTCACCCACCGACTTCATCGACGAGCCGATCTGGCGCGATACGCCTGCGAACTTGGTCAAGTCCCAACGCGGGATCTTGCAGATCAGGTAGTCCAGCTCGGGAGCCTTATATGCCGAGTTGGGAGTACCCATCTCGCCAATCTGGTCGAGAGTGTAACCCAGCGCCAACTTTGCAGCAACGAATGCCAGAGGATAACCCGTAGCCTTCGATGCCAAAGCCGACGAACGGCTCAAACGTGCATTAACCTCGATAACGCGGTAGTCGTCCGTATCCGAGTTGAACGCATACTGAACGTTACACTCGCCGACGATACCAATATGGCGGATAATCTTAACCGAGAGCTCCTGCAACATCTTCAACTCACCCTCGTCGAGCGAGCAGGTGGGGGCCACCACGATCGACTCACCGGTGTGGATACCCAGCGGGTCGAAGTTCTCCATACTTGCTACGGTGAAGCAGTGGTCGTTGCGGTCGCGGATAACCTCGAACTCGATCTCCTTCCAGCCTTTGAGCGACTCCTCGACCAGAATCTGCTTCGAGTAAGCGAACGAACTTTCGCACAACGTTACGAACTCCTCCTCGTTGCGGCAGATACCGCTACCCAGACCGCCCAGAGCGTATGCCGAGCGAACCATAATCGGGAAACCGATCTTGCGAGCGGCAGCGATTGCGTCCTCCATCGACTCTACGGCCTGCGAGATGGGGGTCTTAACGTCGATCTCGTTGAGTTTCTTCACGAACAGATCGCGGTCCTCGGTTGCCATAATAGCCTCGACCGAAGTACCGAGTACCTCGACGCCATACTTTTGCAGAATACCGTTCTGGTAGAGCTCCGTACCGCAGTTCAGTGCGGTCTGACCACCGAATGCGAGCAGAATACCGTCGGGCTGCTCTTTTTTGATGATCTCCTCAACGAAGTGGGGTGTTACAGGCAGGAAGTAGACGCTGTCGGCGATGCCTTCCGAGGTTTGGATCGTTGCGATGTTGGGGTTGATCAGTACGGTCTGAATACCCTCTTCGCGCATAGCTTTCAGAGCCTGCGAGCCTGAGTAGTCGAACTCACCGGCCTGGCCGATTTTGAGTGCGCCCGAGCCCAGCACAACAACTTTCTTCTTGGAATTCGTAAGATTTGCCATTTGTTCAGTATGTATTTTGTAAATATTATTTCATAATAAATCCACCGTAAGCGTGTGTCTTTTACGGTGTTAGCGGCTGCATACGCGCGCACGCCGACAGTTATTCGTACAAAGATACGATTTTTTTCGACGATTGAGCCGTTTCGCGGCCCTTTTTTGCGAAAAAAATAGCCGCTTACTCATTACGAGTAAAGCGGCTGATTTCCCATATCTACTTTTTCGAAACGATAACCCAAACGTCGCAACTCCAACGCGGCACCGATGCGGAATAACACTTTGGCCGTTCGTGCAAAAATGTAGAAGGCTTTGGTGCTCTGTCCCTCGACCTGCTCGCGGCGGATCAGCGTCATCGCCATATGTGCGCAACTGCGCATCATATCCTCGATCTTGGTAGCCTCCTCCGATTCGAGCGTCAGACCCAGAATGTGCTGCACGATATGTTCGTCCATATCGTCGAAACCGCGCTCGCCGTGCAGAGCCTCATACTCCTCCTTGGCGTACTTCTCCCAATCCTCGTCCCAGCGGTGTGCAACGGCCATACCGACATAGCCTGCCCACGCGATTGCGGCTGCGGGGAAGGTGTTAATCTGGCTCACCGAGTCGGCCATATAGTGCGAGGCGTAGTCGTTCCAGCGCTCGTCGATGTCGTCCGAGGCGAGCAACGTACCCTCCAACATGCCGTGCGAGGTGCAGAGTTTGAGCAGTTCGATCTGCAACTTCTCTTCGTATTCGTTGTAGTATTGCGATTGTTCCATTGTATTCGTTTTTTTCAGGCTGCAAAGGTAGCGAAAAGTGCGCGAATAATCGCAACAATGATCTCGGAAAAATTTCGATTAATCGATTGCTGTGGGGATTTCGTCAATCTCGTAGTAAGTAGCCGAGGGTTTACCGCCCTCGACGGTGACGATCGTGATGCCCGATCCGTCGCGTCCGAGCGTGCGACCTGCGGGTCCCGAAGTGACCAATTCGATACCGTGATACTCGCCGCGTGCGCACATATGCAGGTGCCCTGCCAGCACGAGGTCGACACCAAAGTGCTCGAACAGAGCCAGATACTTAGCGCGCATTTCGGGCGTGAGGTTTTCGTATGTAACCTTCTCGTTCAGGTCATTGACGAAGATAGGGTGGTGAGCAACGACGATCATCGGGCGGCGGCGCGGCAGACGTCGCAGCTGCTTACGCAACCAGCGATATTCATTTGGTTCGGCGTCGGTCTCGGCCTTGATGACGCACGAATTGTAACCTACGATCGAGTAGGCGTGCTCTTTGCGCACGAAACGATCGTGACCGTAGTGCGCGATGAACTGCTCAATGGCATCGTTTGTGGCGTCGTTACCCACGTCGTGGTTGCCTGGCAGGAAGTAGATCGGAATCGAGTTATCGAACTTAGCGCACAACGCATCGAAGGCCTCGCGAGCCTCATCGGTTGCTCGATGCACCAAGTCGCCTGCAAAGACCACAAAATCGGGTTGTAACTGATTGACTTTTGCGATGATACGCTCCATTCGCTCCTGCTCGGGCGCGAAGTCGTCGCCCTTGTTTATGAAGCCGAGTTGCGGGTCGGCAATCTGCACAAAAAACGGGGTGCGCTCCTGCGCTCCGACTGCGGTGGCGATGAACAGCGCGCACACGGCAATCATCGCTCTATAAATGTTCGTTCTCATTTCGGTAAACTATTCAATCACTTCAACATAGAAACTCACGGGGCGGAAGCCGTCGTTGCACGAGAGCATTGCCGAATGGGGGTTGCGCATCCAACCATCGAAAAAGTTACCACCGCCCTCCGCCAGCTCGCGCACGAAGGGTTGCAGTGTCTGCCACGCGCTCTCGCACATCGCCGCGGGGCGCTCGCCGTTCTCGACGATGAATGTCTGCCCGAGGCGCATATCGCACGCGTGCTCGATCGGATTCTCATATTGCGCCATCAGATCCTCATAGCGCGTGATGCGCATAACGGTAATTCGAATTCGTTTCATCTTTCGAAATTCTTTACTCCACAAAGTTAGCAGATTTTACGTAACGATATTCTCGCTAGCTACCTAATTATTTTATCCAATTGGTCGATCGAGCGGCGAATCTCGCTCTCAGGCAGGTCGTAATCGGTCAGTTTGTTGGCGAAGTATTGCTCGAAGGCGTAGAGGTCGATCATTCCGTTGCCCGACAGATTGAACAGAATAGTCTTCGCTCGTCCCTCCTCCTTGGCACGCTGGGCCTCGCGAATGGCTACCGCGATGGCGTGGCACGACTCGGGTGCGGGGATTATGCCCTCGCTGTTGGCGAACATCATACCCGCAGCAAAGGTTTCGAGTTGAGGTACCGATTGAGCTTCGATCAGGCGATCCTTGTAAAGCTGGCTCACGATGCTGCCTGCACCGTGGTAGCGCAGACCTCCGGCGTGGATATTCGAGGGTTGGAACGAGTGTCCGAGCGTGAACATCGGCATCATCGGGGTCATACCCGCCGTATCGCCGAAGTCGTATTGAAATTCGCCGCGTGTCAGTTTGGGGCACGATGTGGGCTCGACAGCCACAATGCGGGTGCGCTTGCCCTCGGTGAGGTTGCGGCGCAGGAACGGGAAACCGATACCCGCAAAGTTCGAGCCGCCACCGAAACAACCAATCACAACGTCAGGCTCCTCACCCGCCATCTCCATCTGTCGCAGAGCCTCCTCGCCGATGATCGTCTGGTGCAGCAGCACGTGGTTCATCACGCTGCCTAAGCAGTAACGCGTATGCTCGCCGTGCTCCAATGCCACCTCGACAGCCTCCGAAATGGCTATACCCAAGTTACCTGCGCAGTCGGGGTCTTTGGCGAGGATGTCGCGTCCGAAGCGGGTCGTGGTGCTGGGCGAGGGGATTACGTTGGCGCCCCAAGCGTTCATCAGCAGTTTGCGATAGGGCTTCTGCTCGCAACTCACCTTGACCATATAGACGCGCAG
>JAFNVH010000035.1 GCA_017379895.1 Rikenellaceae bacterium | reverse complement strand
GTTATAGTGGTGAGGTTCCACCTCTTCCCATTCCGAACAGAGAAGTTAAGCTCACTAACGCCGATGGTACTGCTTATTTAAGTGGGAGAGTAGGTAGCCGCCTCTTCAAGGAGCAAATCGAAAGGTTTGCTCCTTTTTTTTGTGGTGTATTTCACGGATAGGATTGCCAGATTGGAGAGTTTGCCACAGATTATCTGCCAGCCAGAACTATACCTATATATTATATATAACAAATCCCCGAGCATGGCTGAAGGTGCGGTAGAGTTTGGTATTCTGAACCATAATTCGTATATTTGTTATGGTGAAAATATTTGAGTTATGTATATATACATTCTTTGCGCGGTGATTATTGCTATGTGTGCGGTGCTGATCAGGTTTCGACCCGATTTGATCAACGTGCTCTCGGAGAAGGATCGCCAGAAGATGGATTCTCGCAAGGTCGGGCGCATCGGTTTTTGGGGACTGATGACAACAGCAGCCGTGCTTATTGTGTTCTATTTTTTAGGAATACCCTCGGAAGTTGGAATGTTAGTGGGTGTTCCTGGTGCTATTATTACCGCTGGGCTGATTCAGGCGTCAATTAAATAGCATATTTCGCTGTTTGCAATCGATTGATTCTCAGTACATATACTGTAAAATGCACTCTTTTTTGCATTTTTTTGTATCTAAGTGATACAACTTAACGAAAAAATGCATATCTTTGCAACGCTTTTCAAAGGAAAGGTGCCGGAGTGGTCGATCGGGCCGCACTCGAAATGCGGTGTACGGGCAACTGTACCGGGGGTTCGAATCCCTCCCTTTCCGCCAATGTTTGAGCGATAGAGTTTACTCTGTCGCTCTTTTTTTGCCTTGAATAGCCGCAAAATAAAATACCCGCACTCAGTAACGAGTGCGGGTATTGTTTTGCCTATCTGTCTCTGCGACTTACATCTTAACGCTTAAAGTCAAGATTGCCTGATGGCGATGTAGGTTGCCCGTTAGCTCGCCACTTGCCGAGGTGAACGATCCCGACTCATTCTGGTAGTAGAACAGATCGTAGGTCGAGAGCTGGGTGTTCTGGAAAACGTATGCAAAATCAAGCACACATCTGCCAAAATTCAGGCCCAAACCAAACGAGGTGCTCGCTGTTGTACTCTCAATCGGATTGTCGAAAATAGCGTTCTTATCTTTCATCATCGAGCCGTAATATGCAACACCTGCGCGGAGCGAGAGCAGCGGTATCGGGCGTACTTCAAAGCCTGCACGCAATGTGCTTGCGCCCTTGAAATTGTTTCTGATCGCATTCTTGTACTCATTTTTTGCGACGTGGCCAGCATTCAGATCGAGAGCCATACCATTGTACCATGTGTGTTCATAATCCAGCGACAGGATCGCCTTCTGGCCGAAAGTGTACGATGCGCCGAGCATCAATCGAGGGGGAGTGTAGTACTCGCACGACGAGTACAACTCATCAGTGTACTGCACGAGCAAGTCGCTATCGACGTATTGGTCATTTGGGACATCGAAACCCTTGACGAACATCTGACCCTGGTATCTGCGATCGATGACCATTGCGCTCGGAGAGTGGAATGCAAGACCCAGACGCAGGCTCGACGTGGGGCGGTAGATGATACCTGCCTTGAAATTGATGCCTACACCATTGACCGCAACACGCTGATTGTAATCGGTCGAGATCAGAGGTATGTCCGACGGGAGTGTTTGGTCGATGCCGATTACCTTGCCCGAATCGTTCAAAACCAAGCCGTTATTAGTGTATTTCTCACCGTAGTAGACACTCTTGTTGTGCTGCAACTCAACGATGCCAATCGTGAAACCGAAGTAGATCTTGTTTTGCATATTGAAGCCACCAGAGAAGTTGAACTCGCCCATATGGCCCGTGCTCTCGACCTGCGAGAGGTGTTCAACCGATGCATTGGGAGCAATTGATGTTGTGATATACTCCGTTCCGCTATCCGGATCGGGATCAATCAAATAGTTTTTGTAAGCCAGCACTGCGCCCCAAAGGTATTGGTTGGTTACGCCGTAGACGTTATCGGTCGACAAAACCGATTGTGGGGTGCCGCCCAAAAGCTGCTCGAACATATCGGCAATCGACGCAACGCTGTTGGGTGTGCGAGCCGACAAATGGTAGTTGTAATCGGCCAGCTTGTTGTAGCCGAAACCGAACGTAAAACTGGTCAGCGGCCCCGAGCTTTGGTAAAGATTCCACGCTGCACCGAGGTTGTTCACCGAAAGCTCGTTGCTGGAATTGTCGCCATAAGGCATATTGAACTTCGACGAGCTGAAGTTCATACCCAGCGTCACGCCTGCCTCCGAGGTACGATACATACCCAAACCTGCGGGGTTGATCGACATCGATGACAGATCGGCACCGAGCGAGGTGAAGGCTCCTGCCATAGCTGTCGAGCGTGCTGTGCCGTAGTTTGGCGAGAATTGGCTATATTGCACCATATCGGTGATCAAGAACTCCGATTGACCCAGCGTCAGGCCACCGAAGGTCTGTGCCGAGGCTCCGATCGAGAGAGCGACGGCGCAGAGCGTTGCAATGAAATATCTATTTGCCATCTTAAATTCGTTTTTTAATAGGTAAATCAATGTAATGTTAAACCACCAGTTGGTTTGCTATCTACCGCGTGTTGTGGTGCCGCCACCGCCGTAGTTACCTCCGGTCGAACGGCTGCTGCCACCACCGCTACTGTAACCGCCACCGCCACCCGATGAACGGCTGCTGCCACCGCTATAACTGCTGCCTGACGAGCGTGATGAGCTGCCAGAGCTGTATGATGAGCGCGATGACGATGAAGTGCGCGACGAACTGTTGCGATAGCGACTCGGAGTGCCATTGCTATTCGATGATTTGTTGTTCGTATTGGATACGCCGCTACTGTTGCGATTGCGATAGCTACCGCCACCCACAGTTGCGCCGTTACGTGACGAGCCACCGATTGTACTACCAATGCGATATGGCGAACGATGAATTATAGTCGGGTGACCATTGCCACCGCCACCACCACCTTGCGAAGGTTTGTGAACGGGGCCGTGAGCTGGACCGTGATTCGGGCCATAGTGCGGCCACCACCAATCGTAGTGAGGACGCCAGCCGAATCCCCAATTCATACCGTACCACGAATCATACCACGGATCCCAGCAGTAGTGGCGCCAATACCACGATGAGGGGTAGTACCACGGCGAGTAGTAATAGCTCCACGGGTTGCGCCAGCCAAACGAGAAGTTGACCGAGGTGCCCCAGCCGCCAAACATCGAGGTGATGTACTTAGGCTCGACCCATACCTGATCGCCCATTACGATGATGTTATAGAACGCGGGATCGTATGCCGACAAGAAGCTGTAAGCGCCGCTATATCGCAGGTTGTAGTAGCTCGACGGCATATTGTAGTATGGTGAGTCGAATCCGCGCAGACGACGTGCGTAGGCGCTTTCGTAGGTGTCAGCTACGACGCTCGTGTAATCGAGATCGTTCGGATTCGAGATTACGTTATAGTCCTTATCACCTTTTATGGCCTCAGCTGCGGCTACCAATGCCTCATACTCGGCACGACGAGCCTCGGCCTGTGTAGCCAGAGCTTCGTAGTGTGCGGCGTGAGCGGCAGCCTCGGATTTGGCGATTGCCTCGCGGTCGTGAGTTGCATACAAGTCGTCGTTGTTGTAACCGGAATAGAGGGCCGACGTACACCCTCCGAGCATCGATACTGCGAACAGCGCGATGGCGATTGTAAAGATGTTCCTCATAGCTCCATTAAAAATTGTCTTCATTTCCAATAATTTCATCGTAATTTTCGGGCGAAAACCACGCCGAGTTTTCGGCTGATGATCGTTGCCGTCTATTATATAGACGCAAAAATGGGGCAAAATGTTGCATTGTGTAGCACAATTGCCGTCGAAGCGTCCATTTTGGCGGTTGAACCGTCCAATTTATTTGGTCAAAGATAGAGATTTTATATCATAATTGCAAAAAAAGACGTACCTTTGCACTCGGCCTGAGGCTCAATCAAATGGTAACAATTGAAAAGTAGATAATATTTAGAAATGGCAAAGGAATTAAAAGATTTGACACGCCGCGAGGAGAACTACTCGCAGTGGTACAACGATCTGGTCGTGAAGGCTGGACTGGCCGAGAATTCGGCTGTGCGTGGTTGTATGGTAATCAAGCCCTACGGTTACGCTATTTGGGAGAAGATGCACGAGGCATTGGACAAGATGTTCAAGGCTACCGGTCACCAGAATGCATATTTCCCACTTTTTATTCCCAAGTCGTTCTTCTCGCGTGAGGCGGACCACGTCGAGGGTTTCGCTAAGGAGTGCGCCGTTGTGACTCACTACCGATTGAAGAATAGCCCCGATGGCGGTGTTACGGTCGATCCCGCAGCTAAGCTCGAAGAGGAGTTGATCGTACGTCCTACCTCGGAGACCATCATTTGGAACACCTACAAGAATTGGATCCAGTCGTACCGCGACCTGCCGATTCTCTGCAACCAGTGGGCTAACGTAGTTCGTTGGGAGATGCGTACCCGTCTGTTCCTGCGCACGGCTGAGTTCTTGTGGCAGGAGGGTCACACTGCTCATGAGACTAAGGAGGAGGCTATCGAGGAGGCAACAAAGATGATCGGCGTTTATAAGGATTTCGCGCTGACCCATAAAAACGGAAAACTGAATCTGGAGCAGATCGAGAAACTGGTGCGTCAGCTCAGCGATTTGCGCAATCAGGGCAAAGATGTTGTGCTGGTATC
>JAFNVH010000034.1 GCA_017379895.1 Rikenellaceae bacterium | reverse complement strand
GGCATTGCTGCCGAAGGTAAGCTCGATGTTGGATAAGTTGGCTAAGATGAACATTATCCACAAGAACAAGGCTGGTAACTTGAAGAGCAGCGTTCAGCTTCACGTAAACTCGCTCTAATTCGAGTTTTGTGCGGTCGGAGGGGTGCCGAACAAGTGCGCTCCGACGATAATGTTTAGGGTGTCTGTTGCAGACACCCTTATTTTGCTTGTATGAACTTAATGAAAATGGAAGAGAATAAAACTACCGAAACAAACTTGACCTTTGCCGAGTTGGGACTCGACGAGCAGATGTTGCGTGCGGTCGAGGCTAAGGGTTTCGAGCGCCCGTCGCCGATCCAGCGACTGACCATTCCCGCGCTGTTGGGCGAAGGTACGGATCTGATCGCGCAGGCGCAGACGGGTACGGGCAAGACGGCGGCATTTGGTCTGCCGTTGTTGCAGTTGCTAACGCCCAAAGCAGGTCACGTTCAAGCGATTATATTGGTGCCGACACGCGAGTTGGCGTTGCAGGTAACCGAGGAGCTGATCTCGTTCAACCACGAGAAGCGAGTGTCGGTGACGGCGATCTATGGTGGTGCGTCGATTGGCGAGCAGTTGCGTCGTCTGTCGCGCGGTGTCGATATCGTGGTGGGTACGCCAGGTCGTGTGCTGGATCATATTGGTCGCGGCTCGCTCGATCTGTCGTCGATCAATTATATGGTGTTGGACGAGGCCGACGAGATGCTCAATATGGGTTTCATCGAGGATATTGAGGCGATTATGGCGGCGATGAACGAGCAGCGTCGAGTGCTGTTGTTCTCGGCGACGATGCCCGAGCGCATTGTGCGTCTGTCGCAGTCGTATATGCGTGAGCCGCAGCTGTTGCGCGTCGAGGCGCAGCAGATTACGGCCGATTTGACTGATCAGATCTACTTCGAGGTGCGCGAGAGCGATAAGTTCGATGCGCTGACCCGAATCGTCGATGTGCAGACGGAGTTCTATGGCATTGTCTTTTGTCGCACGAAGGTTTCGGTGGATGAGATCTCGAACCGCTTGCAGGAGCGCGGCTATGCGGCTGAGGGTCTGCACGGCGATGTGTCGCAGGCGCAGCGCGAGAAGATCCTCAAAAAGTTCAAGGCGCGCCAGACCAATATTCTGGTGGCTACGGATGTTGCGGCGCGTGGTATCGACATCGTAAACCTCACACACGTAATCAATTACTCGTTGCCGCAGGACTCGGAGAGCTACGTGCACCGCATTGGTCGTACGGGTCGCGCGGGAAATGCGGGTACGGCGATTACCTTCCTTTCGCCCGCCGAGTTCCGCCAGTTTGGCTACCTGAAACGCGACATCAAGGTCGATATCAAGCGTGAGGAGTTGCCCTCGCCGCAGGATATCGTGGCGATGAAACGCAAGCGCATCAAGGACGAGATGGCCGAGGTGGTCGAGAGCGACAGCTACGTAACCTATACCGATATGGCTATCGAGCTGATGGGCGACTATACGCCCGAGGTGGCGATGGCGGCACTGCTGCGTATGGCCTTCAAGAACGAACTGGACGAGAAGCAATATCCCGAGATTCGCTCGTTTGCGGTGGATCGTCGCGGTACGGTGCGTCTGTTCCTCTCGATTGGTCGCAAAGATGGTTTCGATGGTCGCAAGCTGGTCGGATTGTTGAAGCGCGAGTGCGACCTGCGCGATAAGAATATCAGCGATGTGAAGGTTGCCGACTGCTACTCGTTCGTTACGGTGCCCTACACCGACGCCGAGGAGGTTGTGCGCCGACTGAACAAACTGCGTAAGGGCAAGCGCCCCGTGGCAGAGATCACCGAGGGAGCGCGCGCCGAGAAACCTCGCAAGGAGCGTAAGGAGCACAAAGAGCGTCCCGCACGCGAGGAGCGTACGGCGACCGAACGTGCTGCAGCTGAGGCCTTTGCCGAGGAACGCGAGCATATGGAGCGTCCCAAGCGCAAGCCCGCATCCAAGGCGCAGCGAGCAACCACCGAGCGTAGCAATGATACCTTCGATTGGAGCTACTTCGAGCGTGGCGGCAACAGCTGGGGCTCGGAGCGTCACGGTGGCCGAGGCAAGAGTGGCAAGCCCTCGCACGGCGGCAAGCCCGCGAAAGGCAAGAAGGGTGGCCGACGATAGAGCGCCAAGTGTGACAAAGTGGCAGACGGCTGATTGCGGTGCGTCGCATTTTGGCATATTCGACGTGTCAATCGAGGTTTGGCATACCTATTGATATAGATGTTACTCGTAAAGCAGAAAACTAACAAAAATCTAAAATAAGAACAACGATGAATGTAAAACCGTTATCAGACAGAGTTCTCATTCTGCCCAACCAGGCAGAGGAGAAGACCGCAGGTGGATTGTATATTCCCGACACTGCAAAAGAGAAGCCCCTCGCAGGTAAAGTTGTAGCTGTAGGTCCAGGCACGGCCGAGGTTAAGATGGAGGTCAGCGTAGGCGACCAGGTGCTCTATGGCAAGTACGCAGGCACCGAGATTCAGGTTGAGGGCGAGAGCTATCTGATTATGCGTCAGAGCGATATTCTGGCAATTATCTAAATCAATTAAAACAGCAAAACAGTTATGGCAAAGGAGATTAAATATAACGTTGAGGCGCGCGAACTGCTCAAAGAGGGTGTCGATGCGCTGAGCAATGCAGTGAAGGTAACGCTCGGTCCTAAGGGTCGTAACGTGATCATCGACAAGAAGTTCGGTGCTCCGCAGGTGACCAAGGACGGTGTTTCGGTAGCTAAGGAGGTGGAGCTCGACAACGCTTTCGCAAATATGGGTGCGCAGATGGTTAAGGAGGTTGCTTCGAAGACCAACGACGACGCAGGTGACGGTACCACAACCGCTACGGTGCTGGCTCAGGCTATCATCGGTGTAGGTTTGAAGAACGTAACCGCAGGCGCTAATCCGATGGATTTGAAGCGCGGTATCGACAAGGCTGTTGCAGCGGTTGTTGCATCGCTCAAAGAGCAGAGTCAGACCGTAGGTTCGGACATCGCTAAGATCGAGCAGGTTGCAACTATCTCGGCTAACAACGACGCAAACATCGGTAAGCTGATCGCTGAGGCGATGAGCAAAGTCAACAAGGAGGGTGTGATCACCGTCGAGGAGGCTAAGGGTACCGAGACTCACGTTGAGGTTGTTGAGGGTATGCAGTTCGATCGCGGCTACATCTCGCCCTACTTCATCACCGATACCGAGAAGATGTTGGCCGAGTTGGACAAACCCTTCATCCTGATCACCGACAAGAAGATCTCGACTATGAAGGAGTTGATGGGCGTTTTGGAGCCCGTAGCTCAGAGTGGTCGTTCGTTGTTGATCGTTGCTGAGGATGTTGATGGCGACGCTCTGTCGGCGCTGGTTGTTAACCGTTTGCGTGGTTCGTTAAAGGTTGCAGCTTGCAAGGCTCCGGGCTTTGGCGACCGTCGTAAGGAGATGTTGGAGGACATCGCAATCCTGACAGGCGGTATGGTGATCTCGACCGACAAGGGTATGAAGATCGAGGACGCAACTATCGAGATGTTGGGTACTGCCGAGAAGGTGACCTTGAACAAGGAGAACACCACCATAGTGAACGGCAACGGCACGAAGGAGGCTATCGACGCTCGCGTGGCATCGATCCGCGCAGCTATCGAGATTTCGACTTCGGATTACGACAAGGAGAAGTTGCAGGAGCGTCTGGCTAAGTTGGCCGGTGGCGTTGCAGTTCTCTACGTTGGTGCAGCAACCGAGGTTGAGATGAAGGAGAAGAAGGACCGCGTTGATGACGCTCTGGCTGCAACCCGCGCAGCTGTTGAGGAGGGTATCGTTCCGGGCGGTGGCGTTGCGTATATCCGCGCTACGGCTGCTTTGGAGGACCTCAAAGGCAACAACGAGGATCAGACCACAGGTATCAATATCGTTAAGCGCGCTATCGAGGAGCCTCTGCGCCAGATCGTTGCAAATGCAGGTGGCGAGGGCTCGGTAGTTGTCAACAAGGTTAAGGAGGGCGAGGGTGCGTTCGGTTACAACGCTCGCGACGACCGCTACGAGGATATGCTCGCAGCAGGTATCATCGACCCGACGAAGGTTTCGCGTGTTGCGTTGGAGAATGCAGCGTCGATCGCATCGATGTTCCTGACCACCGAGTGCGTGCTAGCTGAGAAGAAGGAGGAGAATCCGATGCCTGCAATGCCCGCAGGTGGTATGGGCGGTATGATGTAATCAGCACCTCTGACTATGCAAAAAGCCGAGTTCCGAAAAGGAACTCGGCTTTTTTTAATTCACAATTAATCAGTTTGCGGTTGCTTAAATATGTCTCTATTAGCCAATCTGTGATGAGATCAGGTAGAAGTTGTAGCCCACAAAGCAGAGAAACATAAATGCTCCTGCCCAGCGGTTCAACTTACCCTTGATGCCGAGCACTAGCGGAATGATAGCGGCAAAGATCATCACTGCATAGTCCACAAAGGTGATGCCCGAGGTGGTGAGTGGCGTGATCTGTGCACCGATACCGAGAATCAACGTGAGATTGAAGATATTCGAGCCGATGATGTTGCCGAGTGCCAGCTGTGTATTCTTCTTCGTTGCCGCCACGAGTGACGCTGCCAGCTCGGGCAGCGAGGTGCCACAAGCGACCAGCGTGATGGCGATAAATGCCTCGTTTACGCCCCACGCCTCGGCAATTTTGATGGCGTTGTCGAGGAATAAACGGCTCGCGATGATCAGCGCGCCCAGACCTACAATCACCTTGCCAATGCCGATTGCGAGCTGTTTGTTGGTGATAATGGTGTCGTCCACAACCTCTTCTTTCTTGTTGCCACGCAACGATAGCCACATAAATACCGCGAAGCAGATCAGCAGGATAAAGCTGTCGATGCGGTCGATTCGAGTCTCGCCACCCGCAAAGAAGTTGAAGACAAGCAACAGTGTCAGCATCGAAACACCGATGCAGAATGGCAGGTCGAAACGCTTGTTCTCCTTCGAAACGGCTACGGGCATAATGATAGCCGTCAGACTAAGAATGCCCAACACGTTAAAGATGTTCGAGCCGATTACATTACCGATTGCGATGTCCGAGTTACCCTCGATTGCGCCAATGGTCGAAACCACCAATTCGGGGAACGAGGTGCCTACGCCCACGATAACTGCTCCGATAACGAAGTCCGAGATTTTGAAACGTTTAGCGATCGTCACAGCGCCCGCAACGAGCCAATCGGCGCTGAATACGATAACCACCAAACAGATTAAAAGGTATAAATATGCCATAATCATATTAAATATTTGTCTACTTTATTCGGGCTGATAACCAACATCTTCAAGCAGCATTTTGCCATTTGCGGCGGCTACGGCCAGCTGATCGCAACGATTGTTCTCGACCGTCTCGGCGTGTCCCTTGACCCACACAAAACGTACGTGGTGGCGTCGATAGATCGCCAGAAAACGTCGCCACAGATCGGGATTCTTCTTGCCCGTGAAGCCTTTGCGCTCCCAGCCGAAGACCCAACCCTTGCTCACGGCGTCGACCACGTAGCGCGAATCGGAGTAGATCACCACGTCGCTACCCTCGAAACGCAACGCTTCGAGCGCAACAATGACGGCCATAAGCTCCATACGGTTGTTGGTCGTCAGGCGGTAACCAGCGCTGAGTTCCTTGCGATAGGGTGGTGAGATGAGCACCACGCCATAGCCTCCAGCGCCGGGGTTGCCGAGTGACGAACCGTCGGTATAGATTGTGATTTGTGGCATTTGTGTTGTGGGTTTTCTGGCCGCAAAGATAGACAAATAAAAAGAGCCTGACAAACTTTGCCAAGCTCCCATTCAGCATAATGGTGCAAAACTACGAAGTTTTTCTACCAAATGACCTCTATTCTTACGCATCTATTGGCTCGATGTACTCGTCGTCGTCGAAAGCGACGGGTGTGCCTGTCCCCGCGAAACCCTGCTCGACACGTATGGCGTGGACCACTAAACGGGGCTGCTGATAGAATCGAGTTCGATTGTTCAAAGTTCTCATAGCTACATTCTCGATTATTTTGGTTGAACATATTGTGCGTTTTGGTCGGAGTTGCCGCTCTTGTTCAGCAACCCCGCATACAACCTCTCAAAAACCATTCCGAATTCCTCGCTCACAGTGGCCATAAATAAAATCGGCCACCGATGCGAGTTCGGTAGCCGATTGTATGATAAGCCTTTGCGTTCTGCTACGGGATGTAAACCAGATTGTCCAGGCAGATGTAGCAGGGAGTATTGATGCCCCACTCGCCCGTATCGCTCGAATCCATCGTGATCTCTACTTTGCTCACTGCGCCCAACGAACTCAGGTCAACCTTGGTCCACTCTGAGCAGATGTACGACTTGCCGTTGCGGTAGTCGGCTGCGTAGAACTCAACCGTGCCACTCACCTTGCCATAGACGTCGTAACCCGTGAAGATCACCTTGAACCAGTCGCCCGAGATGAACTTGCGCGAGAAGTTCGAGCCGTTGCGGATAGCCAGCGCGGGATAGGTAGCGTTGCATACATCGACCGTACGTAGCTGTCGTACCTGACCGTCGCAAACGTGGAAAACGGCAGGTGTATTCGAATAAACCTCATAGAAGGCCACTGCAAATGTTGTGGGTGTTGCGGTATTGAATACGCTATACTGATTCTCATAGCCAGCAGTTTTGGTGTCGTTGAGGGTCGAGAATGCGAATCCGTTCCACCAATATTCGGCCGAGTTATTCACGAATGTCCAGGGCTCTTCGGTGTAGCTCATCTTGTCCATATATCCGTTCTCGAAGATCATTGCGTTCGAGAAGGTTACGGTCTCAGTCTTGATTTTATCACCATCATCGGGATCGCACGCCATCGCAATCATTGCCGCTAGACCCAACAGTATCAGTCGATAGAGTTTCATTATTTGCGTTTTTATCAATTATACTTAGTGCAAAGATACAATAAATATGTTTCACACGGTTACAATTGGAACATAAAAAAGGCTCGCCCTGAAAAAGAGCGAGCCAAATGTTGTGTGAAGATTCTGGGTTTGATTACAGGATACCCTGCTCAACCATCGACTTAGCGACCTTCATAAAGCCTGCGATGTTTGCGCCCTTCATATAGTTGATGTACTCGCCCTCACGACCGTACTCCAAGCAAGCGGTGTGGATCGACGACATAATCTGCAACAGCTTAGCGTCAACCTCAGCAGCAGTCCAGTTCAACTTCTGAGCGTTCTGAGTCATCTCCAAGCCCGAAGTTGCAACGCCACCAGCGTTCACAGCCTTACCGGGACCGTAGGGAACCTTAGCCTCCAAGAAGGTCTCGATAGCCTCGGGAGTACAACCCATATTCGAAACCTCAGCAACCATCTGTACGCCGTTGTCAACCAACATCTTAGCGTCGTTGCCGTTCAACTCGTTCTGAGTAGCGCAAGGCATTGCGATGTCAACCTTCTGCTCCCAGGGCTTGCGACCTGCGAAGAAGGTCGAGCCAGCGAACTTCTCAGCATAGGGAGCAACAACATCGTTGTTCGATGCGCGGAGCTCCAACATATAAGCGATCTTCTCCTCGTCCAGACCTGCGGGATCGTAGATATAACCGTCGGGACCCGAAATGGTTACAACCTTAGCGCCCAGCTCGGTAGCCTTGGTAGCAACGCCCCAAGCTACGTTACCGAAGCCCGAGATGCTGATTACCTTACCCTTGATCGAGTCGCCTGCGGTCTCCAACATCTGGCGCAGGAAGTATACAGCACCGAAACCAGTTGCCTCGGGACGGATCAGCGAACCGCCGTAGGTCATACCCTTACCGGTCAAAACGCCTGTATTTTCGCGAGCCAGCTTGCGATACATACCGTACAGGTAACCGATCTCGCGGCCACCAACGCCGATATCACCTGCGGGAACGTCGGTCTCGGGACCGATGTGACGCCACAGCTCGGTCATAAATGCCTGGCAGAAGCGCATAACCTCACCATTCGACTTGCCCTTGGGGTTGAAGTCCGAGCCACCCTTAGCACCGCCCATAGGCAGAGTAGTCAGAGCGTTCTTGAAGATCTGCTCGAAACCGAGGAACTTCAAGATCGAAGGATTCACGCTGGGGTGGAAACGCAGACCGCCCTTGTAGGGACCGATAGCGTTATTGAACTGAACGCGGTAGCCGGTATTAACCTGCACGTCGCCCTTATCGTCTACCCAAGTCACCTTGAAAGTGAACTGACGATCAGGCTCAACGATACGCTCAGCGATACGATTAGCCTCGAATTCGGGGTGCTGATTATAGACCTCTTCTACGGTCATCAGTACCTCACGTACGGCTTGAAGATACTCTTTCTCACCGGGATGACGGAGTTCGAGATCCGCCATAAGTTTGTTTACATTCATAGTAAAAGTTGTTTGTAGGTTTATGATTATTCGTCTGTTTTCTGTCGTTGTCGCGGCTTGCGCGATTTTAATCTATCTACAAAGCTAATAAATTTTATTATACATTGTAACTCGCGGCGGCGATTTTTTTGAATTTATTTTGCTGTTTTGATCACTCCGCGGTTATTTCGACCATCAATATAGACCGTCAGCGGCTCCGAGAAGCTCACGCGGCGCAGGAATTCGCCCTCCTCCGCGGCCTCCATTCCGTCCAATCGATCGACATCGAACACACCGTCACCCTCGTAAGGATTGATCGTGAGGTATCCGATTCCGAGCGATGTAACGTTCTGGAAGAAGTGCGTTCCCTGACTCGGCTCGACGCGGAAATTATCCAATCCGCACTCGACGATAACCCTCGCCTCGGAGATGTGCGACCACTTGACTGGAATGCCCAGGAAGGGGTCGCTCGAACCCCAACGACCCGGACCAACCAGAACGTAACCGCGACCCTCCTCGCGCATACGCGCATTGAGAGCGAGCAGTTCGGCAGCGATCTGCTCGGTGCGTAGGTTGTCGAAGGCCTGCGGTTTGACATAGACGATGTCCGAGATGCCGTGCATCGCACCCACACCCAGCGCGCGCTCGGCATAGATCAGTGCGCCGTCGCTGCTATGCTCGTCCCACGAGGTCGAGATGTCGTCGTTGGTCGAGATGATGGGGCGGATCTGCAAGAAGTTGAAGATCTTCTTTTGACCCGATTTAACGTCGAGATTCACCGCAAACTCCATCTCGACTGGGCAGCGCATCTCCTGCTCACCCATCGCCAGCAGATTCTCGATGATCTGCGCCAGCGGGAAAGATCCATATTTGAGTATTCGATTGAACGTGATCAGTTTACGACCCTTATCGTAGGGCGACTCGCTGATCGTGTTTTCGAGCATATTCCAGGTCGAGGCGGCGTGTTGCACGCTGCGCATCGACGAGTGGTCAGCAACCGTCAGGCGCGCCAGATTGACCGAGTCGTCGCTCGAAATATGGAACGACGAGGGGCGCATATCGAGCGCATAGAACTCGCGCTGTGTGTCGCGCAGAGTCAGTTCGAGGGTCGAGGTCTGCAACGCCTTTTGCGGGTAGCGGGGCGAGAAACGGAGCGTCTGACCGCCATCGACCACCATCTTACCCAAACCGAGAGCGATATTGACGATACCCTCCTCGGGGCGCTCGTCGCCTATTGGGTAGTGATTGATCGAGCGCGCCACACCCGACAGTGTCGGGAAGAAGTAACCATCCTCCAACGTACCGCACACCTGCTGCACGATGACGGCCATCTTCTCCTCGCTCAGCAGATTCGACGAGGTGGCGATGTAGGCGCGGCTGGCAGCGAAATAGACCGAGGCATAGACGCTCTTGATCGCTTTACTCAGCAGTCGCAACATCTGGCTCTTATCCTCGGTGTTGGGAATCATATATGTCGAGTAAATACCCGCAAAGGGCTGATAGTGCGAGTCTTCCAGCTTCGATGACGAACGCACCGCCAGCGGATAATCGACCGTCGCCAGATAGGCTTTCAGCTCCGAGATGAGTTGTTCGGGCAGGCGCGAGGCCACGAACTCCGACAGCAACTCTTCGTCGCTCATCTCGGTCGAAACCACATATTGCAGACCGTTCTCCTTGATGAAACGGTCGAAATAGTCGGTCGCGATGACGATCGTGCGCGGGATCAGAATTCGGATATCTTCGTATTTGTTGTACTCGTGGTACTTCTGCAACATACTGTTAATGAAGGCCAAACCGCGTGCTTTACCGCCCAGCGAGCCCTCGCCCAGACGGGCAAAACCGATAGCGCTACTGTACGATTCGGGATCGAATCTCGCCACAACGCCCTGACCGAGCATTGTGCGGTAGTCGCGGATCAGCGCAACGAGCTTCTGTCGGTGCTCCTCGCGCGAGTCGAAATGGGCGCGGTCGAGGGCACGAATCGAGGCCGCCAGCGGGAACAGACCGCGAGCATAGAGCCACTTCGAGAGGTGGTTTTGCGAGGTGTGGTACTCGAACACCGAGTCGGGAATCTGCGCAATCAACTTCTGCATATCGCGCAGATCCTTGGCGCGGCCGATCAGCGTACCATCGACGGGATCTTTGAAGATGAAGTCGCCGAAGGCAAACTCCTGACCGATATAGTCGGCCAGCTCCTCGTGCAGTGTCTTCGAGTGTTTGTGAATGAATCCCACGCCAAGCTCCTCGGCCTCTGCGCGGTAGCACTCCTCCGACGACTGCAACAGAATGGGCATCAGCGGATTGTCGTTGCGGATCAGGCGGCTGAGGTCGATACCTGCATCGACCTTCTCGTCCGAGCTACGATCGGTCGGACGCAACGGGAAACCAACATCCGAGATCACGCCGAGCAGATTGCTCTTATATCGCTGGTAGATGCGCACAGCGTCCTCATAGTTGGTCGCCAGCAGAATCTTCGGGCGGGCACGCTTGCGCAGAATCTGCTGCTGCTCGTTGTAGGCATCTTTCAGGAATTCGCTATTTTGCAACAACACAAGTTTATAAATCGCAGGCAGGTAGGTCGAGTAGTAGCGGATCGAGTCCTCGACCAATAGAATCGACTGCACGCCACCCTCCAAGATATCCTTGTCGGCATTCATTCGATCCTCGATCAGCTTGATGATGGCGATAATCAGGTCGGCGTTACCGTGCCAGCAGAAGATGTAGTCCAAAGCCGTACGGTCCTGCTCCTCGATACGGCGATAGATATCCTTCGAGAAGCTGGTCAGCAGCACTACGGGCACCTTCGGATAGCGCTCCTTGACGATACGCGAGAAGGCAAACACATCGGGCTCACCCACGTTGTACATCGTCAGAATGAAGTCGAAACCACCCTCCGACTCCAATCGTTCCAACGCCTCGGCGGTCGAGCTGACGCGCGTCAGCGAGGGCGGGTTGCTCATATTGAGATCCATATACTCCTGGTTGATCTGGGCCTCGATGTGGCCGTCCTCTTCGAGAATATAGCCGTCGTAGCTGCAACATACGAGCAGGATCTTATGGATTCGGTGGCGCATAAATCGGAATGGCGCAGAGCTCATCGATTCGCCGCTCTGGGTCGGATAAATTGTGTTGTCCATCATATTTAATCGCGTCTATACAGACAAAAGTAAAAAATAATCATTATATTTGCTAAGATTTTCAAGAAAATTCCGCACTTATGAGCTATACTTTGAAGGTCGTCAGCTCGCCACGCGACGAGCGCGAATTTATCAACCTGCCTAAACGCCTCTACAAAGCGACTCCGCAGTGGATCTGCCCACTCGACGATGATATTCGCTCGGTGTTCGATCCCGCGCGCAATGATTCGTTCAACGAGGGCGCGGCACGTCGTTGGCTGGTCTGCGACGACAAGGGCGTGTCGGTGGGTCGTATAGCAGCATTCTTCAATCGCCATACCGCAATGCTCGGCAACGAGCAACCGACAGGTGGCTGCGGATTCTTCGAGTCAATCGACGATCGCGAGGTGGCCGTAATGCTCTTCGATGCGGCACGCGAGTGGCTTGCCGAGAATGGTATGGAGGCGATGGACGGCCCGATCAACTTCGGCTCGCGCGATCAGTGGTGGGGTTTGCTGGTCAATGGTTTCGAGCACGAACCGCTCTACGGCAACCCATACAATATGCCCTACTATCAGCAGATGTTCGAGGAGTATGGTTTTCAGACCTACTTCAACCAGCAGACCTATGCTCGCCACATCGCTACGGGAACGCTGCCCGAGACGGTCTATGCCCGCGTTAAGCGCTTGGAGGAGCAACCCGAATACCGCTTTGAGCATATCAAAATGGAGGACTTGGAGCGCGTGATCGAGGACTTCCGCACGGTCTACAACAAGGCGTGGTCGATGTTCACAGGTGTTCCGCAAATGGATCAAGTGCACGCTCGCCAACTGATGAACACGCTTCGCCCGATTATCGACCCCGAGCTGGTCTATTTCGCTCACTACAACGACGAGCCGATCGGTTTCTTCATTATGATTCCCGACATCAACCAGATCATCAAGAAGTTCAACGGTAAGTTCGGCATCATTAACAAGTTGCGTTTCTTGTGGGAGTTGAAGGTTGCGCGCAAGGTCGATCGCGTTTTCGGTCTGATCTTTGGCGTTACACCCGAGCAGCAGGGCAAGGGTGTCGAGTCGGGTATGATGCGCGCCTTCGAGAAGAAGATCGAGCAGGGCACACAGCACTACAAGACTATCGAGTTGGCCTGGATCGGCGATTTCAATCCCGTGATGATGCGTATGGTCGAGAAGTTCGTCTGCGCCAACCGCCACAAGCAGCACGTGACCTACCGCTATCTGTTCGACCGCACCAAGGAGTTCAAGCGTTGCCCTTCGCTGGCACTCAAACGCCGCGAACGCCCCACAACAACAGAATAATTTAAAATCTAAAAACTATAAAACAATGAAAATTACTCCTTTCACTAAGTATCACATCGCAGCTGGCGCCAAGATGGCCGAGTTTGCGGGTTACAATATGCCTATCGAGTTTTCGGGCATTAATGACGAGCACGCTACCGTTCGCAATGGCGTGGGCGTATTCGACGTGAGCCATATGGGCGAGATCTGGGTTAAGGGTCCGAAGGCTCTTTCGTTCTTGCAGCACATCACCTCGAACGACGTTTCGAAGTTGTTCGACGGCAAGGTGCAGTACTCGTGCCTGCCCAACGGTAAGGGCGGTATCGTTGACGACATTCTGGTCTATCGCATCGATGAGGTGACCTATCTGCTGGTTGTCAATGCTGCGAACATCGACAAGGACTGGGCTCACATCTGCGAGCAGGGTAAGGCTTTCGGTATGGAGGCTGGTAAGGAGCTCTACAACGCTTCGGACGAGATCTGCCAGCTGGCTATTCAGGGTCCGACGGCAATGAAGCTCGTGCAGAAGATGTGCCCCGAGGCTGTTGAGGATATGGCTTACTACACCTTCTGCAAGACCGAGATCGCAGGTATCAAGGACGCAATCCTCTCGATCACGGGTTACACCGGTGCAGGTGGTTGCGAGATCTACGTGGCCAACGAGGACGCCGACAAGCTTTGGGAGGCTATGTGGAAGGCAGGCGAGGAGTTCGGTTTGAAGAACATTGGCCTGGGTGCACGCGACACCCTGCGTTTGGAGAAGGGTTTCTGCCTCTACGGCAACGATATCGACGACACCACTTCGCCCATCGAGGCAGGTCTAGGTTGGATCACCAAGTTCGCCGAGGGTAAGGATTTCATCGACCGCGAGGTGCTGGCAAAGCAGAAGGCTGAGGGCGTTGAGCGCAAGTTGGTTGCATTCAAGATGACCGAGCGCGGTATCCCTCGCCACGGCTACGAATTGGCTGATACTGAGGGTAACGTAATCGGCGTTGTGACTTCGGGTACGATGTCGCCCACGCTGCGCGAGGGTATCGGTATGGGTTATGTTAAGGCGGCTCACGCAGCTGTTGGCTCGCCCATTACGGTTGTTATCCGTGGCAAGCTGATCAAGGCTGAGGTGGTGAAGGCTCCGTTCGTATAGTTCGTCCACTCAGAGAAATAAAGAAGGGTTGCTCCATTACGGGGCAACCCTTTATTTGTTGTTGATCACAGCTCGCTTAGATTAAAGAGGCGATAATAATGCAGATGCTTATGAACGATATCAAGAAAATGCAAACGGCGAAATAGCATACGTTGATTACCGTTGCGGCCAAGGCTGCCTTGACCCACGACACAATGTTGTATGCGCGTTTCAGCGCTACGGTCAGGTAGATTAGCAGGATCGAGATCACCAGCCAACGCACATCGCTGTATCCGAATTTGAAGATGATACCTGCGATATATAATACGGAGAACAGTAGCTCCATAAAGGTCAGATAGTAGAGCGAAAAGATCGACGTGAAGATTCGCGAACGATTTTTGCGTCTTAGGATAATCTGTATCGCCGTTATGAGTAGCGGTGTTGTGAGCAGGATCAATAGCGGGAAGTGCCCGAATATTAATGAGGTAAGTTTCGACCAGGCCTCTGTTAATTTGGGGAACATCATTGCATTGTTGATCACCTTGTTCTCGGGCGAGAAGTGCAACACGCCCTCGTGCTCGTACATCAGACTGTCGCTCACAAGCAATTCAGGCATCACTACGACCAGCGTATCAAGAGCGTCTTCCTCCCCGCTCAATGACACAACATTAACCACATCGAACATTTCGGGATGGTTGTTGATGGTGGCGTGGGGAGCAACTATTGTTGCGGTGTCGCGGGGCGATGCTATCATTTCTGCCATATAATCCTTGTTGTCTTGTATGCCGACAAGGGTCAGCTCCGAAATGAAGGTATTATTGTTGGCCAGCTCCGTTAATGATCCCTTGACTTTCTCGTCGGTGCCGAAGAATGCGAATAGCGCAAAGAGAACAATCAGAATAAAGAGGTGCAGCTTCAATGGGTGCAGATACGACATATAGCGACCTGCACAAAACTCCTGCGCTAGACGTCCAGGCTGGAAAATCAGGTTGCAGAGCGTGGGCAGTGCCTGGCGCTCGATAACGAGGATATTTTTAATATACTCCTTGATCAACTGCGACAGATTGAGCGGTGCCGAGGCATATTGACCGCACTTGTGGCAGTACATACCCTTCAACTCGGTGCCGCAATTCATACAGTTGGGATAGAGCGGCTGTGCGTTTGACATAGGATTGCCATCGCACTGCGTCTTTTCATTGAACCACTGCCACCATTCGGTTGCTTTGTTGGCGGTCTTTTGCCAAAATTGCTTCATCCTCTCCCAATTACTTTGGCTTTTCATTATTATTTTGCTTTGGGTTCACCTCTCATCTCGCCACCAAAGTAGATTACATACTTGGTCTCTGCATTTTCCGCCAGTATGATCATATCGGAAATGGCGTCTTTGTTGTCATTCAGTTTGAAGTAGTTACGCATATAGTTACCTTCTGTAATGTCATCCGGCAACTCCTTCTGCTCGTAGTCCTTCGCCAGCGTGTTGGTCTGGGTACGGATATCCTCAGCTACATTCTTGTCGGCATTGCTGTAATCGATGATGATAATCATATCGACGCCTTTGATGAACCCCTTGCCAAAATCCTTGCGAAGCGCCATTTTGACCATTTCCAGACCAGTTCCTTTGGCGTAGACCATACCGTCGACACCCTTTGTCTCGCTATACTGTTCGACCAACGACTTCAACATTTCGCGACCTGTTTTGGCCGGCTGTGCCGCTACGCTTATCCAGAATGCGAGCATCAACACCAGAAGCATTAACCCCTTTTTTGGCATAATATTCTATTTTAGATTGCGGTTAAACCAATGTTTAGAGTTGCAAAAGTAGCAATAATTCTCCAAAAAGTTCCATTTTGTCGCTGCGTTTGTTTGCCCCAAGTGCTAAAAAAGCGTTCCTCCCGTTATCGGGAAGAACGCCTTCTTATTCTTTGAGTTTGTACGTTACGTTGTGGTTGCCTGGGTGTTTGATCTCGGATCAGAGATTATGATTGACGGTCTTGCTCTCCTCTCCTCAATCTCACTTCCCCAGCTATCACTTCGTCCATTGTTGGTCAACGCGTCGCCGATACACCACTATCAAACCTTTCGGGCGCGAGCGTCTTTCAGGCTATTTTTACGCCGTGTGACCTCCGATAGTTACGCTTCAAACTCGGTTTTTGTCGTTCGATTAGAGCTTCGGACCAGCCTCAACCAGCTTCTTACCCTCCTCGTTGGTGGTGAACTTAGCGAAGTTCTTTACGAAGCGGCCAGCCAGATCCTGTGCCTTAACCTCCCACTGCGAAGCCTCAGCGTAAGTGTCGCGAGGATCGAGGATTGCGGGATCAACACCCGGCAACTCGGTGGGAACGGTGAAATCGAAGTAAGGAATCGACTTGGTAGGAGCGTTGTCGATCGAGCCATCGAGGATAGCGTCGATGATACCACGGGTATCCTTGATCGAGATACGCTTGCCAGTACCATTCCAACCAGTGTTAACCAAGTAAGCGGTTGCACCCGAAGCCTGCATCTTCTTAACCAGCTCCTCACCGTACTTAGTGGGGTGCAACGACAAGAATGCAGCACCGAAGCAAGCCGAGAAGGTCGGAGTAGGCTCGGTGATACCACGCTCGGTACCTGCCAACTTAGCGGTGAAGCCCGACAGGAAGTAGTACTTAGTCTGCTCGGGAGTCAGGATCGAAACGGGAGGCAGTACGCCGAATGCGTCAGCCGACAGGAAGATCACCTTCTTTGCAGCGGGAGCCTTCGATACGGGCTTAACGATGTTGTTGATGTGGTACAAGGGGTACGAAACGCGAGTGTTCTCGGTAACGCTCTTGTCGGTGAAGTCGATCTTGCCGTTCTCATCAACAGTTACGTTCTCGAGCAGAGCGTCACGCTTGATAGCGTTGTAGATATCGGGCTCAGCCTCCTTCGACAGGTTGATAACCTTAGCGTAGCAACCGCCCTCGAAGTTGAATACACCCTCATCGTCCCAGCCGTGCTCGTCGTCACCGATAAGCAGACGCTTGGGATCGGTCGACAGGGTAGTCTTACCGGTACCCGACAGACCGAAGAAGATAGCGGTGTTCTCGCCGTTCATATCGGTGTTAGCGGAGCAGTGCATCGAAGCGATGCCGCGCAGGGGCAACAGATAGTTCATAATCGAGAACATACCCTTCTTCATCTCGCCGCCGTACCAGGTGTTCAGGATAACCTGCTCGCGGGAGGTCAGGTTGAACAGAACAGCAGTCTCGGAGTTCAGACCCAGCTCCTTGTAGTTCTCAACCTTAGCCTTAGAAGCATTGTAAACAACGAAATCAGGCTCGAAAGACTCAAGCT
>JAFNVH010000002.1 GCA_017379895.1 Rikenellaceae bacterium | reverse complement strand
GTTATAGTGGTGAGGTTCCACCTCTTCCCATTCCGAACAGAGAAGTTAAGCTCACTAACGCCGATGGTACTGCTTATTTAAGTGGGAGAGTAGGTAGCCGCCTCTTCAAGGAGCAAATCGAAAGGTTTGCTCCTTTTTTTTTGTGGGTATATCTTCGTATGGATATACCTATATATAATATATACGATAACCCCGATCTCAGTACGGAGGTTGGGGTTTTGTTATTTTTTTGAGATATATATTTTGAAAACGGAGAATTATTTGTAATTTTGTATATCTGTCCGAATAGGCAGTGGACATATTAGATGGCATTTGGGCTATTGGCTTGCAACGAAAACGACCAATTTTAATAGCAAACACACCAATAGGCACGAAAAATGCCCTCGCCGCTTGGCGTGGGTTGTTGTGCTTATGTGTTTGTAGGTGCTTGGTCGTACCTCGTTGCAATAAGCTGCGATCCACGTTTCTTTTTTGAGTTAAACGGTTGCTATCTGGAGGAAGTAATTTATGTTTAACTTTTAATATTGTCAGTTATGAAGAAGTCAATGTCCGTAATTATCAGCGCAGTTGTTATTTTAGGCATATTATTGTTTCGAGGTTTCATTACCGTGCTAGTGTCGGAATCAAAAGAAAAGTATGATAAAACAAATATGAAAAAGGAGATAGTCAAAGAACTATCAGCGAGAGCTATAGAATTAAATAAGTCTTTGCCTATGCAGTTGGATCAGTATACTACATTAGTCGCAGTAGAATTTGAGGAAAATATACTTTCTAATAAATTTATCGTTGAAGATGAGTTAATTCCCTACTTAGATGATGAATGGTGTAACGAACAACGAGATGCCATTATTAGAGGACAGCTGAAAAAGAAAAATCATCTTGAAGCTATGGAATATTCTATAGGAATTAAGGAGGCTGATTTTTTTCAAGATTTTAGATATTTTGATAGAAGAGGCAATTTGTTACATTCGATATTTATTAGCGGAGATGATTTAGTAGCGTGGTGCTTGGAGCATCCTGCGTCTAGTCGAACAGAAGTTAATTAATATATACAAATCCCCGAGCTCGTAGTGAGAACGGGGATATTTTTATGGTTGTGGAGAAATTATTCTGCTGTGAACTTGCGGATTTCGGCGATGACGTCGGCCTCGTCGTCCGAAAGCGAGAGGATCAGATTCTTGTAGCGACCTTTCGATAGCAACTCTTCAAGTAGCGGATAGACGGGTATTTGCTTAGTCCAATAATCGCTATCGAGGAAGATCATCGGGCTTGCATAACCGAAACTCAGGTAGTGATTCTGCACCGCATCTTGGAAGATCTCCTGCAATGTACCTGCGCTACCGGGTGAGTAGATAATGCCGCCCTTGGCGATAGTAAGAATACCGTCCTCGCGGATACTGTTGTCGAAGTATTTTGCGATGTGCGTAGCGAAGGGGGTGGCGGGTTCGTGTCCATAGAGCCACGTCGGAACGCCCAAACTCTCGTACTTCTCCTGCGGCCAGCGACGGCGCACCTCGAAGGAGGTGGCGAGCCATCCTTCGTCGCGGAACGAGGGCGCAATACTCAGTAGCTCAATCGCTTCGTTCAACTCCTCGTCGGTGCGGCCTGCAACCCAAGCGCCCAAGTGCGTTGCCTCCATTGCACCCGGACCGCCACCGCTGATCATTAGGTAGCCCGCCTCGGTTAGCTGTTTGCTGATGCGCGCCACGCGGTGATAGGCTGCATCTGTGCGCAACAATCCGTGGCCACCCATAATGCCGACCAGGTGGCGCTCGTCATACGAGGAGAGATAGTCGTGCAGGGCATCGCTGATCGAATGGTCGTGCAGCGAGCGCGCAAGCGTAATGCGCAGATTACGAGATGTTTTGCCCTGTGCGAGATAGTGACTGTAAACGCGACCGTCGTAGCACGTTGCCTGCGTTTCGGGCTGTTCGGGCTTGTAGCCGGCATAGAGCTCCTCGGGCGAATAGAGCTCCGAGCGATGAACATTGTAGGGCACGTCGATCTGAGGAAAGATCAGACAACTGCGGCCGAGAGCTTCGTGCATCGCGTCGGGAAGTGTACAACCCAGGAATATGCAATCGGTGAAAATGCGGTTTGCGGCCATCCCTTCGACGGGTGTGAAGTCCAGATTACGAAACACATACTGATTGATTCGCGTGCCGCGTTGGAGTAGTAAGCCCAGCTGATCGGGGCTGTCGATTTCGATATAGGTCATACGGTCGGTCGTTTTTGCTTTGAACAAATATACGAAAAAATGCGCAAAATACGACCTGAGTATCCTAAATCCCATCTAAAATCTATACTCGTTCGCTCAGTTCGAGCCAGCGCATCGTCTTCTCGTCTATCTGGTCGATGAGCGTACCAATGCGTTCGGCGGTGCGTGTCAGCTCCTCGTGCGAGAGTGTTCCCGACGACAGAAGAGCTTCAAGCTCAGCCTTTTCCGATTCGAGTGTGGGGATCTCGGCGTCGAGTGCCGCAAACTCCTGCTGCTCGCGGAACGAGAGTCGTTTCGAGGCGGGTTTCGGGCGTCGAGGCTCCTCAGTGGGGCGGTTACGTTGCTCCTCGGCAGCCGCAGCAGCACGTCGCGCGGCCTCGAAATTGCGTTTCCAAACCAAATATTCGGAGTAGCTGCCCGCGAAATCCTTGATCTCGCCATCGCCGCAGAAGACCAGCAGATGCTCGGCCACTTTATCGACAAAATAGCGGTCGTGCGACACCACGATCACGCATCCGCGGAACGAACGCAGGTACTCTTCGAGCACGCTGAGCGTCATAATATCGAGGTCGTTGGTGGGCTCGTCGAGCACCAGGAAGTTGGGGTTGCGCATCAGTACAGTACAGAGGTATAGACGTTTACGCTCGCCACCACTCAGCTTTGCTACGTAGTTATATTGCTGCTCGGGCAGGAACAAGAAGTGGTGCAGGAACTGCGATGCGCTCAGTCGGCGGCCGTCGCCCAGGTCGATCTCGCGCGCGATGTCGTGAGCGATGTCGATCACACGTTTCGAGGGGTCGAACTCCAATCCCTGCTGGCTGTAATAGCCGAAACGAACGCTCTCGCCAACCTCGATCGAGCCGCTGTCGGGTTGCTCCAAGCCCATCAAAAGTTTCAGGAAAGTACTCTTGCCGCAGCCGTTATCTCCCACAATACCAAGCTTTTCATAACGTGCGAAGTTGTAGTTGAAGCGGTCGAGAATACGTTTAGCTCCGTAGCTCTTGCATACGTTCTTCGCCTCGAAAATCTTGGTGCCGATGCGACCCGCCTGAACCTCCAAACGTACGGCGCCTTGCGTGCGCGTGGTTTGCAGTCGATCCTTCAAGTCGTAGAAGGCGTCGATGCGCGCCTGTGCCTTCGTAGCGCGCGCCTGAGGTTGGCGACGCATCCACTCCAACTCGCGACGAAAGAGGTTCTCGTCGCTCTCGCGCTGGGCAGCTGCGGTGTCGATACGCTCCTGACGCTTAGCGAGATAGTATGAATAGTTGCCGCGATAGTGGTAGAGGCGGCGGTCCTCCAATTCGAGAATATCGCTGCACACGCGGTCGAGAAAATAGCGGTCGTGAGTGACCATCAACAGCGCGCTGCGCGACGAGGTAAGGTACTCTTCAAGCCACTCGGTCATCTCGGTATCGAGGTGGTTTGTCGGCTCGTCGAGAATCAGCAGGTCGCACTCGCTGAGCAACACGCCCGCCAGCGCCACGCGCTTCAACTGACCGCCCGAAAGGGTACCCACGCGTTGACCAAAATCGTCAATGCGCAGACGCGAAAGTATCTGTTTTACACGCTGTTCGCGATCCCAAAGCCCACGTACGTCCATCTCGGCCATCGCCTCCTGCAACCCCTCACCCGAGGGGTCGGCAATGGCGCGTTCGTAGTCCGCAATCACACGCGCATCGTCGTGATTCGAGCCCAGACAAGCCTCCAAAACTGTCAGCGCAGGGTCGAATGTCGGATCCTGTTCGAGGTAGGCAACACGCAGGTCGCGGCGCGGAGTGATCGTACCGTTGTCGGCCGTATCGCGCCCCGCAATCAGGTTGAGCAGGGTCGATTTGCCTGCGCCATTTCGTGCGACGATCGCGATGCGCTCGCCCTCGTTGATCGCAAACGAAATGCGATCGAACATCAACAGTTCGCCATAGCTCTTTGTGAGGTTCTCGACTTGGAGATAACAGACCATAGTTCAGTGTTTTAGAATTTGCGAGGATAGCGGAGAATAATTGCTAGCACGGCGCACGCACCCATAATTATCGGGTAGTAAAGATAGCCGATAATATTGAGGGGCGAAAGACCAGTAAGTCCCGCAGCCATAAGCAATTGCGCTCCGTATGGTAGCACACCCTGTGTCAAGCACGAGAAGGTGTCGAGCAGGCTGGCCGAGCGGCGACGGTCGATACCAAAACGGTCGGCGATATCGCGCGCGATGGTGCCCACCGAGAGGATTGCGATGGTGTTGTTTGCGGTGCAGAGGTTGGCCATACAGACCAGCGCCGCGATCGATCCCTCGGCACCGCGACGACCGCTGATGTGGCGCGTCATAAGGTTGATCAGGTAGTCGATACCTCCATTGACGCGGATCAATTCGAGCAGTCCGCCCGCCAACATCGTGATGATGATCAGTTCGCCCATTCCGGTGATACCTTGCCCCATTCCGGTGCACCATTCGAGTGCGCCGAAACTGCCCGTTGCGATGCCGATCACACCCGTCGAAACGATGCCTAACAGCAAGACTTTCATTACGTTAAGACCAGAGATGGCGGTTGCCAGCACCAGCAGATAGGGAACTATTTTAATGCCCTCGATTCGCTCGGGGGTGGGTGCTGCGACGTCAGTGGCGGTAAAGAGATAGATGCAGAGTGTGATCAGCGCTGCGGGTGCGACGATACGCACATTGAGGCGGAATTTATCCTTCAATTCGCACTCTTGTGTACGGGTTGCGGCGATGGTTGTGTCGGAGATAAACGACAGATTATCACCGAAAAACGCACCTCCGACCACAATTGCTGTGAGCCACGCAGGATTCAGTGCGGTCTGCTCGGCCAAGCCCGCAGCGACGGGCACCAGAGCCACGACCGTACCCACCGACGTACCCACCGAGATCGACACGAAACAAGCGGCAATGAACAGACCTGCGGGCAGTAATTTCGCAGGCAGCAGATACATCGTCAGTGCTACCGTAGCGTCGACGGCACCCATTGCGCGCGCCGACTCGGCGAAGGCACCCGCCAGAACGAAGATCCAGATCATCAACAGTACATTTTGGTTTGACGCGCCTGCCGAGAAGTGCTCGATACGGCGGTTGAACGGCTTGTTGCGCGTGATGGCGATGGCGTAAACCGAGGCGATGAGGAATGCTACGGAGATGGGCATTTTATAGAAATCACCCGTTATGAGCGATACAGCCAAGTAGCTGACCATAAATACAATAAGCGGCGTGAGGGCAAATAATCCCTTCAATCGAGTGCGAATGTTCGTCATAGAAAATCGTTATAAATCAAGGTGCAAAATTACGTTAAATTTTTTAGTTTTACCTCATTTTGGGTTCGGTTTCGTGCGCGAGCGCCCGTGCGAGGCTTGCTGTTTCGGCAAAAAAGTGATAACTTTGTGCTTCTCGAATAGAAAATTACGACTATGAAATTTGATCTGAAAATTGCCGTTCCGACGCGCAACGGCGTTGTCGACGACCACTTTGGCCACTGTGCCTACTACACGATTTTCGCTATCGAGGCCGATGGTTCGCTCACCTCTTCGACGCTACCTTCGCCCGAGGGTTGCGGTTGCAAGTCGAACATCGCATCAGTGTTACAGGCTGAGGGTGTGCGCGTTATGTTGGCAGGGAATATGGGTACGGGCGCTAAGAACGTGCTCGAACGACACGGCATTAAGGTCGTGCGCGGGCAGAAGGGCGACGTCGAGCAGTTGGTGCGCGACTACCTGGCGGGTCAGGTGGCCGACTCGGGCGAGGCGTGCGACCACCACGACTGCCACTAACCGCAACTGCGACGAAAAATGAGAGCTGTTTGAGTGATTCAGACGACTCTCATTTTTTTGTGGATACGGCCAAAAAAACGACCTCAAAAAAGGGGGCGTTCTATTTGGTCGTCAGAATATTATGAGTTATCTTTGCGAGTTCATAAATTCCGAATTAATGCGTCGTGCCGCGAGGTGCGACAACTAAGTGCAAACATATCGCTATGTTAAAGATTTTCAGACACTCTCTGCTTGTTGTGTGTGCGCTCTTTGTGGCGGTTGGGGCGATGGCTCAAACCACCAAAAAGGTCACCGTGAGCGGAGTGGTAACGGCGGCTGAGGACGGACAACCGTTGCTCGGAGCTACCGTCGTGACCCAATCAATGAGTGGTGTGACGACCCAGATCGACGGTACGTACACCATTGAGGCTGAGGCAGGAACGCTGCTTACGTTCCAATACATCGGCTACCAAACCCAGACGTGGAACGTTCCGACCGACGTGGCGGAGGCTCAGTGCGACATCGCGTTGCAGGCTGACGCTCAGGTGGTTGATGACGTTGTGGTGATCGCCTACGGTACGCGAAAGAAGGGTACGGTGACGGGCTCGGTATCGACCGTCAAGGCGGCGCAGGTCGAGAAGACCCCAACAGCGGCATTCGACCAGGCGTTACAGGGTCAGGTGGCAGGCCTCTCGGTGTTGTCGAATACGGGTGAGCCGAGCGCATCGGCCGTAATGACCATTCGCGGTACGAACTCGATCAACTCGGGTACGGCGCCGCTCTATATCCTCGATGGCGTGCCCATCGCTGCGTCGGATTTCAATACGATTAATCCTGCTGATATTGAGTCGATTTCGGTGTTGAAGGACGCCTCATCGACCTCGATATATGGTGCGCGTGCGGCAAACGGTGTGATCGTGATCACCACCAAGCGTGGTCAGATTGACGACCGCCCGATGATCGAGTTCCGCACTCAGCTGGGTATCTCGCAGGTGGCGCGCGGCAAGTGGGATCTGATGAACACCGCTGAGCGTATCCAATACGAGAAGGAGATCGGTCTGACCTCGGGTCAGAACTACAATCTGCTCTCGCAGATCGATGTGAATTGGATGGACGAGGTGTTCAACTCGGCGGCGATGTTGCAGAGCTACGAGCTCTCGGTGTCGGGTGCTGACGAGAAGACTAACTACTACCTCTCGGGTGGCTATTACAGCCAGGAGGGTACGGCGGCAGGCTCGCTGTTCGACCGCTATTCAGGTCGTGTGAACTTCGATCGTCGCGCTGCTAAGTGGCTGAAAGTAGGTGCAAATATGATGTTCAACTTCCAGAATATCCAGCAGGCTGACGAGGGCGCCTATACGTTGGTTACGCCCATCTCGGCAGCGCGCTTTATGATGCCCTATTGGGATCCGCATCGTGCCGACGGCTCGCTGGCGTCGATCTCAGACGGCTCGTGGAAGGGTCAGGGACAGAACCCGTTGGAGTGGCTGGCGAACAACCCCGTGAGCTACAAAAAGTATAAGATGATGTCGACCGTCTATGGCGAGGCGCGCCCGATCGAGGGACTGACGCTCCGCTCGCAGTTCGGTCTGGACTATGGTCACACGACGGGTTTCGGCGTGTCGTACCCGAGCTATGCTCCCAATCAGGGTAGCGGCTCGGCATCGCGCAGCTCGACCGACGGTATGCAGCTGACCGTAACCAATACGATCAACTACAACTTCACCAAGCAGACCTCGCGCCTGCACTCGTTCAACTTTATGGTCGGTCAGGAGGGTGTCGATTACCACTACGAGGCATTCAGCGTGGCAACGGCGGGTCAGAACAACGACCTGCTGACCAACATCTCGAACGGTACGCGCGCAACCTCGTGGAGCGATACGACCGACTCGGATTACGGCTTCCTGTCGTTCTTCGGTCGTGCGGAGTACAATCTCGACAGCCGCTACTTCGTTGAGTTCTCGGCTCGTGCCGATGGCTCGTCGCGTTTCGGTTCGTCGCGCCGCTGGGCAGGTTTCTGGTCGGTGGGTCTGATGTGGAATATGCGCAACGAGAAGTTTATGGAGTCGGCGTCGCGCTGGCTGACCAATGCTCAGTTGTCGCTCTCGACCGGTACGTCGGGTAACTCGTCGATCCCCAACTATGTTCACTCGGCATTGGTGGGCGGCGGCCTCGACTATGTGGGTGACGCAGGTATCGCTCCGATCCAACCCGGTAACGAGAATCTGGGTTGGGAGAAGCCTTGGACCACCAACCTCGGTGCGCACCTCGGTTTCTGGAATCGCCTGAATGTTGATTTTGAGGCCTACTACAAGCGCACGTCGGATATGTTGATGGAGGTGCCCAAGTCGTACACCGATCAGGGTTTTGGCTACTATTGGGATAACGTGGGCGAGATGATCAACGTGGGTGCCGAGTTGAGTGTGATGGCAACGCTGGTGCAGACCAAGAACTTCCTCTGGACGGTCAATGCCAACGCCTCGTATAACTACAACGAGATCACCGAGCTTTACAACGGTGTGCTGGAGTACGAGCGCTCGAATACCAATACCAAGCTCGTCGTGGGTCATCCGCTTGGCGAGTTCTACATCAACCGCTATGCAGGTGTCAATCCCGTCAATGGCGACGCTCTGTGGTACACCAAGGATGGTGAACTGACCACCGAGTTGCGCGACGAGGATAAGGTACTCATCGGCAAGAGCTATATCGCGCCGTGGCAGGGTGGTTTCGGTACGGCATTGAGCTGGAAGGGCCTGTCGCTCAGTGCGCAGTTCAGCTGGGTTGCCGACCGATATATGATTAATAACGACCGCTATTTCGACGAGTCGAACGGTCGTTTCGCGTCGTACAACCAGTCGCGCCGTCTGCTCGACCGCTGGAAGGAGCCGGGCGATGTGACCGACATTCCGCGTCACGGTGTCTACACCGAGTTCGACAGCCGTCTGTTGGAGGACGCCTCGTTCCTACGCTTGAAGAACGTGATGCTCAGCTACTCGTTCAAGTTTGCAGACGATCGCAAACGAACGGTAATCCGTGGCGTGAGAGCCTATGCGCAGGCGCAGAACCTGCTGACCTTCACCAAGTTCTCGGGCTTGGATCCCGAGGGTACGTCGAACATCTATGCTGCGCAGTACCCGATGGCGCGTCAATTTACGTTCGGTCTGGATCTGACCTTCTAAACTCGCGAATATGACTATGAAAAAGATATTTTCACTCATCAAAGTATATGTGCTGATTGCGCTGGTGGCGCTCTCGGCAACATCGTGTCTGGATAAGGATCCCCAGTCGGCGATCCCCCAGACCGAGGCAATGAAGACATTCGAGGAGGCCGAGCAGACGCTGACAGGTATCTATGCCTATATGAAGAGTAGCGCGCTGTGGAGCGGCTACCTGACGCTACTACCCGACATCCAGTGCGATATGGTTTATGCGGTCGATGGCTACACCAATACCTATGGCAACATCTGGCAGTGGGATATCCGCCCGACAAGTGCCGAGGTGGAGTCGATTTATGCGGCGCTCTACTCGGTGATTGCAAATTGTAACTTCTTCTTGGAGCGTATCGACGCGGTGGTTGCTGCGCAGACCGATGATGAGCGTATCGACGTTCTGGAATCGTATCGCGGCGAAGTCTATGCCATTCGCGCGCTGTGCTACTCGGAGCTGATCAAGATCTACTGCAAGGCCTACGACCCCGCAACGGCTAATGAGGAGCTGGGTGTGGTGTTGCGCACGCTCTACTCGACCCCCGAGCCGACACGTCGCGCATCGCTCTACGATTCGTATCAGTTGGTGCTCAGTGACTTGGCTAAGGCAGAGGAGTTGCTGCCCATCGAGAACGATTTCTACTCGAACCACTATATGACGCTCGGTGCGGCCTATGCACTGCACGCGCGTGTGGCGCTCTATATGCAGGATTGGGAGGCGGCGATCGACTACTCGTCGCGCGTGATCGACCACCCGAACAAGGTCTATGCACTCTCGTCGGCAACCTCGCTCTATACGGACGAAATGTCCTTCTTCGACTATATGTGGGCATACGATCTGGCGACTGAGACCATCTGGCAGGTGGGCTTCACCGAGACCTCGTATGGCGGTGCGCTCGGCTCGGTATTCCTGAACTACACGACCGACTACTACTATTTCTATCCCGATTATGTTCCCGCGCAGTGGGTTTTGGATCTCTACGACCAGAACGATATGCGCTACAACTCATATTTCTATATGGCGCAGACGGGTTACGATCACGCATTGCAGTGGCCGCTGCTGGTGAAGTACTACGGCAACCGCAACTACATCTCGTCGCGCTATCTCTACCACGTGACGATGCCCAAGCCGTTCCGTCTGGCTGAGCAGTATCTAATTCGTGCCGAGGCATATTGCCGTCAGGCAACTCCCGACTACTCGAAGGCGTCGGCCGATATGAATACCCTGCACGCAGCGCGTTACTTGTCGGGCGGTCAGGTCAATCTGACCAAAGACAACTGCATCGAGCAGATTGCCAACGAGCGCGTGCGCGAACTCTATATGGAGGGTTTCCGCCTGCACGATATCAAGCGTTGGGGTAAGCTCTATCGCAATGGCGAGGGTTTCACCCGCACGCCGCAGCAGCAGTCGCTCACCGAGGGCAGCTCGCTCAGCGTGAAGGCCGACAATCCGCTGTTCGTGTGGCCGATTCCGCAGCACGAGATTGAGTCGCCCGGCTCGGAGATCCTGCCTAACGAAAGCAACAAATAGTGTGATGATTATGAACAGAATAATGAGATATATGTCGATGCTGGCTGTCGTGGTGGCAGCCGTATCGATCACCTCGTGCAACGAGGAGTATACGACCTACACGGGTCCCGAATATGTGATGTTCGCCGATTCGATCTCGACCAATATGGTTCTGGCCGATGGCGAGGCGTTCGCGGTTACGGTGGCCTCGACCGTCAAGTGCGACTACGACCGCACGTTCGGCGTTGAGGTTGTCGATAAGGGCAGCAACGCAATCGAGGGTGTGCACTACACGCTCGAATCGAACTCGGTGACAATCCCCGCAGGCGAAATGGCGGCCAAGGTGCGTGTGCGCGGCAACTACGATAAGATCGAGCCGACCGACTCGCTCGGTTTTGTGCTGCGATTGGTAATGCCCGAGCAGTTGGAGTGGGATCTATATCCCAACGGCTCGCAGACCAAGGTGGTGATGTATAAGAGCTGCCCGTTCGATGTGAACAACTTCACGGGTTGGTGCGTGATGACCTCGCTGCTGTTGTACGATTATCCGGGCGAGAACGCTTCGTACCAGCGTCTGGTGAAGGCCGACCTGCACCCGACCGAGGAGAATACGATCATTCTGCGCAACTGTTTCTACGATGGTTACGACGTGAAGATGCGTTTCGATGCGAGCAACCCCGCGCAGCCCAAGATCACGATGGACGAGGATCAGGTACTGAGCGACGAGGCGTCGGTGTTCGGTATGATCCACGGCGACAATAAGCTGCTCGGCACGACCAGCCCCTACAACGAGTCATACTTCAATTCGTGCCAGCGATTTGCGGTGGTGTGGTTGTATGTCTATGTGAAGAATATGGGCACGATGGTCGGCACGGTTGGCAACTTCTACAACGTCTTCGAGTGGGTGAGCGATGAGGAGGCCGAGCGCCTGCAACGCGAAGAGGGAATGTAGTCGACGAAAACAACGTAATCTCTTAAAAATCAATTAATATTTCTCAAAATCAATCGTTTATGAAAAAGCAAATTTTTCGACTGATGACCGCGCTGGTTATGATGGCCGCAGCGGTTGTTTCGATCGGTTGTGAGCCGGAGCCCGATCCGGAACCGGAACCTGTGACTCCCAACTTCCCGAAGTTGGTTGAGAAGGCAGTCAAGAGCGGCGAGACTGTTACGCTCTCGATCAACCCCAATATGGCGTGGAAGGTTTCGATCCCCTCGTCGGCAGCTCAATATTTCTCGTTGGCAGATGCAGCGGGTCAGCTCTCGATGAGTGGTGAGGCAGGCGCACAGCAGATCAAGATTCAGGTTGCTGACCTGGACGAGTTCGATACCGATCGCGTATGCGAGGTTTCGCTCGCAATGGGCGGCAAGACCGAGGTGATCGCCAAGCTGACTCGTATGAAGTTGGCTCGTACGGTGAATATCTATGTGGCTGAGTATGATGCTGCTAATGTCGATTTTAAGACTACCGACGAGGGCGCTTATGTCTATGGCACAACCCCCGTTACTTCGCTCGATTTCTTGTGGCACAACGAGCAGTATATGCATCGCATCGTTGTCGAGACCAACTTCAAGTGGGCTATCGGTGGCGAGCTGCCCGCGTGGTTGGATCCGTCGGTAACTACGGGCGAGGAGGGTCGCACCGAGGTATTTGTTCGTACGGTTAAGGAGGCTTATCCCTTCACTGCCGAGAACTTTGAGATGGTGATCAACGACTTCACCAACGAGAGTGCTCCCGTTGAGGCTGGCAAGTTGAAGCTCTCGATGCCCGCTTGCGAGGCGATGTGCGAGATTTCGATCTCGCCCGTGCTGACTTTCAACGCTGAGGGTCATTACTTCAACGCGTCGGCTGATTCGTACATCGAGACGGGTGCAATCGCAACGATGACTGCTCCTAAGGGTGCCGAACTCTATAAGATTGTCAAGAACAACGGTTACCTCTACGCTTCGTCGCCAGCAGCGGATTGGATCACAATCACTTGGGACGAGGAGTGGGACGCAGCAGCTGACAATGCTGGTGTTTGGTCGCGCAAGTTCTTCGTGACAACGACCCCGAACGAGGGTGCTGAGCGCGAGGGTATGCTCGTGGCTCTGCCCCGCACGCTGGCGTCGAAGATATCGGATCCCGATTACGATCTGTTCAATGCCGACGGTACGGCTTTGAAGGCTGAGTACGAGCAGTATGTAGTGAGCACTGTTAAGCAGGAGGCTCCCGCCGAGGCTGAGAACAAGGGCGTTATCTATGCTAACGACATCGAGACGATGCACGCCTTCACCGCTGATTTCGCTGAGTTGTCGGCTGGTTCGTGGCCGTGGCAGGATGCTTGGGCATCGATTCCCAACGCCTATAAACTGACCTATCGCTCGAATGATTCGGGTGATGATCTGATTTTCTCGAAGCCCTTCTCGCGCTATGAGATCTATGGTTTCGACGGCTCTTACAGCTCGCCCTACGATCTTTCGACATGCTGGATCACTCTCGAGGAGAGCGCTGCGCACAAGGAACTGACCAATGGTTACAAGGTTCGTATGCGTCTGGGCGACGATCCCGCGAATGGTTTGTATCCAAATACGCAAAAAGGACCCGAAGGAGAGCTTGATGAAGCTACGATCGTATTCTACGACGAGAACAACGTGGCTTACGCGTTGATCTACTGCGTTCTGGATCCCAACTATATGTACGTTCCCGAGGTTTCGGGCGAGGTTAAGTTTGCCGATCCCGCTCTTGCCGAGTCGCTTGGAGCTAAGCTGGAAAGAGTTGTTGAGGGCGATCCCGACTTTAGTGCTGAGAATGCAGGTATGGGCGTGTTGCAGTACCGCCTGACCCACACTTCGGCTAATTGTTCGCAAGCAACATTGCAGATGCCTACGTATGCAGAGCCTAATGTGTTCACTTACGCTTCGTGGTTGACTTCTGAATTGAAAGATGGAGTAACAATGGTTACGATGTCGCCGACGGAGAATAAGGCTAAGAGCCACATTACATACCATTCGGCTGGCGGAGCAATGGTTGTCTATCTCTATTGTGTATTTGAGAAGGCGGTAACCGAGTAACGAAATATTTTGGAGAGTGCCCCGCCGAGTGGGGTGGGGTGCTCCCCAAAATTTTCGTAAACGAGTGATAACGAGAATATTAATTGAGATTTTTTAGAGTTTTTTGAACGAACAGTTTTTATTCAAAAAATGAAACTAATATACCGATTTACCGTATGCCTGGCGTTGGCGCTGCTTGGTTTGGTGGGTTGTACCGAAGATCAATCCGTCGACAACCGCGAGCCTAACTATGGATACGTTCAATTCCGATTATTCAAAGCGGCTTCGTACGAGGCCGAAGAGGGTACGCGTGCCGTCAAGCAGACGCTCGACTATCTGGGCGAGGCCTACAAAGTGAAGGTCACGCTGGCCTATGGCGAGACGACGCTGGCACAGACCATCAACCTCACGTCGGCCGATGCGACAACTGCCGAGTTCGGTCTGCGCAGCGACAAGCTGAAACTACTGACGGGTCGCTACGAGGTGGTGACGTTCTCGCTCTACGATGCGACGGACGAACTTATTTATAACGGTGCGCCTGCGACGCCGTGTGTTGTTGAGGTCAGCGAGGGCGGCTTGGAGGTTGTCGATCTGACGGTCAATGTCACACCGCGCGGCTCGGTGCGCTTTGCGTTGGTGAAGGATCTGTCGCAGATCGAGGGCACACGTGCTGCCGAGCGCGAATATACCTTCGACGAGATCAAGAAGGTGTCAATCACGGTGCTCAACAAGGCCTCGAACGTGCGCACTACGTTCGAGAAGTTGGCGTGCAAGTTCTCGGTGCATTTCGATGAGAGCGACGATGAAGAGGACGGCTATCAGACCTCGTCGATCGTCTGCGACACGACGTTGTCGCTGACGGCGGGCGAGTATCGCATTGCGTCGTTCGAAGCATACGATGAGAGTGGAGCACTGTTGGAGGTAAAGACCAATGTGGCGGGTGCCGATTTCTCGGTTGCGGACAATCGCACCACCGAGAGCACGATCCCCGTGGCTCTGCGCGCGACCGACGAATATTTGAAAGATTATTATGCCCTGCGCGAGATCTGGAAGAGCCTCAATGGCGAGAGCTGGTACTACATCGGCGAGAACTTCCCGACGGGCGCAAATTGGGATTTCAATAAAGACCCTGACCTTTGGGGTGACCAGCCGGGTGTCGAGTTGCACTCGAATGGTCGTGTGGCGCGCCTCGATTTGAGCGATTTCGCCTTCTCGGGCGATATGTCGCCGGCGATTGGTCAGCTGACCGAGCTGGTTGAGCTCTATCTGGGTAACCACAACGATGTCAACTTGTTGACCTACGACCCGACGGCTAACGAGGTGTCGCTCAGCGAGCGTCGCCGCAACCGTATGGAGCTCCACAAGCAGTATCTGGCGCAGATTCACACCGCAACGCAGTTCTCGGAGCCTTGTGCTCGTGCGCTGGCCGAGAAGGGTGTGAGCACGGCAGCTACGGCGCTCTATAAATCGAAGAGCGAGGGCGAGATCATCGACATCAAGACGGGCGAGCAGCGTCAGATCAACCTCTACGATACCAACCACGGTACGATCAACAATGGTCTGCGTTCGTTGCCTGCCGAGATTGGCAACCTGACCAAGTTGGAGATCTTCTACTTGGCTAATAGCGAGATAGAGTCGCTGCCCGAGGAGATCGCAAATCTGGTGTCGTGTACCGACTTGGAGATCTACAACTGCTCGAAGATGAAGCGCTTCCCGATGGCGATTGCGCAGATGCCCGAGTTGGTTTCGATCAACATCTCGAACAATGCGCAGTGGTCGGCCGAGGAGATCTATGCAGGTCTTGATGCGCTGGCAAATGGTCCCGCGCGCGAGAAGATCCAGATCCTCTATGCCCGCCAGAACAGCCTCGAAGAGCTGCCCGCATCGTTCTCGCAGATGCAGAAGATCGGTCTGCTCGACCTGGCTTTCAATAATATTTCGAAGATTCACCCGCTGGGTAAGGGCGTTGCTCCCGTGCAGCTCTATCTGGATAACAACCTGCTCGAATCGCTGCCCCGCGACGAGGAGGGTTACTTCTGTAACTATGACGACGTCGAGAACTTCTCGGTGCGCTACAACCGCCTTACCAAGGTGCCTAACATCTTCTCGGCGGATAGCCGTTTTGCGATGGTGTCGGTCGATTTCTCGGGCAACCTGATCGACGGTTTCGAGGGCGAAGAGGACGGAACATACAATGGTATCAAGGTCAATACGCTGACCTTGGCGTCAAATCCCCGACTGACGAAGTATCCCACAGCGCTGGCCAAGAGCAACTCGCAGGTGGAGTATGTGATCTTGCGTGCGTGCGCGATTGACGAAATTCCCGAGGGTTCGTTCACCTACGAGAACTCGATCTTCTTGCAGTCGCTCGACCTGTCGTACAACAATCTGACCGACCTGCCGCACGAGTTCCACGCCGGAAATATGCCCTATTTCTACGGCTTGGATATCTCGTTCAACAGTTTCAGTATCTTCCCCTACGAGCCGCTGGATTGTGCTGGCCTGACCGTCTTTGCAATCCGTTCGCAGCGTAACGAGAAGGGTGAGCGTTGTCTGCGCGAGTGGCCGACGGGTATCTATCAGCACGTGGGTCTGCGCGGTTTCTATATCGGCTCGAACGACCTGCGCACGATCGACGATACGATCTCGACACTCTGTTACTATCTGGATATCAGCGACAACCCGAACATAGTCTTCGATGCGTCGGACATCTGCTACGCTTGGCAGGTGGGTGCCTATATTCTGATCTACGACAAGTGGCAGAATATTACCAATTGCGACCTAATGCTCGAATAAAAAGGAATGGAAAAGATTATGAATATGAAGAGATATATTGCCGCCGTGGCAGTTGTGCTGCTGGCGGTGGGTTGCGATCGTAGTGGCGAGCTGATCGAGTTCGAGATCGACCGCACGAAGATCGAGATTTCGGAGGTCGGCGGTACGGAACTGGTGCAGCTTTCGTCGGGTGACGATTGGATTGCATCGACCGACAACACTTGGATCACTGTTTCGCCCGCGAATGGACGTGGCTCGACCCCTTGTAAGATCATTATCGACTCGGCACTGACCGCCTCGCCCCGTACGGGTGTGGTGCGTATCGAGAATACGCGTACGTGGAAGAGTCAGGATATCGTTGTCGAGCAGCGAGGTTACCCCTATATGATCGAGATTGACGAGAATGCTATCGAGGTTGCCAACTTCGAGGCCTACGGTAAGCGCTACTTCGATGTTCGCGTGCGCTCGAATGTCGATTTCGAGGTCGATGTGCCCGACAATGCGGGCTGGCTGACCAACGAGAGCTATCGCCTCGACCTCAATCGCGGTGTGCGTCCGCGCGAGGTAACCGTGCGATTCAATTGGGATATCAACACATCGCCGCGCGAGCGTCTGGCTGAGGTTGTGTTCCGCCCCAAGAGCAGCGTCGAGATGACGCGTCAAGATGCACTGAATGTGCGCCAGCTGGCCTCTGAGCCGATTGTCGAGAACAGCCGCGAGGGTGACTCGGTGGCACTGCTCAGCATCGCCCGCGCGATGGGCGTCTATACGATGTGGGACGCCTCGACGCCGATGTCGACGTGGGACAACGTGACGCTCTGGGAGGAGCAGATGGAGGGTTGCACGCCCGATAAGGTGGGTCGTGTGCGCAAGGTCGAGATTATGCTGTTCCACACGCGCGAGAAGTTGCCCTACGAGGTACGCTATCTGACGGCGGCCGAGGAGATCTATATCTTCGGTAACACCAACACCTTTATGCTCAACTTGGAGCTGGGTGACGAGATCTCGGAGCTGACGCAGTTGAAGCGACTGACGGTGGGAGGTTATGGCCTGATCGACCTGCCCAAGAGTCTGGCTAATCTGAAGAATCTGGAGCACTTGGATGTCTGCTCGAACAACTTCCAGAAGGTGCCCGACGTGCTGACTAAGGAGAACTTCCCCAAGTTGCGAACACTTATTATGAACGCCAACCAGCGTAGTCTGATCTACGACCTGAGTAACTCGGTGCGTACCGATCTGGGAGGCTTCATCGATGAGCCCGAGTTCCCGACCGACCTGATTAAGTGGGATTTGGATACGCTGATCATCTCGGTCAACTACTTGCAGGGCGAGCTGCCCACGTTCGAGGACGACCCCGAGGTGCCCTACTACACGCAGGAGGAGATCGATGCGGTCGATACGTTGCCGCAGTTCTTGGTCGATAACCGCATCAAGAAGGTGATGCCCTCGACCAAGCGCTTTGCGATCAACTTCAACCGTCTGTATGGCAAGCTGCCCGATTGGTTGTTGTATCACCCCGCGCTGGATTGGTGGATTCCGTATAGTCTGGTCTTCCAGCAGGAGGGTCGTGCGCAGAATGGTCGCCAGGCGATGTTCGATAACGAGCCTGCCAACCTTAATTATTACTATGAGGTCTATCCCTTCAAACAGAAGCCCACGGGCGAGGAAGAGTAACGTAAGAAAACGAGTAAAGATATGAAATATAGAGTGTTATATTTGGCGATGATGGTGACAGCGATGTCGCTTTCGTCGTGTGTCGAGGGGGAGAATCCCGAGCCGACACCCTCCGAGCCGCAGATCGTGGCTCCGTACGTCGAGGGCGAGGTGATCGTGAAGTTCACCCCGCAGGTTGCCGATATGATCGCCTCGGTTGAGACTACGCGCGGCGCGGCTACACGCAGTGGCGCGGTGGCGCTGGACGAGGTTTTGGAGGCAATCGACGGCTATCAGTTGGAGCGCGTCTTCCCGCTTGACGAGCGCACCGAGGCACGTACCCGTGAGCAGGGGCTGCATCAGTGGTATGTGGTTCGTTTCGGTGCTGGTTGCACGGCCGAGCAGGTTGCGCAGCGTATGCAAGCGTTAGGTGAGGTTCAGGCGGTCGATTTCAACCGTTCGATCAAGCGTGCCTACCGTACCAAGGCTACACCGCTGTCGGTGGAGCGTTTGGCTGCGGCTGAGAGCGCAACACGCGCGACGGGTGCGATGAATGACCCGCTGTTGGCGGCGCAGTGGCACTTGGTCAATCGTGGCGATCAGTTCTGCGAGGGCGAACAGGCTAAGTCGGTGCGCGATGCCGATGTGCAGTGCGAGGGCGCGTGGAAGCGCGCGACGGGCGACGAGCAGGTGATCGTGGCGGTGCTGGACGAGGGTGTCTTTGTTGATCATCCCGACTTGAAGGATAACATCTGGATCAACGAGAACGAGGTGTGGCGCTCGCACGACGATAACGACGGCAATGGTTACGTGGGCGACCGCTATGGCTACAACTTCGTGAAGAATACGGGCGTTATCACTTGGAACGACGTTTACGACTCGGGACACGGTTCGCACGTTGCGGGCGTGATCTCGGCAGTGAATAATAACGGCTTGGGTATCAGTTCGGTAGCGGGCGGCGATGGCTCGGGTAACGGCGTGAAGATTATGGTGTGCCAGATCTTCTCGGGTTATACTGGCTCGAGCTCGCTGGCTGTTGTACGCGCGATTAAGTATGCGGCTGACAATGGCGCTGTGGTTTTGCAGTGCAGTTGGGGTTACGTTTCGGGTGCAGCTAATACCTACGATTGGGGCGAGCCCGGTTTCGCGTCGCAGGAGGAGTGGGAGACTGGTGCTCCGCTCGAAAAGAGTGCACTCGACTACTTCACCCACAATGCAGGCTCGGCAAATGGTCCGATCGAGGGTGGTGTTGCGGTCTTCGCGGGCGGTAACGAGAGCGCTCCGATGGCGGGTTACCCCGGTGCGTCGGAGGATTATATCTCGGTGGCGGCTACGGCGGCTGACTTTACGGCAGCAACCTACACTAACTATGGTCCCGGAACGTCGGTTTCGGCACCCGGTGGCGATCAGGACTACTATTTCGACTACGTTGACGATGAGCATAACTATGGCGAGGTTGGTTGTGTGCTTTCGACTTTGCCCTACCACATCAGCTCGAGCGGTTATGGATATATGGAGGGCACGTCGATGGCCTGCCCGCACGTTTCGGGTGTTGTGGCGCTCGGTATTTCGTATGCGGCGCAGTTGCGTCGTCACCTGACCGAGAAGGAGCTGCGCGAGCTGCTGATATCGACCACAACACCGATTGACAATTACCAGACGGGCGCAAAGACCTACTCGCGATATGTTGCCGATATCGGTCCGATTCAGCCGATGCAGATCAATCTGAACGCCTATCGCGGTCAGATGGGTGCGGGTCAGGTCAATGCTGACGCACTGCTGGCAGCAATCGAGGGCGCAGGACGCGAGTTGAGTTTCCCGAATCTGTATATTGATCAGAACGGTATAGTAGCAGTTGTTCCAGCGCGCTACTTCGTTGGTGGCGAGGTGCTTACCTATAACGTGACAATCGACAACGTGGCGGTGGCTACGGTTGCGACCGAGGGCTCGAAGTTGATCTTCAAGGGCGTTGGCGAGGGCTCGACCACGGCTCGCATCGTGGCAAGCAACGGCAAGAGCTTCGACTTCACGATCACCGTGCGCCGCGGTGCAAATTCGAACGGCTGGCTCTAAACGATGCGCGCGCTGGGGGTGATATTGGCGATGTGTGCGACGGTTGCGATGGCGACCGCCCAGGCGCAGATACGCCTCATTCCGCAGGCGAAGGTCGATAGCGCGCGCAACGTGGCGACGGCTGACGTCGGTATGCGCTTTGTTGCGGGAACGACGGTCGATTTTGGCGAGATAGCTGAGGATGGCGGCTCGTGGCAGGGTAGCGTCGAGTGGCAAAATGACTCAGGTAAACCGCTCGCAATCACGCGAATAACCTCCTCGTGCGGTTGTCTGAAGGCCGAGGCGGTGCAGGCTTCGGTGGCGAAGGGCGAGCGCGGAGAACTGCGCCTGAACTACTATCCGCAGGGACACGCGGGAGAGGTTGCGCAACGCATTTTTGTCTATACCGACCGCTCGGCGCGCGAGCCTGCGGCGGTGCTTACGTTGCGTGGTCGAGTGCGTGCGGCGGCCGATCCGCATGGTCGCTATCCCCATTCGCGCGGAGCGTTGCTGTTGCGTCAAACGTGGGTGCGATTTGCGAGTGAGGGTGCTCAGACCGAGCGAATTGCCTGTATGAATGGAGGTAGCAAACCTCTGAAAATCAAGGCGGACACGCTACTCAGTTCGCGCGAGGTTTCGGTGCGTACCGAGCCCGAAACATTGGCGGCGGGCGCGACAGGCGACCTGGTGATCAGCTACACTCCGTCGGCGCGACCGAAAGAAGGTACTCAGCGTCCGCGATTGTTCCTCGACGGGCTGGGTGTGGCGCCGCGCGAACGTGCAGTCGAACTGTTTGTAACGACCGATAACAAGTGAAAAAGAAATAAAAACAGATAATATGAAACGATTTATCTTATTAACAATTAGTCTTTTGGTGGCTGCGATGGGTTTGGTGGCGTGCGATGACGAGCCCGTTGTGCCCACCGAGCCGCAGTTGGAGGTTACGGCTAACAACATCGCGGGCGAGTGGCAACTCTCGTCGTGGAAGGGCACACCGCTGGCCGAGGGCAGCTATGTCTATCTCGCGTTCGACCGCCGCGAGCGAACATTCTGCATCTATCAGAACCTCGACAGCTTCTCGACGCGCGAACTGACGGGTGCGTTCTTCATCGAAACCGATCCCGAGTTGGGCGCGGTGATTCGCGGCAGCTACGACTACGATCGTGGCGATTGGGCACACCGTTACGTAGTTACATCGCTGACAACCAACGAGATGGTATGGGTAGCGAAGGACGATGCCGAGGACGTGAGTGTCTATGTTCGTGCCGAGATCCCGACTGACGTGAAGGGCGAATAACCCACTTCGACGCACAAATAACGAGCCTGCACCACAACGGTTGCAGGCTCGTTTTTTTTTTTAAAATTGGTGACCCTATTTCGTAAGTTCCGCAATCTGCGCAAGCAGGGCATCGAGTTGCGCGTGAGTAGGCTCTGCCGAGAGTGCGATCACACGTCCGTCGTGCCCGATGAGGTAGTTTCGCGGCACGTATTGTGTAGCGTAGAGATCGTAAATCGTGCGATTGGGATCGAGCCCGATATCAAACGTGTAGCCATTCTCGCGTCGAAAATTCTCAGTAACTGCACTCTGCTCGCCACGCGAAATGGGTAGAAAGATGAATTTCGACTCATCGAACGTGGTGATTCTCGAATTGATATACTCGAATTGATCGTGGCAGTCGGGACAGACCGACGAAAAGAATGTTATAAGAACGATTTTATCTCTGAGCGAAGATAACGTAAGACGCTGATTATCGAGCGTTTCGATCGTAAAGTCGGGAGCGAGGTCGCCAATGCGAACACGTGTGGTCTGTTCGTAGGTTGGGTTCGGATCTTCGATACAACCGACAAACATTCCGCAACAAAGTGCGATCAAAAGCGCCCCTAAATGCCTCATATCTCTTTTCCTCTTGTAGAGCTGGCCTATTGCTTTTTGAGGCTGGCCTCGGAGGTTATCTCGATGACGCCGTTCACGCCGCGGAAACCGTAGAGCGGAGCCTCGTCGAGAATCTTGATCATACCCACATCGAACAGACTGATGTCGTTGAGCGACTGAATCTCCTGACCGTCCACCACAATCAGCGCATTGAAATTGATTGGCGCGCGATCGCCAATGCCGCCACTCGATTTCTGCACCGAGCCGCGATGAATAATCACGCGACCCTGATCGTCGATTTCGAGGCTCGGCACGCGGGCACGCAGGGCGCTGATCAGCGAGTGAGCACCGCTACGACGCAGGTCGACGCCCATAATTTTCGACATATCATTCAGATACTCACGACGTTTAACCCAATCGTTGCCCTCGCTGACGAGCTGCGGATCTTCGCTCACTTCGACACCCTCTTCGCCCCAAATGATACGCATCGATTGGCGACCTTCGACCTTCACTTCGCGCACCTGTTTGTTGCATTTGATCTCCAGAATGTCGTCGGCGTTGAGCGAGGTGAATCCGAAACGGCCCTGCTTGTCGGCATTAGCCGCAAGGTCGGTGCCCTTGATCGAGAGCTGAGCCTTCATACCCTTGCCGTTGGGCGCAACGATCTGCCCATTGAAGGGTGTGGGCTGCTGTGCATAGAGTGCGACCGACGCTACAAGCGCAATGGCCGCAAGCAAAAACTTTCTCATAGTGCGAAACGGTGTTATATTTGACCTTAATCGTCTGTGTTACAGGATCACTTCCTGCTCGCGCAACCACTTGATCATCTCGGGCAGGCACTCGTTCGACGGCTCGGCAGTCATCACTTTGAGCGAGATGTGCTCGCCCATACCGTTGAGAATCTCGAACTGGAAGTCGGGGTTGTTCTCGTAGTCCACAACGGGAGGATTCTTGCCCTCGAACAGTGCGATTGCCTCGCCCGTCATAGCCTCCAATTTGAGCAACCAGGGGCGCACGTCGTTGTAGAACAGACGGTCGCTCTCGTCGTCCGAGTCCTTCATCTTTTTCAGCTCGCCGCACGCTGCGTGAATCTCGCGCAACTCTTCGAGCAGAGCCTCGTGGGTCGGTTTGCCGCGCTTGATCGAGAGCTTGTAACGCTCGAATAGGTAGGTCAGGCCATCCGAATCGAAGTAACGCAGATAGGGCGCCGCCTTGCGCAGAGCCACCGCGCGCTCCTTGCCCACAACGGCGGGCAGCGAGGCCTCCCAACTCTTGTCGTTGTTGAAGGCGTCGGTGTTCCACGAGTAGTCGGCAACACTGAACAGCGGAATCTTCGATAGTACACCCTGCTGCATCGGGTTGATGATCAGAGTGTTTGTGCCGCTTAGCTGGCTCTCCAAACGTGCGAGGTTGTCGATGTGTGACTCGTCGCGGAAGTTGGTGTACATATCCATAATGAAGATCTTTGTGAAGTCGGCATCGTTGCAGGCGTAGTTCCACCACCAGCTCACGTCGCGACCCAGATACTGCTTAACGTGCGAGATATCCTTGTTGCTCGGTACCGACCACACGTTGCGGCCTGTGATGTAGATGTGGATCTTGGGATCGGTTACGCTCAGCGACTCGAAGAACTGCTTGGTGCCCTCGGGAGTGCTCCACGAGTAGCAGTAGAGCTGAGGCACGTAGTGCAACGGATTGACGCGGTCGGCTGCGGGGACGTTCTTGCCGTTCCAGCGGGCGTCGATGCGCTTTTGGAGGTTGTCGAGGTTGCGCGCGCAGATGTCCATCTCCTCGCGCTCGGTGGGTACGCCCACGTCATCAACAAAGACACCAAACTCGCGAACGCCCAGCGAATACATACTCTCGAACTTGGTCATAATCTTGTCGAGCACCTCCTCGCTGTCGGCCTTGGCGAAGGCACGACCCGGGTGGATAGCCCAGATGAAATTGACCTTCGTAGCGTGAGCCACCGAGGTGATGTCGCGCATCATATCCTGCGTCAGATAGCCGATACGCTTCTGATCCTCAGTGATTTCGGTGGGGTAGGGCTCGCTCCAATAGCGCGAGTGATACGAGTCCGACTTAGCGCCGTACATATATGTATTCATCTTGAATCGAGCCATAAAACGGAACAGATCCTTCGTGACTTCAGCAGTGTAGGGCACACCGTAGTAGCCCTCGATCACACCGCGATACTCAACATCGGCATAGTCCTCAATCAGAACGCCTTGCAGCTCGCTTGTGCCCAGATCGAGCATCTGTTCGAGCGACGCCAGACCGTAGAAAACAGCATCGGTATCCTCGCCGAGGATCATCACCTGCGCCGCACCCTTGTCGGGCGTGAGAGTTAGGATATGGCGGTCGAACTTGCCTTCAATATCAAATACTTCGCGGCCGAGGCTGAGCGAAGTTGCGTGGCGGTCGACAACACCCTTCGAGCCTGCAACACCGAGCAGCAGGTTCGAACCCTTCTTAGCGATCGAGTTGGTGAAAACCGCCGTCAGACCGTGCTCTGTGAGCACCTGACGTGCACGGTCGATGGTCGTTTGGTCGATCTGCTCTTCGACAACGACATTGACCTGCTTTGTGAACGAGGCTTTGCCGTCGAGGGCATACTGATCCTGCGGGGTGGGATAGATAGGATAGACGTTGTGCGACGAGGCTGCCAACGTAGCCAGCGAGCACACGAGAAGCGAAAGAAGTCGTTTCATTTGATTCGAGTATTTTTAGTTTTATAAATCGAGTTTATTTTCACAAATTTAGCGAAAATTTCGGGATTTTCAACACTTTTGACCATTCTCTCGACCAATGGCGCACTTTTCGCCCGACGGAGGGTGTTGGTTTTTCGCTAAGGATTGTTAATTTTGTAGGTGTAAAACCGAAAAAGAGCACTAAAATGAGCCTCAAAAATGTCTATAATCTCTCGGTCGAGCAGCTGACCGAGCAACTCAAAAGTGATTCCGTGCGCGGTCTGACCTCGTCGGAGGCGGCGGCGCGTCTGGCACGCGACGGCTACAACGAATTTCGCAAAACAAAACATACATCGCTACTGGTGAAGTTCCTTGCGCAGTTCAAGAGCTTTATGATCTTGGTGCTGATTGCGGCGGCGGTCATTTCGGGCGTTGTGGGCGTGATGAATGGCGAGGGTTTTACCGATGCCATAATAATTATGGTGATCGTGGTGCTCAATGCAATTATCGGCGTGGCGCAGGAGGCCAAGGCCGAAAAGTCGCTCGATGCGCTCGAAAAGATGGCGGCACCGCACTGTAAGGTGGTGCGCAATGGCGAGGTACAGGTGATCGAGTCGCGCGAGTTGGTTGTGGGCGACGTGGTCGAGATCGAGACGGGCGACAGCGTTCCGGCCGATATGCGCCTTACCGAGTCGGTCAATTTGAAGATCCAGGAGGCGGCACTAACGGGCGAGTCGCTACCCGTTGAGAAACAGATAGCTACGATCGAGGGTGAGGCTCCGATCGGCGACCGCACGAATATGGCTTTTTCCTCGTGCTCGGTGACCTATGGCCGCGGTCGCGGCGTGGTGACGGCGGTTGGTGAGGCGTCGGAGGTGGGTAAGATCGCCTCGATGATCCAGTCGGTACCCGAAACCAAAACGCCGATGCAGCAGCGTCTGGATCAGTTGGGTAAGTATCTGGCTGTGGCGGCGTTGGCTATCTGCGTGTTGATCTTTGTGGTGGGTGTGCTGTATGGCAACGACCTGATGACGATGTTTATGACGGCGGTGAGTCTGGCTGCGGCGGCTATTCCCGAGGGTCTGCCTGCGGTGTCGACCATTGTGCTGGCGATCGGCGTGCAGCGCCTGGCCAAGAAGAATGCGATTATCCGCAACCTGCCTTCGGTCGAGACGCTGGGTAGCACGACCGTGATCTGCTCGGACAAGACGGGTACGCTGACCCAAAATAGAATGACTGTGACGCATATCTATACCGACAACGTGTTGGTGGCTGACGATGTGGTCGATACCGATGCCGAGCGACTGCTGGTGCGCATTGCCAATTTGGCGAATGACGGCAAGCTGAGTCGCGAGGGCGATAAGATTCGCACGCTGGGTGATCCGACCGAGACGGCTCTGCTCGATTTGGGATTGAAATATGGTTTCTTTAAGGATCAGCTCGACGCCGAGGCTCCGCGCGCGGCCGAGATTCCGTTCGACTCGGAGCGTAAGTTGATGACGACCGTACATCGCGATCCCGCATCGGGCCGACTACTGGTGGCTGTGAAGGGTGCGATGGACGAACTTTTGGCTTGCTGTACGAGTATCCACGTGCGTGGCGAGGAGCGTGACCTGACCGATGAGGATAAGGTGCGCCTCAATGAGGCCTATCTCGATATGGGTGGTCGCGCACTGCGTGTGCTGGCGATGGGTTACAAATATATCGACGCGCTGCCTGCTACGGTCGAGCCCGCGACGGTTGAGTGCGGACTGACATTCGTCGGAATGGTAGGTATGATCGATCCTCCGCGCGAGGAGGTGAAAGATGCTGTGGCTGAGTGCCGTGCGGCAGGTATCTGCCCCGTGATGATTACGGGTGATCACCGCATTACGGCAACGGCAATTGCTCGTGCGCTCGGCATTATGCAGGAGGGCAATACGGTGCATACGGGTGTTGAGGTGCAGGCGATGTCGGACGACGAACTGCGTGCGACAGCCGAGCACGCGGCGGTCTTTGCGCGTGTGGCTCCCGAGCATAAGGTGCGCATCGTGCGTGCGTTCCAGGAGCGCCGCAACGTGGTGGCGATGACGGGTGATGGCGTGAATGATGCTCCGGCGTTGAAGTTGGCCGATATCGGTGTGGCGATGGGTATCACGGGTACGGACGTATCGAAAGAGGCGGCCGATGTGATCCTGACCGACGATAATTTCGCAACGATCGTGAGCTCGGTGTCGGAGGGACGTCGCATCTACGACAACCTGATGAAGTCGATTCAGTTTATGCTCTCGACCAATCTGGGCGAGATTCTGGTGCTGTTTACAGCGGTGATTTGCAATATGATAACACCTCTGTTGCCGATCCATATCCTCTGGATTAATCTGGTGACCGACTCGTTGCCCGCCTTGGCACTGAGTGTCGATCCTGCGGCGCGAGGCATTATGCGTCGTCGCCCGATCGACCCCGATCAGGGTATCCTGACGCGCGGTTTCGTGATCCGTATCGTGTTGCAGAGTGTGCTGATATCGGGCTTGGTGCTCACGGCCTACCAACTCGGTCTGCGCGAGTCGATCGATGTGGCGCGAACGATGACCTTCGCGGTGCTGGCATTCTCGCAGATGACGCTGATTTTCAGTATCCGTTCGGGTAACGACAACGCCTTCTCGGTGCTCTTCACGAATGGTCTGCTGTGGGGTGCGATCCTGCTGGTTGTGGTGCTGATGCTCGGCGTGATGTTGATTCCTGCGGTGCAGTCGATTTTCCACGTTGTGTCGCTATCGGGCGAGCAGTGGTTGTGGGTTGTGGGTTTGTCGCTGGCGGCATTTGTGGTGAGCGAGATCGCCAAGTTGTTCGTGCGTAAGTAGACAATTATACGATATATAGAGGTTTCGCCTGTCGGTTTTGCGACCGATGGGCGAAATTTTTTTCGCAAAATCGGGCGAAGGTGTACGGAGATATGCAAAAAATTGCTATCTTTATCCCCAAAGTGTTCGCTATGTCAAATGTCGTCCATAAGAAAGCCGCGCGCGAGGTGCTCGTAATGGGTGCTTTGATGGGCATTGCTGTGGCTATCGAACTGATGTTTGGCTCGTTTCCGCTGGCGATCGTGCGTTTCCCCCTGAATGTGATTCTGATGGCGCTGTGGCTGGTGCTACTCGTCGAGTTGTATCGTCGCCGCGAGCGATCGCGTGTGGCGCAGGCTCTGCTGTCGCAACGTGCGACGGTGGCATCGTTGGTGCTGATGGCGGCAGTGGGTATTGCGCTCGGACTGCAACGCGAACCCGCTACGACGGCGTGGCCGACGGTGGTGGCGGTGCTGTTCGTGCTGTCGCACCTGACGCTCGTTACGCTGCGCGGCTGGCGCGACGGACGAGGTATTAGGTGGCGCTTTGTGGTCAATCACGCGGGTTTGTGGTTGGCGCTGGTGGCAGGATTCTGGGGCGCTCCCGACCGCGTACAGACGCGAGCAATGGTTGCGCGCGAGGTGCCCACGCGCGAGGCATACGATATGTCGGGTCGCACGACAATGCTCGACTGCGAGTTGCAACTTATTGATTTCAAGATAGATTATTATAGCGAAGGCGCGCCCTCGATGTTCGAGGCCGAGGTGGCGGTCGATGGTGAGCCGATCACTCTGCGCGTCAATCACCCTTACCACCGCACGTGGAGCCAAACGCTCTATCTGGTCAGCTACGATACGCAGTCGTCCGATGCGGTGCGCTACTGCGTCGTGGAGGTGGTGCGTGAGCCGTGGCGTTGGCTGACGGTTGCGGGCATTGTGATGTTGATCGCAGGTGCGGTGCTGATGTTTGCGGCAGGGCCGAGAAAGGAGGCGCAGCAATGATCGTCGGGTGGAATATGTTTGCGTGGTTTGCGGCTGCGGCAATGGTGTTGTCGACGCTGGCGGCAGTTGCGTCGTGGCGCGGCTCGCGTCGTGTGGCTGTGGCGGGAGCGCTGGCAGGTATCGTGGCGTTGGCGGCATTTGTGGTGCTGTTCTGGGTGACGCTCGGACGTCCGCCCCTGCGTACGATGGGCGAAACACGATTGTGGTACTCGTTGTGCCTGCTGATGGCGGGTGCGTTTACATACTTGCGTTGGGGCTATCGCTGGATTCTATCGTTCTCGACAATGCTGGCGTCGGTCTTTATGATCATCAACATCGCCCGTCCCGAGATTCACGATCAGACACTTATGCCTGCGCTGCAAAGCGGTTGGTTTGTGCCGCACGTGGCAGTCTATATGTTCTCGTATGCGCTGCTGGGCTGCGCGACGCTGATGGCTCTCTATGGACTGTTCCGCAAGGAGCACGATCTCTCGCAGGCTATCGAGCGACTGCTCTATGGCGGCGTGGCGTTCTTCACGATTGGAATGTTGACGGGTGCGCTGTGGGCCAAGCAGGCGTGGGGTGCCTATTGGAGCTGGGATCCGAAGGAGGCGTGGGCGGCAGCTGCGTGGGGATTGTATCTGCTGGCGATTCACTTGCGAGGTCGTGGACGATGGTTCGTGGCGGTGGTCGTGGCGGCGTTCCTGACGTTGCAAATGTGCTGGTATGGAGTCAATTACCTCCCGTCGGCTGAGAATAGTGTACATACGTATAACCAAAAATAACCTAAATAATTTTAAGCCTATGAAAAAGAGTAGACTACTGATTCTTGCGTTGGTGCTGGCCGTGATGCTCGTGGCCGTCTATCGCATCGCTAACCGCCCGCCTTCGGCTGAATATACCCCCGAAGCGCGTGTGGCTGCAATTTTAATTAATGGAGGTTGCCTGAGCTGCCATACAGCCGATGCTGAGCTGCCCTTCTATGCCAAACTGCCCGTAGCCGGTAAGGTGATCAAGCAGGATATTGATTCGGGATACCGTGCCTTCGACATTGAGCCTCTCTATGAGGCACTTGTGGCGGGTCAGTTGCCGCGTCCGGTCGACGTTGCCAAGGTTGAGAAGGTGGCAATCGACAAGCGTATGCCCGAGCCGAAATACTACCTCGTGCATTGGGGTAGCCAGATGACCGACGCCAAACGCGATATCATCGTCGAGTGGGCGCGCAAGTACCGCGAGGAGTATTATGCTGACGGTTTGGAGGGTGAGCACGCAGGTGAGCCCGTGCGTCCGATCGCTGAGCCGACCGATATCGACGCTCGTAAGGCGTTGTTGGGCTATGCGCTCTATCACGATCCGCGTTTGTCGATCGATAACACCGTTTCGTGCGCCTCGTGTCACGGTCTGAATACGGCAGGTGTCGACAATAAGCAGTACTCGGTAGGTGTTGAGGGACAGCTGGGTGGCGTCAATGCCCCGACGACCTACAATGCTGTCTATAACTTCGTTCAGTTCTGGGACGGTCGTGCGGGAACGCTGGCTGAGCAGGCCGCAGGTCCGCCGCTGAATCCCGTTGAGATGGCTTCGACATCGTTCGATGAGATCGTTGCCAAGCTCGAAAAGGATCGCGCTTTTGCTGCTGCTTTCAAGGCTGTCTATCCCGACGGTTTGAACCAGACCAACATAACCAACGCTATCGAGGAGTTCGAGCGCACGTTGGTAACTCCCAACTCGCCGTTCGATAAGTGGTTGAAGGGTGACGCTGAGGCTCTGACCGAGGAGCAGGTGCGTGGTTACGAACTTTTCAAGAAGTATGATTGCGCAACCTGCCACGTTGGTGTTAACCTCGGCGGCGAGTCGTACGAGTTGATGGGTCTGCGTCGTCACTACTTTGCTGATCGCAATCTGCCTATGACTGAGGAGGATAACGGTCGCTTCAAGCAGACGATGGAGGAGCGCGATCGTCACCGCTTCAAGGTGCCGGGTCTGCGCAATGTCGAACTGACGTGGCCCTACTACCACGACGGTACGCGCGCAACACTCGCCGAGGCGGTTGCCGATATGGCAATCTATCAGTCGGGTGTCGAGCTGACCGACGAAGAGAATGCTGCGATTGTTGCGTTCCTGCGCTCGTTGACGGGCGAATATAACGGAGTGCCGCTCACGAACGAGAACGTTCAGGAGTAATCGCCGCAAAACGAATAGAAAAGCCTGCCTCGATTTCGGGGCAGGCTTTTTTGTTGTAGCTAGAATTTGCGATAAACGATTGTCGGGCCGTTGGTGCAGATCGCGAATTCAGCACCGAGCGATTCGTTCGATACCCCCTGCCACATCGCAGAGAGGTGGTTCTGGGGTGGTTCGTAGCGCAGTCCGATGGTCGAAATTTCGGTTGAGGGCGAGAGCGTGAAGAGCGAAACCTGCTGTTCTGCGAAACTCTCGAAGCGACTGTCGCAGTCGATAAAGTCGAACGAGCCTCGATCACCAACCACGTGAATATCAACGTCGTTCATTCGTGTAGCACAAAGCATCAGGTTGCCAATCGAGTGATCCTCGCGTCGCCCAAAAGCTCCCAGCACCGTTATTTCGTGTGCTCCGCGCTCAATGGCAAGCGTTAGTGCCTTCCACAGATCGTTCACATCTTGATCGGGGCGGTGGTGTAGACGGTCGGCTAGTTGCGTGCGCAACTTCTCCGATAGCGAATCAAAATCTCCCACCACAGCTACGGGCATAGCTCCCGTTGCGCAAAACTCCTCAGCCGCGCCGTCGCAACAGATCACTTCGTGCGCACCAGCGAGTAACGCACGCGCCACCTCGCCGTGCGGGAAGTCGCCGGCAGCCAGAATCACCACATCGGGGCGATCGGTTGTTTTAGGCAGTGGGAAGTGTCGCATCATCTTCAATCATTTTGATCCAACGGCGGTATCCAATCCACGCCAGCACGGTGTAGAGCCCATAGAGCGCTGCGGTCAGGTGTATACCTTTATATATATATAGGGCGCAGCTGACGGCATCAACCACCAGCCAGACTAGCCACTGTTCGGCCTGCTTGCGCGCCAGCATATAGAGAGCCACAATACTGAGTGCTGTCGTGAAACTGTCGCCATAGGGCACCGTGCTGTCAGTGTAGTTGAGCAGGATGTAGGTGATCACAGCCATCGCGATGGCACAAACTACTGTTAGGGGCAGGATCATTTTGCGTGGCGTGTGGGTAATTTTCAGCGGTTGGCCGTCGTCGCCACGTCGCAACCACGCCAACCAGCCATAAATGCTCGCCACAAGATAGTAGATGTTGATACCCATATCGGCATAAAATCCCGATTCGGCATAGATGAAGATATAGATCGCAGGCATTACGATGCTTGCCGCCCAGAGCCACACCGATGCGCGGTACTCCAACCAGAGGTAGACCAATCCGACGATCACGCCGGCAATTTCGAGTCCTAATAACATTTTCTATGTGTACAATTGCGATTTCTTGCGTCAAAGATACGAAAAAAATACCGAAACGTGTTTGCGGACGCTCGCTTTATATAATAAATATAAGGTATGGGTTCACTGTGCCCGACCTGGCGTGTCGAAGCGGTGTGCTAAAATTCGCAAATCTTGTGTTGAAATGGCATTGATGAGCCGAAAATGCGAATAATCAGCCTATTTCAGCCTCAAAATATTGTTATGTGGTCGTTAATTGCAGATTTTGGAAAAAATATGTTAATTTTTTTCACTCAAAAGTATCATTGTTTTTAGATTTTTACTATCTTTGTTTATCCAATACGGATCAATTTGCCGCGCGAAATGGAGCTACGGCGTTGTTCTCATATTGGATTGGCGTTTTTTCGCTATTTTTAAAGGATTAATTTGACAAATTTTATATCATTTTTTTTGCGAAGTAAAAAATTTGATATATTTTTGTGGCGATATATCTACGGCTATAAAGGCCGGAGGTGTGTTCGTGAATTTAAATTTGTAGGAGGCAAAACAGGGAAAATACACGTAAAAGGCTGAAAAAGAAAGCGAAACAATTTAATAACTAATTAATTTAATTTTTTTAACTAATCTTCTATTTATGAAAACAAGACTATTTAGAACGGTCGTAGCCTTCCTTTTCGCAGGTTTGGCATTGACTCAGGTCGGTTGTTATGATCAGCAGATTGATGATCTGAACAATCGTATCGACGAGTTGACTACCGGCAAGATCGCGTCGATCGAGTCGCAGTACAGCTCGCTGCAGACCACTCTGTCGGCTCTGCAGAGCAAGGATGCTGCTATGGAGACTAAGAATGCTGAGCTCCAGGCTGCAATCGCTACTTTGGAGAACTCGCTGGACGGTTTCTTGACTAAGAGCCAGTTGGACGCTACCCTGACTTCGTATGCAACTGTTGCAGAGTTGGGTAAGTATGCTCTCGCTGATGATGTTGAGGATGCTATCGCTGCTGCTGGTGAGGCTTTGGAGGAGTCGTTCGAGAACGCATTTAACGCTGCTGCTGCTGCTTTCGCTGCTGGCGAGGCTGGCAACACTTCGTTGGAGAAGTCGATCGTTGCTGCTCTGAACGCTGCTAAGGCTGAGACAGAGAAGGCTATCGCTGCTGCTGTTGCTGAGGGTGGTGTAATTAGCACTGCTGTTGCTAAGCAGTTGGCTGATGCTAACGCTGAGTTGGCAAAGCACATTTCGGCTCGTTTGACTAGCCTGCAGGTTATCCCCACTTTGTTTGTTGATGGTGTTGAGACCGTAGAGCTGAACTCGTTCGCATATTACGCAAAGGATGTTAATAATGCTACTGAGGCTTTTGACGTTGCTGCTGATCCTACCACTACTTCGTCGTTGGCTACCACTGTTAACTACTATGTTAGCCCCGCTCAGGTTACTACTGCTGACATCGACGCTGAGAACGTAGAGTTCCTCTTCCACGAGGCTGAGACTACTCGTGCTGCTGTTCCCGCACACGTTGCTTCGGCTAAGATTGAGGCTGGTAAGTTGTCGGTTAGCTTGGTTAGAACTGCAGCTGATGCTAAGGTTAACCTCGCTGATGGCAAGGTATGGGTAGGTGCCGTTAAGGTTCCCATCGCTGCTAAGCACTTGGCTGAGGGTGAGACTGACGCTGCTGTTATTTCGGACTACGTAGCATTGAAGGAGAATTCGGTTGTTCCTATGATCGCTGCTGCTCCTTACGCTTGCGCTACTGCTGAGAACCACTACGAGGCTTCGTATGATGCTGCTCAGAAGACTCAGGTTGTAAAGGAGGCTTATTTTGATGCTGAGTTGAACCTGACCGCTATGGTTACTGGTTGCGACGGTGAGGCTGAGATCAAGGCTGAGACTTTGGCTGCTGCTGGCTTGAAGTTCCAGTTCGCTGCTCCTACTGCTAAGTTTGAGGTTGGTGCCAACAAGGCTGACCAGCAGAAGTTCATCAAGGTTTACGAGAAGAACGGTGTATGGTATGCAAAGGCTCAGTTGCCCGACGGTACTGCTGACAATAAGGCAGCTCTTGGTAAGACTCCTATCGTTCGCGTTGAGTTGGTTGATACTTACAACAACAACGCTATCGTTGACGTTCGTTGGTTCAAGCTTGTTTGGGTTGACTACATTCCTGAGGAGAAAGAGCCCCTTGCTCCTATCGTTCTTGAGGCTCCTGTTGAGTTCGAGTACACTCTGTCGTGCGCTCCCTTCGCAGGCAATGTAACTTGGGATGATATGATTACTAAGATCCTGGCTAAGTTCGAGGACAACAAGGGTATGAGCTTCACTGACTTCGTTGAGATCTACACTGCTGCTAATGCAACTGTTGACGCTGAGGGTAAGGCTGTTACTACTAACACTGGTGTTGTAATCCTGAACAAGGACAACCAGGCTGCTCCTGAGGCTCCCGTTCTGGTTTGGACTGCTACTACTGAGCAGATCGGTACTGTAATGGATATCACTGGCAAGCAGACTGTAACCGAGAAGACAGTTCTGGTTAAGTTCCAGTCGGCTGACGAGTACACTTATCCTTCGTACTTCGTAACCTTCAAGATGAACATCAAGTTGCCCGTTATGCCGGTTATGAACGGTTATCGTTCGGCTCTGTGGAGCGTTGACGGCGTATTGGCTAACGTATACCCCGTACAGTACAAGCCTGAGTTTGCACAGACTTACCAGACTGAGACTTGCTCGTACAACTACGACTTCGATCAGCTCTTCGTAGGCGGTCAGATCGTTAAGAACCTGTTGCCTTGCGGCAAGTGGGCTTACACTTGGACCGAGGAGGCTGCGGAGATTGTAAAGAATGCAGTTGCGATGAAGTATGAGGGTGCTTACCAGGGTGTTGTAACTCCGACAACTGAGGGTGCTACCAACGTTGCTGAAGCTATTACTGATGAGTACGTTAAGTTGATCGAGAATGAGGAGCATATTCCGGTTGGCTGGGGCCAGTGGGTAACAAATTATGTTCCTACTGCAGAGGCTAAGGCTATCTTGGGTAAGACTGCTGCTATGAACGTAATGGCTAAGATCAATCCTTACAATGAGTACAAGGTTTCGACTTTCGAGTTGAACTTCGTAGAGCCTTTGAAGGTTAACGCTACTCTGGTAGAGGGTAACTTCGTTGACAAGGTGATCGGTGGTTCGAAGGTAGATTGCTCGAAGGCATTCGGTTTGACTGACTTCGTTGACTACCTCGTAGCTGAGGTTACTCCTGCTGAGCCTACTGAGAAGCAGCAGTACGCAGCTGAGTTGTGGAAGTACTACGGTGTAACTGACACTGCTTGGGATCTCAAGAACGCTGTTATCAACATCGTTAAGGATGCGAACGGCAATGAGGTTGTTGATGACACCCTGACTGCTGAGACTGCTAAGATGAAGGCTGAGGATTACTTCGGTGAGGACTGCTTGACCAAGGTTGGTAGCGAGCTGATCTTCAAGAACATTAACGGTGCTGACGTAGCTAAGGTTTGCAAGATCTACGTTCCTGTAACTGTATCGCACAAGTGGGGTGCCGCTAGCGCTAAGGTTGCTATCGAGATCCACCCTGCATTCTAATCGAAAGTTATAACAAACTATAACTAAACCCCGCTTTTTCGAATTTGTGCCGCCAATCGCGGCGGCACAAATCCCGAAAAAGTATATGAAGGCCAAGAATCCTTGAGATTTGACTTGGCGAATATTAAATAAAGAAATAAACCGTTTCCTAATAGTATTCTTTTCTTCATTAGAAGTTGGAGGTTTTCCTCCACATCGGCTCCGCCAAATTTTGGCGGAGTTTTTTTATGCCCATATCTCAACGATTTTTATCCTTAGCGTCAAATCTCTACGAAAAAAATAGTATATTTGTGAATACTTTCCCAAATGTTAGCAAATAATAACCCCAAAACAGATCCAAATATGAAACTTTATTCGTTTTTTGCAATCGTAGCAGCGGCGCTGATGATGGTCGCTTGCGGTAATAACCAGAATAATAAGGCCGCTGACGAGCAGGCACAGGTAGCTCAGGCGGTGATGATCGACTCGGTTTTGGCCGAGGGTGAGGCTCTGGCAGGTCAGTTGATCGAGATCGAGGGCGTTTGCACCCACATTTGTTCGCACAGCGCAAGTAAAATCTTCCTGCTCGGTGAGAACGAGGTCAAAACAATCCGTGTCGAGGCTGCGGAGCTGGGCTCTTTCGACCAGAAATGCGTGAACAGCATTGTGAAGGTCAAGGGTATTCTGCACGAGGAGCGTATTGACGAGGCTTACTTGCAGGCTTGGGAGCAGCGCATCGCTAATAAGACCGAGGAGAAGCACGGTGAAGGCGACGGCGAGGGCGGTTGTGACACCGAGAAGGCTGCTCGTGGCGAGACCGCTAACACAAGCGAGGGCCGTATCGCAGATTTCCGCGCCAAGATCGCAGCCCGCAAAGAGGCTGACGGCAAGGAGTATTTGTCGTTCTACTACGTAGAGGCTCAGGAGTATGAAGTTGTCGAGTAGCGATCTGCGTCGTTGGTGTCGTGTTCTGCACCGCGATCTGTCGTTTCTGTTTGCAGGTATGGTGTTGATCTACGCCATATCGGGCATCTATATGAACCATCGCGATCAAATTAATCCGCACTATTCGATTACGCGAAAGGTGTTTGCGGTTGATAATATGCCGCCGCAGCAAGCATTTGATCGTGAGGCTGTTATTGAGTTGATGGGTCGTGTTGGAGCCGACGAAAAATATACCAAACACTATTTCCCGCGTGAGGGCCATTTGAAGGTGTTCTTGAAGGGCGGCTCGTCGCTCGAAGCCGATTTGACGAAGGGTCGAGTGGTCTATGAGTCGTTGCGTCGTCGCCCGTTGGTGAGCCAAATGACGACACTCCACTACAATCCGCATAAGTGGTGGACGTGGTTCTCAGATGCGTTTGCTGTATCGCTGATAGTCATCACGCTGACGGGAATGTTTATGATCAAAGGTAGTAAGGGCCTTTGGGGACGCGGCGGAATCGAGTTGATACTTGGTATCGTGTTGCCCATTTTGCTGCTTTTGTTAAGTAGATAACGTGATGAAAAACAGAGAATTCATTTCCATGTCAGTGTTTGCCGGACTGCTGATCGGCGTGGCGGGATTGGTCTATCTACGCGTTGGAGGTCTGGCGGGTGCTGTGCTGTTTGCATTCGGTCTGCTGTGCGTGGTGATGTGCGGCGCGCAGCTGTATACGGGCAAGGCGGGATTTTTGCCTTATCGACAGATTCCGCGACTGCTGGTGATGCTTGCGGCCAATGCGGTGGGTTGCCTGCTGGCGGCTTGCATTGCCCGTTACTGCGGCTCGGAGGCACTGCACACAAATCTCGATAAGATTCTCGACGCGCGTCTGACAGCGTCGTGGGACGCACTGCTCGTCACTTCGGTGGGTACGGGAATGATTATGACCCTTGCGGTCTATGGCGCGCGTCGCGGACACTATTGGCCGCTGTTGTTCGGTGTCCCGGTGTTCATTATGTGCGGTCTACCTCACTGCGTGGCGGACGCTTTCTACTACGCGGCGGCACTGCTTTTCGGCAAGTTCGAGGTGATGATGCTCTGGGCTTGGCTGTGGGCAATCGTCGGCAACTACATCGGTTGCAACCTCCCTCGTTGGTTTATGGGTAAGGCGTTCGAGGGATAGCGAATTTCTGTGTAATAAAAAAACGGCTATGAATTTCATAGCCGTTTTTTATCTGATCTGTAGCCGATTAACTTGTTGTGATTATTCTCGATTTAATTTAATCAGCTCTTGAATGAAAATCATCTTTTCGCGATTTTTCTTCCAATCACGAGGCTTGTCGCAGAATTGTAGAGTCGTTCCGTCTTTGAGTGTCAATTCGACTTGAAAAGGCTGCTCGTGGCTATACATATCGAACCATATAGCGCGATCGATATAGCATCTGATGCGATTGTTCCACATTTTGCGACCCTTGGTGTTGTATATTTGCTCGACGGGGAACGAGTGCTTCTCTCCTGAGGGCAGAATAATGGCCATCGATTCGATAGTTGACGGCTTTATTGTGGCGCAGGTCATAAGGAACGCAACCTCGTTGCGCGAATCAATATGCGTGTAGTCATATTTCAACAACCCAGCGTCTTCGCCTGCGGCAACGGACATTTTCATTTCGTGCACGAAATAGAGTTTGCCCTCAGCGTGCAGGTTCATTATGAAGGATTTGTTGTAGGACTTAGCGTTGGCTCCGATTGCGAACAAAACCAAGACCAAAGAAAGAAGTCTTCTCATTGCTCTGACAGATAAATAAAAAAGGGTTTGAGCCTGCTAAGAGGCCCAAACCAACTAAGTAAATTAAATTTAATTACTCACCGTAAACGATGGTAGTGTGAGTACCATAGATACCCAAGATGTTGGTCTTCTCGCTATCTACGTGGCTGATTTTGGTGATACCTGCCGATTTAGCAGCTGCCTGAATCGAAGCATCACCGATAACAACGGCGCCCAAAATATTTTTAGCCTCAGCAGTACCAACCTTCGATCCCAAAGAGTTGCTTGTAACGTTCTCGCCCTGCTTCATACCAACGTACAGAGCACCGATACCTGCGTTAGTACCAACGGTAGCGCAGCTCGACAATGATGCAGCGACTACAACTGCGCAAATAACCTTGACAAATTTCTTCATAATTGTAAGAGTTTAGTTAGTTTAATAGAATTTGTGAATTCAAATATAAGAAAAAGTTTTTTAATATTCGCACATAAAACAAGAAAAATATCTGTTGGTGCAATTCCAAATTCCCGGACAGGGAGTTGTTATGCCGTTGGTCACTCTTTCCCTTTGAAGAGAACAGCCCCGTGCGTACAATAATGAGGTGAAAAAATAGAGAGAGTGCCGATCTGGTTATTTTATTGTAGCTTTACAGCAAGTAATAATGTTGCACGTTTTGATGTGCATTGCATCGTGATCCAACAAAAAAAACGGTCACGAATTAACGTAACCGTCTTATTGTCAACTGTGGACCCAGAGGGGCATGATCCCACGACCTTCGGATTATGAGTCCGCTGCTCTAACCGACTGAGCTATGGGTCCAAAGTGCTATTTGCGTCTGCAAAAGTACGCTAATTTCGCAAAACTTGCAAAATTAATCCCATAATTATTTTCGTTTTACGTTTTATTTCCTTAATTTCGCAAATGTGATTGGTGCGCCAAATCGCATCCCGATCGCTGCACGTGGGGCCTAAGGCGCTAAACGTCACTGATAAAATGATTCGAAAATTAAATCGGAAAAGACAATGAAGAGATTCTTACTTTTGATTGCCGCCGTTATGATCACTTCGGTGGCGTCGGCTCAGTATTACGATTGGGCAATTGGTGTTCGCGGTGGTTGGGACGCAACCTCGTTGTCGGTTAAGCGCGTGTTCAATAATGGCAATGCTGCTGAGGCTCTGGTCGGTTGGAGCTACTCGAAGCACGGTAGTGGAGTCAACTTTACGGGCTTGTATGAGTTCAATGTGCCTATCATCGGCAACGGCTTCAACCTCTACTATGGTGCGGGTGCGCACGTGGGCGGTTGGACCTACAAAGCGGGCCACGACGAGGGTAAAAATAGCGGTTTCAACCTCGGTTTGGACGCAATTGTGGGTTTGGAGTACTCGTTGAAGGTGGCTCCGCTGGCATTCTCGCTCGACTGGAAGCCCCGTCTGGACCTCCTGCCCTCGACCGAATTTGTCGCAACCAGCTTGGCGTTGGGTGTTAAATTTACGTTCTAAATTCATAAAATACTATGGAAGAGAAGAAGTTGAACCTCGAAGAGAAGATCGAGCAGCTTGGCGATAAGGTTGAGGTGGCTTACGAGCAGATCGAGGATAAGGTGCAGGCAACCTATTACAAGGTTGAGGGTGCGGTTGTAGATGCTTACCAGAAGGTCGAGGACTCGGTGGTTGGTGCATACAAGAACATCGAAACCAACGTCGTGGAGGCGTACGAGAAGATCGAAGACAAGGCAGAGGCACTGCTCGACAAGCTGGAAGACAAACTCGAAGCTAAATTCAAGAAGCAGGAGTAATCTCTCGATGCGCTAATGGCTGAAAATGAGCCAAAAGTTGCGAAAAAAGAAAAAAAAGAGGCGTAAAAATTTGCGCCTCTCTTTTTTTGTCGTATCTTTGCCGCACTTTATTACGTAATAAACTAACAAAAAGACGAAAATGAAAAAAGGTATTCACCCTGAAAATTATCGTTTAGTGGCGTTCAAGGACATGTCGAACGACCACGTGTTTTTGTGCAGGTCCGCCGTTTCGACAAAGGAGACCATCGAAGTGAACGGCGAAACCTATCCCGTGTATAAGATGGAAATCTCGAACACT
>JAFNVH010000033.1 GCA_017379895.1 Rikenellaceae bacterium | reverse complement strand
GCGCGAGTTGTGGAGCGATGGAATCTATAAGTTCCTCAAAAAATGGAAATTCTAAAACGCGATAACGGAGCCGAGCGACTGCCAATAGTCGATGCCGAAGGGCGAGTTGTGGGATCGGCCACACGTGCCGAGTGTCACGATGGATCGATGTTGCGCCACCCCGTGGTGCACCTGCACGTGATCAACGGCCGTGGCGAACTCTATCTGCAACACCGCCCCGAGTGGAAACAGATTCAACCCGATCGTTGGGATACGGCTGTTGGTGGCCACGTCGATTGGGGCGAAGAGTGCGAGCAGGCATTGTGGCGCGAGGCCCGCGAGGAGCTTGGAATGAGCGAGTTTGAGCCACAACACGTGTGTACTTACGAATTCTGTTCGGCGTGTGAGTGCGAGTTGATCAATGTCTACGTCTGTCGCTATGATGGCGAGGTGCGCCCGTCGGATGAGCTGGACGGAGGCAGGTTCTGGTCGCGTGCGGAGATTGAGGCCAATCTGGGTCGCGGGGTCTTCACTCCGAATTTCGAAAGCGAAGCGGCGAGGATCAATCTTCTCGAAATGCTTTAATAATATATATATAGGTATAAAATGCTATATCAGGGAGCACTCTGCGAGGGGTGTTCCCTGATTTTCTTTTGTGTTTTTGGACCGTTTTTTAAAATTATCGACGAAAAATGTAAAAAATATCTCTCAAAACTTTGAAAATGGTGGAAAAATATTTAATTTTACACTCGACTTTATGACAAAACGGTTTTACCCGCATGCCTTTTTTGTTGTAAAGGCGCACACACAACAATTTTTAACTACTAATTATTAAAAACAAATGGTCTTATGAAAAGATTACTTACTATTTTGTTTTTAGGGTTGAGTTTATGTGCTTTCGGTCAGAAAGTAACGATTAACGGTACAGTAGTGGACGGTAACGATAGTCCGCTGCCTGGCGTACACGTAATCGAAAAGGGTACAACCAACGCAGCTGCTGCGGACGCTAATGGTGCATTTACCTTGAACGTTCCTGTTGGTGCAGTGTTGGAGTTTACCTACATTGGCTATATCCCTAAGGACGTGACTGTTACCGGCGCAGGTAATATCCGCGTGGTGATGGTAGAAGACAGCGATGTTATTGAAGATGTCGTAGTTGTAGGTTACGGTGTTCAGAAGAAAAAGCTCTTCACCGGTGCAACTGTACAGGTCAAAGGTGAAGACATCGCGAAGATGAACACCGTCAATCCCCTGGGCGCTCTGCAGAGCAAAACTCCTGGTGTGAACATCACATCGAATGGTGGTTTCCTCGATCAGGGTTTCAAAGTAAATATTCGTGGTATGGGTACTACCGGTACCTACGCGCCGTTGTATGTTGTGGACGGTGTGCCCAATGGTAGTCTCTCGTCACTGAATGCGTCGGATATCGAGTCGATCGACGTCCTGAAAGACGCAGCATCGGCAGCTATCTATGGTGCGCGCGCTGCCAATGGTGTTATTCTGATTACAACAAAGAAAGGTAAGGCGGGTACAGGCGAAGTAGCATACGATGGTTACTATGGTGTGCAGAACCTTTATAAGATCCCGACAATTCTGTCTGCTCAGGAGTATATGGACATTATGGACGAAGCTCGCGTAATGGACGGTCTGACTCCTTGGAATTGGGAGACTTACATTCCTGCTAAGGACCTGGCTGCAATCCGCAATGGCAGTTGGAAGGGTACCAACTGGCTCAAAGAGATGCAGAACAGCGACGCTCCTATCCAGAGCCATACGATCAATATCTCGGGCGGTACCGATCGTTCGACCTATTCGATTGGTTTGGGTTGGAACCAGCAGCAGGCAACTATGGGTGTTCCGGGTGCAATGCCTTCGCTGACTCGATATAACCTGCGTATCAACTCGGATCACGTTGTTTTGAAGCGTGGTGATCTGGATCTGTTGAAGGTGGGTGAGACTTTGAACTATCGTTATTCGTTCCAGAAGGGTTCGTTCTCGACCAGCGGTATCTATTGGAATCACCTCCACACCGCAATCGTAAAGAGCCCGTTGATGCACGTTTACGGTCCTAACGGTGAGTACTACGACTACGATGACCAGAAGGCTGATGGCTACAACTGGGATATCTCGAACGGTTCGAACCGTAACCCGTTGGCTGACCTGGATTGGTCGGTTAACCAGAACCGTAGCAAGTCGCACTATTTGCAGACTAGCTTCTACGCTATCTTGCAGCCTATCAAGAACTTGACTTGGCGTACTCAGGTTGGTTATATGATGAGTGGTTCGAGCTATCGCTCGTTCTCGCCGACTCACGATAAGCTGACTGAGACTGACGGTGGTGAGATCAACTCGGTGACTCAGTCGATGTCGTTGACCAACCGTTGGAGCTGGGATAACACTATTGGCTATAAGTTCACTGTATGTCAGGATCACGCATTCGACGTAATGCTGGGTCAGTCGGTTGAGCGTTGGGGTTATGGTGAGTCGATGTCGGCTACCAACCACGAGCTGAGCTTCGGCGACTTGGAGCACGCTTACCTGACGAATGCAACTCGTAACCCTGTTACCAGCAAGCCTACCGGTACTCCCGCAAGCGAGGGCGCTATCGCATCGTTCTTCGGTCGTATCAACTACGACTACGCTGAGAAGTATATGCTGACTGTGATTATGCGTGGTGATGGTTCGTCGGTATTCGCACCGGGCAATCGTTGGGGTTTCTTCCCGTCGGTATCGGCTGGTTGGGTAATCTCGAACGAGCCTTTCTTGAAGGATAATGAGAACGTTGACCTGTTGAAGCTCCGCGCATCGTGGGGTCAGAACGGTAACTGCAACGTATCAGGTAACCAGCACATCGCAACCATTACCTCGAATCAGGGTTATGGTGGTTATACCTTCGGTGACGTTATGGACGCTGTTTCGACTGGTTCGTACGCATACAAGGTGCTGAACAACGATTTGAAGTGGGAGACTTCGGAGCAGTTGAACATTGGTATGGACGCTGCATTCTTCGACAGCCGTTTCAAGGTTGAGTTGGATTGGTATCGTAAGGTAACTAAGGACTGGTTGGTAACCGCTCCCGTATTGATGTCGTGGGGTGCAAATGCTCCTTCGATCAATGGTGGTGCAGTTCGCAATACCGGTGTTGAATTGGGTCTGCATTGGAATGACAATGTGAACAACGACTTCTACTATGGCGTTGACTTCAACCTCGCATATAATAATAATAAGGTAACCTCGATCGAGAACTCGGAGGGTATCATCCACGGTCCCAGCAGCGTATTCTGGGAGGGTTCGGACGAGTGCTTCCGCGCATCGGTTGGTGAGCCTATCGGTTACTTCTATGGTTATATCAGCGACGGTATCTTCCAGAACCAGAAGCAGATTGACGAGTATGATGGTCCGCTGCTGAATGGTGCTAAGACCGCTCCGGGTGATGTTATCTGGCGTGATGTTGATAAGAATGGTACAATCGACGCAGGTGACCGTACTAAGATCGGTAACCCGAATCCCGATTTCACTATGGGCTTCTCGTTCAACCTCGGTTGGAAGGGTCTTGACCTGGGTGTAACTACCTACGGTGCATTTGGCCACCAGATCTTGAAGTGCTATCGCGACTTCTCGTCGTCGCCTCTGAACAACTACACCACCGACATCTACAATCGTTGGCACGGTGAGGGTACTTCGTACGAGTATCCGCGTCTGTCGAGTGCTTCGAACACCAACTGGAACCGTATCTCGACTCTCTATATGGAGAATGGTGACTACTTGAAGATTAAGAACATAACCTTGGGTTGCGACTTCAAGAAGTTCTTCCCGAAGATGCCGTTCGGTCAGTTGCGCGTTTACGTTACTGCACAGAACCTGTTCTCCTTCACCAAGTACTCGGGTATGGATCCTGAGATTGGCTACGGTAGCGACTATGGCTGGGCATCGGGTATCGACCTCGGTTACTATCCGAGCGCACGCACCTATATGGTCGGCTTGAACATCAAGTTTAACTAAGCTTAAAATCGACTGAATATTATGAAAAAGATATTTCTTATCTTGTCGGCCGCATTCTTGATGGTTGGTTGCGAGGATTTCTTGAATACTCGTATCTTGACCGAGAAGACCAGCGAAAACTTCCCTCTCACCGAGGAGGAGGCCGATGAAGTTCTGACGGGTATTTATGCCCACTTGCTTTTTGAGTCGCCTGAGACATCGTCGATGTACTATTTTGCACAGCTGGCAGGTGATGAGTGCCTTGGTGGTAACTTGTCGTACTCGGGTAACTGCGCTACTAACTTCCTGATGTACAAAGATAACCTGAATGGTTTGTCGGGTCTGTGGGAGCGTTGCTACACTCTGATCAACCGTGCTAATCAGGCTTTGGCTACTATGGATAAGGTGACTGAGTGGACTCAGGAGTCGCGTGATCGTCACTTTGGTGAGGCTTACTTCCTGCGTGCAGTTGCTTACTATGAGTTGGTACAGATGTTCGGTCCCGTGCCCCTGCGTACCACTACCGAGAATACCAACATTCCTCGTGCTTCGGTTGAGGAGGTTTACGGTTTGATCGCTGCTGATTTGCGTCAGGCAATCGAATTGTTGCCCAATGAGATCTATACTTACGGTTCGCCTATGGCTGGCCACGCTACCAAGTATGCTGCTGAGGCAATGATGGCTCGCGTATGGTTGTTCTATACCGGTCGCTACGCTAAGGAGACTCTGCCTGAGGTAACTAAGTCGGAGGTTATTGCTTGGATCGATGATTGCGTAACCAATTCGGGTCACGACCTGGTTTCGGATCAGCGTAATCTGTGGGCTTACTCGAATAGCTACACTAACGACAACGACCAGAATCTGCGTTACAACTATGTTGTTAACAACGATTTGAACTGGGAGGGTAACAGCTCGATCGAGACTCTGTTTGCTAACAAGCACAACCTGAAGTCGAACTGGACCTACACTTGGTGGTCGAACACTCACGCACAGTTCTGCTCGCCTTCGGCTGATAACTATGACAAGGCTCAGAGCTATCCCTTCGGTACAGGTTGGGGTGCAGGTCCCGTATCTCCCGCATTCGTTGAGGATTGGCAGGAGTGGGCTTCGCGTCAGGAGTACCTCGAGGGTTATGACACTGACCCGCGTCTGGTTGGTTCGGTATGGTCGTACAATGCTTACGATCCTAACGATCCCACTAAGATGTTGTTGGAGCGCAAGCTCGATGCAAACGAGCCCGATTATACCGTATCGTATCGTTACTTTGAGCAGACTGGTTACTTCCAGAAGAAGTATATCAACATCAATAGCTACAACGCTGAGAAGGGTGGTGTGTATGCATTTGGTTTGCAGGCATATCCTGGTATCTCGACTCAGACTTCGCAGCAGCTGATTCAGATTGCTGACCTGATCCATATCCGTTTCGCAGACGTTCTTCTGATGCAGTCGGAGTTGAAGCAGGATCCTACCGGTCTGAACCGCGTACGTGAACGTTCGGGTCTGGCTCCCGTAGCTTACTCGCTTGACGCAATCAAGAACGAGCGTCGTTACGAGTTGGCATTCGAGTCGATTCGCTATTGGGACTTGCTCCGTTGGTCGGGTCCGTCGCTTGATGAGGCAGGTGATGCACTGAACAAGCAGAATGGCTTCAAGTTGATCAATGCAGCAGAGGTAGTTGATATGGTTAAATTCGACTATAAGGCTCGCTTGAAGGCAACCGAAGGCTACTGGCCTATTCCTCAGACTGAGATTGACCTGTCGGACGGCGTTTTGGAGCAGAATCCTGGCTGGGAGCCGACTGCAATGTTTGTCGATTGGGGTAAAATGTAACAAGTCGAACCGTTAAAAACGAAAACGATTATGAAACGAACAATAAAATTCGGATTTGTAATGTGTGCGGTTGCTATGCTCGGTTGGGCGTGTACTCCCATCGAGGACCAGGAGCTGCGCGACAAATATGTGACCAATGCTGGTGACCCGATTACGGTAGCCGAGTTGGACGCAGCACTCGAAGTATCGCAGCCTTATCCTAACCAGGAGGGTGCGGTCGAGGGTGACCAGTATATCCATTTGAAGAACAAGCGCCCCGAGATCGGTGGTACTTGGCACGTGGGTAGCAAGAGCTATTTGACCGATGATCAGATCATTGTTGCTGAGGCAAATGGTGTTTACGATGTTTACTATTCGGCTGTATCGAACGGTAAGATCGTTAACTCGACTCCGGTTCAGATTACCGTAACTAACGTATTCGATCCTTGGATGGGCTACCTGACTGGTGCTCAGGACAAGAGCGATATGGGTGCTACTAAGGAGTGGGGTTTCCGTACCGATCTGTCGGCAATCTGCGATATGTGTGCTCACGGTTGGTGGAAGTTTGGCTCTGCTGGTTATACTCCTGAGTCGTTCTCGGGTGTCACTTGGTGGGCAGCAGTTACTTTCGCTGATGCTGGCGACCAGAGAATGGTATTTGCAGTTAATGGTAACAAGATGACTACTTTCGACGCATCTGGTGCTCAGATGAACGAGGGTAAGTTTGAGTTCACTCACGACCAGCCTGAGGATGGCGTGTTGGGTCTGTTCAAGACTACCGTTCCTACTATCGGTAGCGAGTTCGACGACAACGGTCAGGGTGACAACAACACGTTCTACATCTTGACTCTTACCGAGAAGTATATGACTCTCTATCAGTGGGAATCGACTACTCCTGGTGGTGACTGGGGCGATTGCTCGTGGCGAGTTGTTTACGAGGCTAAGTAAGCTGCTCTAAGAAACTAAAAAGATTGTCCTCTCTGGCAATCCAATAGTCCTTTTCAGAGAGTGGGGGGTACAATTTAGGGTTTGTGCCCCCCATTTTTATTTTTTTGGATAAATGTCGGTTTTCGCCACGGCGAAGATTTGGCATTTATTCTTTTTTTGTCTATTTTTGTAAATTAAGAAAAATTCTCGAAATGGCACGAAAAGTCTTCTATATCCTGCTTGTATTGCTCTGCGCAGTCGGTTGTAAACCTTCGGCTACGATGGTTATTCGTGGTACGGCTCCCGCCGAGTGCGAAGGTCTGAATATCTATCTGGTACCGCAACCATTCCCCAAAGCCGAACAGGTCGATTCGACGGTCATACGTGACGGCCGCTTCGAGTTTGAGGTCGATGCGTCGCAGGTGCGAATGTGCGATATTACGATCTCGCGCAAAAGCAAGGTGCCGTTCCAGCGACTGTTGGTGGTTGTTGAGCAGGGCGAGTTGGATGCTGTGATCGACGAGGTGAGCAGTAGTCGAGGTACACCGTTGAACGAAGCGCTTAACGAGTGGAAACAAGTGATGAGCGAGGCCGGTAATCGTGCGGAGGTATTGCGACAGATGATCGCCTTGCAGAGTGATGCGGCGGTGGTCGATTCGCTCAAAGCGGAGATGGCACAGGCCTATGCTGAGGCGGAGCGTCGCACGGTCGAGATCATTGAGAACAATCCGAATCCGATGGGAGGTTTTCTGTATATGACCATTTCCCGCACGCTTGATAGTGCGTCGCGTCAGCGTCTGATTGACTGCGGCATCGAAAAGTGGAAACCCAAACGAGAAAATTAGCGAGTTATGAAAACCAACCGAACGAAACAGCAACTATGGTTGCAAGTGATGATGGTGGCGGTGGCGATGACTGCCGGCTGGTGTTGGTTTGCTTTCGGCGTGCCCTATACGCTCTATACCAAGGAGCAGTTGGTGCTGTTTGTGGCCGATTGGGCAGCTGTAGCTGAATATCTGGGACGTCCTGCAATCCTGTCGTCGATCGTAGGCGACTATCTGACCCAATTCTATCTGCTTATAGGCGGCGCTGCAACAATCCTGTCGTTGTTTATGTTGCTGCTCTGGTGGGGCACGCGAACGGCGTTGAAGCGATTTGGTGCAGGGACGTTGAGCGCAACTGCGTGGGCGTTGTTGCCCGTAGCAGCGGAGGTGGCATTGAATTGCTATGTCGAGTATCCGCTGTCGATGACTATTGCGGCCGTGATAGCGGTGTGGTCGTTTGTGGCTTGGACAAAAATGCGCGAGGGCGCATCGAAATATATCATTGCCGCGTTGTCGATCGTGGCGCTCTATTGGCTCGTGGGAGCACACACCGCGATCTTTGTGTTGGGTTGCGCAGCGTGGGCGTGGAAAGAGGGGCGCCGCGTGTGGAGCGTGGTGATGCCAGCGGTAGCGGCAGGAGCAGTGGCGCTTTGGGGCGAGTTGCTCTATCTGCCGTTGAGCCAATCATTCTGTTATCCATTGATTGAGAATTATATGTTGCAACATTGCAGTGTCTTCCTGATTACGGAGGCGGCATTTGTTGTGGCACTGGTTGGTGCACGTGGCCGCGCGTGGCTTGGCGCGTTGGTGGCGACGTTGATGGCTGTGGTTGGCGTTGCGATGATCACTGATCGTACTCAGGAGTATTGGCTTGGTATGTCGTGCGAGGCCTATTTCAATCGTTTTGATCGCGTTTTAGAGCGCGCCGAGGCTAATTGGGAGTATCAGAGCTATGTTGCGTCGTATTATACCAATCTGGCGTTGGCTCAGCGCAACGAGCTGGGCGAGCACCTGACCGAATACTATCAGCCGTCGACCTACGGATTGATGCTCGATGTCGATGAGGGTGCAGGTTACTGCTATGCAATAGCGGCGGCTGATGCGACGGCAGCGATTGGTGATATGGCTGAGGCTCAGCGCGCAACACTGCTGGCAATGACCTTTACGCCGCACCAGCGATCGTCGCGTGTGGCAAAGAAGATAGTCGAGATTGCGATGGTGGTTGGTGATCGCGAGCTGGCCGAGAAGTTCTTGTGGCAGTTGGAGCGCACGGCGATGCATAAGACGTGGGCGGCAAAGCGTCGAGAGGTGTTGGCAACGGGGAGTGCGGCACTCGACGTGGAGCGCGCGAAGTTGGTTTCGGGGGATGGCTTTGTTGGCGCAAACGATTGGTATCCTGCGCTGTATGCCCTGGTCGAGGCCAATGGTGCAAACCGTATGGCTGTGGAGTATCTGCTGTCGATGCATCTGCTACGCAAGGATCGCGAACGATTTGTGGCCGATTACGAACGATATTTCTATCCCTATTGGGGCGCAATGCCGCCGAAAATCTACCAGCAGGCGTTGATGATGGCTTTCGAGAACGAGAGCGAATTGGTAGCGGCCATCAATCGATATCATATCTCGCCCGAGGTGCAGCGCGAGTGTATCGAGTATTCGCGTATCTATGTCGCCGAGCAGGGTAGCGGTGAGGCCTTGCAGGAGCGTTTCGGCCGAACATATTGGTTTTATTGCAACTATGCACAGATGAAGTAGTATGAGAAGAGTTTTCGATATATTGTTGTTGGCGCTGTTGATGGTCGCTTGTGGTCGCGAGTCGACGATTGGTTATAGCCAGCGTTCGGCACAGCCGCCGATGTTCCCCAACTATGCCGACATAACGATCCCCTGCAACATCGCACCTCTCAATTTCGAGATCGACTCGGTGGAGAGTATCGAGGTGCTGGTCAAGGGTGATCAAGATTGGACGTTCGAGAGCCGAGGTGCGACAATGCGTTTCAACGAGCGCAAGTGGCGTCAGATGTTGAGTGCCGAGTGCGGTAACGAGCTGTTGGTTCATGTGACGACACTCCGAGATAACGAGCATAGCGGTTGGAGCAGCTTTACCTGGACCGTGTCGGAAGATAAGATCGATACGTATTTGAGCTATCGTTTGATTGAACCGGCATATGAGGTTTGGAACGAGTTACAGATTGTTGAGCGCAATGTCGAGAACTTCGACGAGCGCCTGCTGGGTGACAACATTACGACCGATAATTCGTGTATGAACTGCCATACGTCGAATCGAGCAGCGCAGCCTGCCAACTTTATGCACGTGCGTGGTAAGCGTGGTGGTACGATCTACTCGGCTAACGGTAAAGTGCGCAAGATCAATACGGCAACTCCACAGACGTCGGGTAGTGCGGTCTATGGCGAGATTGAGCGCAGTGGTCGCTATGGTATCTTCACGACGGCTGATATCGTGCCGATTCTTCACCTCGATGCGAGTGAGCGTATGGAGGTTTATGACCGTTCGAGCGATTTGATTGTAATCGATTTCGAGGCGGGAACGGTGAGCGATAACGATGCTATTCGTGGCACGGAGTATCAGGAGACATTTCCCGCATTTGCACCTGACGGCCGCACGGTCTATTTCTGTCGTGCCGAGAGCCGTCCCCAACCCGATAGTATCTGTCAGATGATGTACAGCTTGTGCGCAATCGACTTCGATCCCCAGACAGGTCGCCTGGGTAAGGAGGTGCGCACGGTGATCGATGCCGAGAGTGTGGGTCGCTCGTTCAGCTTCCCGAAATGCTCTCCCGATGGTCGATGGTTGTTGGTAACAGTTTCGGATTATGGTACATTTCCAATCTGGCATAGCGAAACCGATCTGTGGCTGGTAGATTTGAAGAGTGGTGCAATCGATACATTGCCCGCGGTCAATGGTCGCTACTCGGATTCGTATCATTCGTGGAGCAGTACTTCGCGCTGGGTGGTGTTCGCATCGAAACGCGATGACCGAGTATATGGTCGCCCCTATATTGCACATGTTGATTCGCTGGGTCAGGTGAGCAATCCGTTTGTACTGCCGCAGCGTGATCCTTCGCGATATCGTACTACGTTGAAGTCGATGAATATACCTGAGCTCTATCCGCAGGCGGAGAGTTACGACGCGCGCGCATTGCGTAAGATGTACTTTGATGAGGAGGCTGAAACATTTGAGTATAAAGAAAATAACTAAATATGAAACAAATTGATAAGTATGCACGATTAGCGTTGCCGGTGTTGTTGGCGGTTGCGGCGTGGCTCTTTTTCGGAGTCCTCTATCGCTGGCACCTGCTCTACTTCGAGGGCAATCAGCTCTTTTTCTGGACAGCGGACTACGCACGTGAAACGATCGGTCGTTTGGGCGGTCTGGGCGAGTACGTGACACGCTTTTTGGTGCAGTTCTATCATCTGCCGTTGCTTGGAGGTGCGATCGTAGCGCTTATGCTTGTGGCTCTGCAACAGGGAATGCAGCGCGTGATTCAGCGCGCAACATCGAGCAATGCGCTGTGGCCGTTGAGCTACGTGCCGTCAATCTACTATTGGGTGCTGCTTTGTGACGAGGATTTTACGCCGGTCGGTTTGCTGGCAATGGTGATGGCTGTTTGGGTGGCTATCGGATTTGCTCGCATTAATAACGGTTGGCTGCGTTCGGTGGCAACGCTTGTAGGTTTGCTCGCATTGTGGCTGGCTATCGGAGGCGCGGCTGTGGTGGCGTTGGTTGCGGTTGTGGCGATCGAGTTGGCTACTAAACGCGATTGGCGAGTGCTGGCGAGTGCTGCAATCACGATTGCATCGGTGGCTGTGATCTGGCACATCCACCCTTGGCATTTGAGCAACCTGCTGATGGTTACGGGCGGAACCTATTTCCGTCACTTAGATGTTGCAGTTGATGTGTTCTATAAATTGTGGGCAGCAACAGCGGTGGCAATCATTGTGCCGATAGTTGCAGCTCGATTTGTTCGCGAGTGGATTAATGTAGTTGCACTTGTGGCGGTTATCGGCGCGGCGGTGGCGACTCTGCCTAAACACTACGATGCTAATAGCGAGGATACGATGGCCTACTACTGCTTGACGCGTAATGGTCGCTGGAATGAGGTGATCGAGCGTGCCCGCAAACACGATCCGCAGACGCGTCCTGCGATGATCTGTCTCAATCTGTCGTTGGTGATGACGGGGCAGTCGGGCGAGCGTCTGTTCGATTTCCCGCAGTATGGCCCTGCGGGTCTGTTTATGACCTATGATGAGGATCTGATCTTCTGTGGTGAGGTGCTGTTCAACTTGGGTTTTGTCAACGAGGCTCAGCGCTATGCTTACGAGATGATGGTGACATATTCGTATCTGCAACGTTCGGCATTCACGATGACTCGCCTGGCCGAAACCAATATGATTGCAGGTCGTTACGAGGTTGCGCGCAAGTATCTCAATGCGCTGAAAAATACTCTGTTCTATCGCTCATGGGCAGAGAACCTGCTCGAATTGATGGATACTCCGGAGGCTATCGACGAGCACCGTATGTATGGCAAGTTGCGTCGTAATCAGCCGGTCCATAACTTCCCGTTCTTCTCGGCTAAGTTCGACAAGATGCTCGAAGAGATGGTCGATCAGCGTCCCAACAACCGCGAGGCCTACGAATATCTGATGGCGTTCTATCTGCTCTATAAGAATGTCGACGCTTTTGCTGAGCGACTGATTATTCCAGCGAAGGGCTTGCCGCGAGCTTATGAAGAGGCATTTGCTATGGTATGCCGTATCAATCGCGTCAATCCCGCGACGTTGCCTGCAAATATTAACCGTGCGACCTTCGAGCGCTTGGAGCGATATATTCGTGCCTACGATATGTCGGGCAACAATCCCGAGGTTATGAACAAGGATTGGGGTCGCTCGTATTGGTTCTATACAAACTTTATCCGATTCTAAACAAGTTATGCGTAAATCATTTATTATAATTGCTTTAACGGTTGCGCTGGCTGCCTGCACAAGTGCCGATAAGCGTACCAGCGATCAGTTGCCGCCTATCTTCCCCGACTACGCGGGAGTGACGGTGCCGGTCAATATCGCACCGCTGAATTTTGATGTTACGGAGCCTGCTCAGCGTGTCGAGGCGACGATCAGCAATGGCTCGGAGCAGATCGAGGTAAAGGGCCGATCGGGTGTGAGTATTTTGCCCCGCAAGTGGCGTGCGCTGCTGGCCGAGGCCGAGAAGCTGACGGTTACGGTGGCAGTGACGGCTGACAAAGTACGTACCGAATATGCGCCGTTCGAGATTGAAGTGAGCCGCGACAGTATTGACTATGGCTTGTGCTATCGTCGTGTAGATCCAGGCTACGAATATTATGCGCGTATGGGTCTATATTACTACGACTTGGGCGAGAACGAGGAGCATATTCTGATTGAGAATACTCTGATGGGTAGCTCGTGTGTCAATTGCCACTCGTTTGCCAAGACCAACCCTTCGAGAATGATGTTCCACATTCGTGGTAAGAATGGCGGTACGTTGCTGCACCTCGATGGCGAGAATGCTCTGCTCAATACCAAGACCGAGGCTACAAAGGTGTCGTGCGTATATCCTTCGTGGCACCCCGACGGCCGCTATATCGCTTATTCGATCAACGATATCAAACAGACATTCCATAACGTTCCGTCGCAGATTCTCGATGTCTATGACCATTGGTCAGATGTGGTGATCTACGATACCGAAACAGGCGAGTTGAACACCTATCCCATTTTGTCCGATACGACTCGTTTTGAAACTTTCCCTTCGTTCTCGGCCGATGGTCGCACGTTGTATTTTTGCTCGGCAGATCCCAAGGCGGCCGAGATATTACCCGAGGTGCGATACGAATTGTGTAGCGTGGAGTTCGATCCCGCGACGGGCGAGGTGGGCGATCAGATCACAACCGTCTGGGACGGCGATGGCGCAAGTCTGCTCTTCCCGCGAGCATCGTATGATGGTCGCTATGTGATGGTTACACGCTCGGCATACGGCACATTCCCCATTTGGCACAAGGATGCCGATTTGTGGCTGATTGACCTGCGTACGGGCGAACGCCGCGCGCTTGATGAACTGAATAGCGACAATACCGAGAGCTATCACTCGTGGAACTCGACCTCGCGCTGGGTGGTCTTCTCATCGCGTCGAATCGATGGTCTGCACACTCGTCCCTATATTGCTCACGTGGACGATGAGGGTCGCTTCTCGAAGCCCTTCTTGCTGCCTCACGATCGTCCGCTCGAATGGTACGACGGATTGATGCAGTCGTATAATATTCCCGAGTTTATTTCGGGACCGATTGAGCTCTCGCCCTCGGATATCTTGCAGGCCGAGGCGGGTGCGGTCGAACTGAATGCACGATAACACACACAACAACAAATCTATAACAACACTAACACACAAACGTTTCGTATGAAAAGACTATTTACAATGATGGCAATGCTGGCGGCGTTAGCATTTGTAGGTTGCTCGGAGGACCCTTATCAGAAAGGTCAGTCGAGCGGTAGTGAAGAGGAAGAGGTCGAAGAACTGTTGCCGGCGAAGGATGGTCGCGTGGTGATCGCCTATGTAACCTATTACGGCAAGGCAATTCCCGATCCTACACTGATGACGAATATCAACTACGCTTTTGCGGAGTTGTATGTTAAGGACGGAGTTTATCAGGGTTTCAAGTTGCAGGGCAACGAGGAGCGTTTCCGTCAGGTTGTAGCGCTGAAAAAGAAGAACCCGAAGCTGAAGATCTCGCTGTCGTTCTCGCATACGGTGTCGAACTCGGACAATAGCCAGGGCGGTGGTTTCTCGGCTATGGCTAAGTCGGACACCTATCGTAAGGCATTCGCTAAGGACTGCCGCGATTTCTGCTCGAAGTGGGGTATCGACGGTATTGATATCGATTGGGAGTTTCCCGGTCTGTCGTGGAGTGGCCACGCGTGTGATCCTTCGGTTGATGTTGAGAACCACGTATTGCTGATGAAGCAGCTGCGCGAGACGCTCGGTACGCGCTATATGCTGACCTATGCAGGTTATGTTAAGGATGTTACCGCAGCAACAGGTGGTCGTCGATATATCGATATAGCGGCTGTTGATCCTTATGTTGATTTTGTAAATGTGATGACCTACGATATGGACGAAGCTCCCAATCATCAGTCGGCATTGCGTTCCAAGAGCGCATACTACGACTGCGAGCGCGCTATCAAATCGTATACCGATGCAGGTGTTTCGCCGTCGAAATTGGTGCTTGGTATTCCGTTCTATGGCCGTCATTCGTTCGATTCGAGCCCTTCGGCTATCGACTACAACAAGATTATTCTGCTCGACAAGAGTATCTATAAGATCGACAACTGGGATAGTAACGCATCAGTTCCCTACGTGACCGAGAATGGTAAATATTATTGCGGTTACGACGACCCGAAGAGTATTGCTATCAAGGGCGATTGGATTCGCGGCTTGGGTATGAAGGGTATGATGTATTGGGACTACAATGCCGACGACAACCAGCATACGTTGTGCAAGGCTGTATGGCAGGCGACGATGAAGTAATCGCACGAGGGTAGAGTCCCCGAATAAACGATAAGAGTGGCGATCCAAATGGAGGATCGGCCACTCTTTTTTTGTGCTAAATTTTGGTAACTAGCCGAAATTTATTAATTTTACACGTTTAAACGATAAAAGAACTACTCACTTTATGCGCAAACTATTGAACGTGGTGTTGGCGTTGCTGGCTATGACATTTGTGGCCTGCGGTGGCGACGATCCTATCCCCGAACCCACACCGACTCCCACTCCCGAGAATCAGGAGAATAAACTTTATCCTGATGAACTCTATCCCGCAGTAGATGGTCGAGTTGTTCTTTCGTATGTGACTTACTACGGCTCGGCAGTTCCCGATGTGAAGTATATGACTCATATCAACTACGCATTTGCCGAGTTGGTGGTTGAGGACGGTGTCTATCAGTCGTTCAAGTTACAGGGCAAGGAGTCGCGATTCAAGCAGATTGTCGATTTGAAAAAGAAGAAGCCGACGTTGAAGATCCTGATCTCGTTCACGCACGGCTCGTCGAATAGCAAATATACCGCCGAGAATCCGTTTGGAGGTTTCTCGGATATGGCCAAATCGGACGTTGGTCGCAAGAAGTTTGCGCAGGATTGCCTCGATTTTTGCAAGAAGTGGGGTATCGACGGTATCGATCTCGATTGGGAGTTTCCTGGTATGTCGTGGAGTAGCGACGTGAAGTATGATCGACAGGTTGATGTTGAGAACTATACGCTGCTCGTGAAGCAGTTGCGCGAAACGCTGGGCAATAACTATCTGCTGACCTACGCAGGCTACGTGTTCGATGCGCAGAATACAAGTGACGGCGGTCGCCGCTATATCGATGTTAAGGCGGTGGACCCTTACGTCGATTGGGTCAATATTATGACCTACAATATGACCTCGGAAGCGCACTCGGCACTGAGCAATCCTAAGCTGTGGGTCGATTGTAAGCGCGCCGTTAAGCACTACACCGAGAAGGGTATTGCGCCGTCGAAATTGGTGCTGGGAGTTCCGTTCTTCGGTTGGGGCGATGTGACGTGGACCTACAAGAAGATCATAGGCCTCGATAAGACCAAATATAAGTTCGATAATTGGGACAGTGCGTCGAGCGTTCCCTATGTGACCGAGATCGCAACGGGCAAGCGTCTGTGTGCCTACGACAACCCGAAGAGTATTGTGATGAAGGGCGATTTTGCTCGCGGATCGGGTTTGAAGGGTATGATGTCGTGGGAGTACGATCAAGACGACGCCAAACTGACGCTAAATAAGGCAATGTGGCAGGCCACAATGAAAAAGTAAAAAAGAGATGATGAATTTTAGGACAATTATAACCGATTCTGATCGCGCAACGGTACGCCTGGCGGAGTTTGCTCCCGAGGTAGGCGCGAAGGAGTATAATATGGTAATCAGCACCCGTTTGCGCGGTGCATTCGATGAGCAGGTGGATTCGTTGATCCGCTCGTTCGAGCAGGTTCGCGAGGGCTTAGGTGAGGCTTCGGTGATGTTTGGCCGTTGGTTGGTGAGCGATGCCGCAAATCAAGCCGAAATGCTTCCCGAGCAGGTGGGTGGACGTCGTTTGTCGGTGGTCGAGCAGCCGCCTCTCGACGGCTCTAAGGTCGTGCTGTGGTTGTGGCTCGTTGAGGGCGGCGAGGTTGTGCCGAGCGGTCTTCGTCACGGCGACTATACACACCTTTGGACAGCTGATGAGCGTGGTGCGGGTTCGAATAGCGACGAGCAGAGCCGCGATATTCTGGTACGCTATGCCGAAGATCTTGAGCGCGAGGGATGTACTCTGGCTGACGATTGCATTCGCACGTGGTTCTATGTGCAAGATGTCGATAACAACTATGCCGGTTTGGTACGTGCACGTCGCGAGTTCTTCGAGGAGTGCGGTCTGCGCCGCGATACACACTATATCGCCAGCACGGGTATCGAGGGTCGCAATGGTGCAGTCGGCTCGTTGGTGACGATGGACGCCTATGCTGTGCGTGGTCTGCGCGAGGATCAGATTCAATTCTTGTATGCGCTTGATCACCTGAGCCCTACGGCAGATTATGGCGTTACATTTGAGCGTGGCACGGCGGTGCATTATGGCGATCGTAAGCACCTCTTCATCTCGGGTACGGCAAGTATCGACTCGAAGGGCGAGGTGGTACACGTGGGCGATGTGCTCCGTCAGACCGAGCGTATGATCTGCAACATCGAGGTTCTGCTCTCGGAGGGTGGCGCGACGATGGCTGACGTTCAGATGGCGATTGTATATTTGCGCGATATGGGTGATTATGAGCAGGTTGCGCAGTTGCTTGCGGAGCGTCTGCCCGAATTGCCTTACACCATTACGCTGGCTCCCGTTTGCCGTCCGAAGTGGTTGATCGAGATGGAGTGCGTGGCGGCGGTGGCTGCAACGAACGAAAAGTTCGCGGAATTTTAGTCGAACGAAAATTTCTAACAGGTTGAAATCTTGCGCAACTCAATGAAAGATAGATTGTTGCGCGCTACAAACGAAAATTTTTGATAAAAAAGTGCCCTTGCGGATAACAATTTAACGCAAAAAAGCTTATATTTGTACTTCGTAAACGAACTAACTGACTGTAAAATGAGAATGTATTCGCCGTTTTTTGCATACTTTTTTTATTACTACTTCGGCAAAAGTGGGCGGATCTCTATTGCAGCTATGCGATAATACAAAATTGTGAAAAATGAGCCCCGCCCACCGTTGAGCGGGGCTTTTCAATGTAAAACGAATGAAGAAGATCGCTATACAGGGTTATGATGGTTGTTTCCACCAGATCGTGGCTTTCGAATATTTTGGACGCGACGTGCAGACGTTGCCTTGTGACACTTTCCGACAGGTGGCACAAATGGTGCGCTCGGGCGAGGCTGACTATGGTGTGATGGCCATCGAGAACTCGATTGCAGGCTCGATCATCGCCAATTACAGTATTTTGCAGGACGCCAATTTGCAGGTTGCGGGCGAGTACTATCTGCCTATCGAACAGAACCTGTTGGTGCTGCCCGATGTCGAGTTGGCGGATATCACCGAGGTGCAGTCGCATCCGATGGCGCTGTTGCAGTGTGTTGAGTATCTCGATGCGCAGCCGTGGCGACTGATCGAAACTGAGGATACGGCGCTCAGTGCCCGCCACGTTGCCGAGCAGGGTCTGCGCCATACGGCGGCCATTGCGAGTTCGCTGGCGGCCGAGCTGTTTGGTTTGAAGATCATTGCGCCCGCGATCAACACGGTCAAGAATAACTACACCCGTTTTATGATCCTCAAACGCTACGACCACCGCTATCCGGTCGATGCAAATAAGGCGTCGTTGTACTTCAAGACCGACCACCGTCAGGGATCGTTGTTGCGCGCGTTGCAGACGATGGATCGTGTCAATATGTCGAAGTTGCAGTCGTATCCGATAGCCAGCGAGCCGTGGCGATATATGTTCCACGTCGATATGGAGTTCGATTGTTTCGACGACTATATCCGCACGCTTGATGATTTGCAGCAGGTGACCAGCGAAATTCACGTTTATGGTGTCTATCGCAAGGCCGAAAATAAATACTAAACAGATATGAAAGATCCAATTAATATACAGCTGTCCGATCGTTTGGAGGGTGTCGGCGAATACTACTTCTCGCGTAAGCTGCGCGAGATCGACCAGATGCGTGCCGCAGGCCGACGAATCATTTCGCTCGGTATCGGCTCGCCCGACCGTCCGCCCCACGCTTCGGTAGTGGAGCGTCTGCACGAGGTTGCCTCGCGCCCCGATACCCACGCCTATCAGTCGTATAAGGGTGCGGCGGTGTTGCGTCGCGCTTTTGCAAAGTGGTATGCGGACCGTTATGGAGTTGCGCTCGATCCCGAGAGCGAGATTCTACCGCTGATCGGTTCGAAAGAGGGTCTGATGCATATATGTATGACCTATCTTCGCAAGGGCGATCGTGTGTTGATTCCCAATCCGGGTTATCCGACCTATCGCTCGGCGGTGACGCTGTCGGGCGGTGAGCCGAAGGAGTATCGCCTGACTGCCGAGGGCGATTGGTTCCCCAACCTCGAACAGATCGAGAGCGAGGGTTTGGAGGGTGTTAAGATGATGATCTTGAACTATCCTCAGATGCCGACGGGTGCGGTGCCCACGCGCGAGATGTTTACACGTGTGGTTGAGTTTGCTCATCGCCACTCGATACTGCTTGTTCACGACAATCCGTATAGCTTTGTGCGCAATGCCGAGCCGTTGAGCCTACTCTCGATTGAGGGTGCGAAGGAGTGCGCAATCGAACTTAATTCGCTCAGCAAGAGCCACAATATGGCAGGTTGGCGTATCGGTATGATCGGCGGTCGCAAGGAGTGGATCGACCAGATTATGCGCTTCAAGAGCAATATGGACTCGGGTCAGTTCCTGCCGATGCAGGAGGCTGCGGCTGAGGCACTTGCACTGGGTGATGATTGGTATGCGGAGTTGAATGATGAATACTACGCCCGCGAGGAGTATGGTTATCGACTGCTCGATGCGCTGGGTTGCTCGTATCGTAAGGGACAGGCAGGCCTGTTCATTTGGGCGGAGTTGCCGAAGGAGTTCGAGGGCGACTGCTATGCGTTCAGCGATCGCGTTTTGGAGCGTTGCGGCGTGTTTGTAACCCCGGGCGGAATCTTCGGTGACGAGGGTAATCGCTATATTCGTATCAGCCTGTGTGCCAAGCGTGAGCAGCTGGCTGAGGCTATCGAGGCAATCGAAAAGAATTTCTAAACAAACGAGGAATAAAATGAAGGCGTTAATTATAGGTGTCGGTTTGATCGGTGGATCGTTTGCGTTGAGTCTGCGCGAACACGGACTGTGTGATGAGGTGTTGGGTTGCGATGCGTCGGCGGAGAATGCGGCTGAGGCTGTGCGCCGTGGACTGATCGACCGCGCAGTGGAGATGGACGAGGGCTTGGCTATAGCCGATTTGGTTGTGCTGGCGGCTCCCGTTGATAAAATTCCGTTGCTGACAACCAAGATTCTGAACAGAGTGACCGACTCTCAGGTGGTTATGGATATGGGCTCGACCAAGAGCGAACTGTGCGAGGTGGTGTCGATGCACCGCCGTCGTGGTCGCTTGGTGGCTACGCACCCGATGTGGGGTACGGAGTATAGTGGTCCGCAGGCGGCTGTCGAGGGGGCGTTCAAGGGTCGTAAGGTGGTGCTCTGCGATGTGGAGCATAGTGACCGCGATGCCGTCGAATTGGTCGAGAAGATATACAATACGATCGGTATGCCCATCGTTTATATGTCACCCGAGGAGCACGACCTGCATACAGCCTACGTGTCGCACATCTCGCATATCACCTCGTTTGCGCTGGCACTCACGGTGTTGGAGAAGGAACGCGAGTCGCAGCACATATTCGACTTGGCGGGTGGTGGTTTCGAGAGCACCGTTCGTTTGGCTAAGTCGTCGGCCTCGACCTGGATTCCGATCCTAATGCAGAACAAATATAACGTTCTCGATGTGTTGCGCGAGCATATCCACCAGTTGCAGATTATGCGTGTGATGATCGAGCGTGACGATGTTGAGGGACTGCGCGAGGCGATGTGTCGCGCCAACTCGATACAAAAGATTTTGGAATAAGAATAAAAACGAGATAAAGACTATGGAAAAATTCAAATTGGGCGCAAAGCGTCCCCTAATTATTTCGGGTCCGTGCAGTGCCGAAACCGAGGAACAGACGTTGACAACTTGTCGCCAGCTGGCGGCCGAGGGTGTGGTTGATGTGCTCCGTGCAGGTATTTGGAAGCCTCGTACTCGCCCCGGTACGTTCGAGGGTGTAGGTTTGAAGGGTCTGGCGTGGTTGGCAGAGGCCAAGCGCGAGACGGGTCTGCCGATTGCTACCGAGGTTGCGTCAGCCAAGCACGTCGAGAGCGCATTGGAGTTTGGTGTTGATCTGCTGTGGATTGGTGCGCGTACGACCGTAAACCCCTTCCTCGTGCAGGAGATTGCCGAGGCGTGTGCAGGTAACGACGTGCAGATCCTGATCAAGAACCCGATGCACCCCGAGGTGGCATTGTGGGCTGGAGCTGTGGCACGTTTCGTCAAGGCCGGAACACCCGAGGAGAACATCGGTTTGCTTCATCGCGGATTCTCGGTTGGTGGCGCTAACCACCTGCGTAATAACCCGATGTGGCACCTTGCGCTGGAGATGCAGAGCCTCTGCCCCAATATGATGATGTTGTGCGATCCGTCGCATATATGCGGTAATCGCGAGTATCTGCAGGAGATTTCGCAGAAGTCGGCCGACTTGAACTATGACGGTCTGATGGTCGAGAGCCACATCTGCCCCGTGGAGGCGTGGAGCGATGCATCACAGCAGCTCGAACCGAAGGCGCTGGGTGAGATGATCCGCTCGATCAATTGGCGTTCGACCATTAGCGACGATCCTGAATACTTGCAGTCGCTCGCGCGCTATCGTGAACAGATCGACCAGATCGACGCCGAGCTGTTTGAGTTGTTGAGTCGTCGTATGGCTATTGCGGATAATATCGGTCGAGTAAAGCGTGAGAATGATGTTGTGATCTTGCAGAGTGGCCGCTGGGCGAGCATTGTTGATCGCGTGATGGCGCAGGCTGCGAAGTTGCATCTGAGTGAGGAGTTTGTTCGCACGATTTTGGAGGCGATCCACGTTGAGTCGATCGAGCACCAGAACCGAATTATGAATAACTAAGCGGAAATAGCGTTGCTCGCAAACAAACGAGGCGTATGAGTGTGAGCTCATACGCCTCGTTTGTTTTGGCTATTTCACAATAATCTGTTCGACGAGAGGGACTTGCGAGCGGCGGTTAAGTTCGTCGCACAGCTCTGCGCGACGCAAAAACAGCTCGTTGCGCAGTACGCTCGACGAGATCCGTACATTCAGGATTCGACCGCGCAACTCGAAATGGGTCGTCATATCTGCCGCCAGGTCGCCCACGCACTCGCGCCAAACTTCGGGCAGACGCCCCTCGGCCACCTTCGCAGCCACCCACGGGCGCGAGAAAAACTCTTCGAGCAACTCGCCCATCATCATCGCTTTGGTACGTCGCATAGGCTATTGTTGTTCGATATGTCCCTCGCCAACCGCAAACAGACGGTAGCTTTCGGCTGCCGCGTCGAGGATTGTTTGAAGGCGCAATTTGTTGCAATCCGTAATGAAAATCTGGCCAAACTCTGTGCCCGAAACCACCTTGATCAACTGCTCCACACGTCCCGCATCGAGTTTGTCGAACAGGTCGTCGAGGAGCAAGATCGGACGTTCGCCCTTGTGCTCGGCAACAACTTTATACTGAGCCAATTTCAGTGCAATGAGGAACGATTTCTGCTGTCCCTGCGAGCCATATTTTCGCAGCGGGTAACCACCGATTTTCAGCGTTAGGTCGTCGCGATGAACGCCACAACCCGAGTATTGATTGATGAGATCCTTCTGGCGATGTGCGCGTAACAATTCATCGAAAGGCTGATCGTTCAACTCCGAGCGATAGCTGATCTCGATCTGCTCGCGGTCGCCCGACAGACGACGATAGTAATCTGCCACGATCGGACCGATGCGCTCGATTAGTTCGGCGCGTTTTGCATAGACCGTATTTCCGTAAGTAACCAACTGCTGATCAAGAATATCAAGTATTTCATCTTGCGCCGCACTGCCCATCTGTTTGAGTAGACGGTTGCGCTCGGTGAGTATCGAATTGTAGCGCATCACGGCACCTAAATAGCCTCGATCAAGCTGTGAAAGGAAGGCGTTGAGAAAGCGGCGACGCTCCTCAGCGGCATCGCTGATCAACACCGAGTCGGCAGGCGAAATGATCACTACGGGAATCAAACCCACGTGATCCGACAGCCGGTCGTATTCCTTGCCCGCGCGCTTGATGCACTTGCCGCCACGTCGTGCGAACGAACAGACAATCTGTTCGTTACGTTCGTTGTCGGTGGAGTATCCGCCCTCGATCATAAAGAACTCCTCGCCGTGGCGAATGCTCTGTCCGTCGGTCATTCCGAGGGCCGATTTACACATCGAGAGGTAGTAAACCGCATCGATGACGTTGGTTTTACCCGCGCCATTGTCGCCCACCAGACAGTTGATGTCAGGTGAGAACGAGAGGTTTTCCTGTTCTATGTTCTTGAAATTGATGAGCGATAGGGTGTGAAGATACATATCTGCGCGTTTTTCTCACTCCAAAGGTAAGAAAAATCCCTAAAATGAGAAAATTATTGCCCTGCTTGATCGGTTTTTCGTAGAAAAAGATTACTTTTGTAACTTGATTGAAAAAATGTTGAATAAAAATAATAATTAAAATCAAATTATGGCAAACAAAAAGAACGTTACCGTTGAGGAGCAGATCGATCAGGAGATCGGTGTTGCTATCGACAAGACTCAGGACTTTTTTGACAAAAATGGCAAGACCATTACCTACGTGCTGATCGCTATCGTAGCTGTTGTAGCTGCTGTATTCGGCTATCAGAAGTTCGTTAAGGAGCCTCGTGCCGAGAAGGCTGCTGCAGCTATGTATATGGCTCAGTTCCGTTTCGAGGGTGAACAGGCTGACTACGAACTGGCTTTGAATGGTGATGAGGAGGGTGCTGGTTTCCTCGATGTTATCGAGCAGTACGGTTCGACTCCCGCTGGCAACTTGGCAGCTCAGTATGCAGGTATCTGCTATATGAAGCTCGGTGATTGGGATAACGCTGAGAAGTACTTGGCTAAGTACAAGGCTACTAAGGGCGTACCCAACGCAGTTGTAAACGCTGAGAACCTCGGCTTGCAGGGCGATGTAAAGGTTCAGAAGGGTGACTACAAGAAGGCTGCTGCTTTGTTCGAGCAGGCTGCTAAGGTCTCGGACAACGAGTTCACCACTCCTCTTTACTTGAAGAAGGCTGCTCAGGCTTACGACGCTGCAGGTGACAAGGCAGCTGCTGTGAAGCTCTACAAGCGTATTTCGGTTGAGTACGCTGCAAGCGTAGAGGCTCGCGATGCTGAGAAGTATCTGGGTCAGGAGTAATTCACTCCACAGCTAACGAATAACGGCCGTCCCTTTCGAGGGGCGGCCGTTTGTTTTGCGCGTATGCGTCGCGGTTATTCCATCGGACGAATACGGATGTCGGTAATATCCTTCACCAACTCAACCAAGCGGTCGATGTCGGTCTTCTCCTCGACCTGACCATAGTGATAGGGATAGAAGATTGCGGGACGAATGGCGTGAACAGCCTCGGCAGCCTGATCGACGGTCATCGTGTAGGGCTGATTGACGGGCAGGAATGCGATGTCGATGTTCTGCAACTGCATCATCTCAGGGGTGTTCTCGGTGTCGCCTGCGATGTAGATTCGGGTGCCGCCGAGTGAGAGCAGATAGCCGTTGTCGCGACCGCCTGCGGGGTGAAAATTCTCGTGACCCTCGGTGTAGTTGTATGCCGCAATAGCCTCGATATCAATGCCCTCCTCAGGGAATACACTCTCGCCGTTACGTAGTGCTACGCCGCGACCTATAGCCGCGATCGACGATGCATTGGCGTAGATGTGGGTCTTGGCAGTTGAGAGCAGATCGACCGTCGCGGTGTCGAGGTGGTCGTAGTGGTCGTGCGACACGAGGATATAGTCGGCTTTTGGCTGCGACGCATAGTCGGCATTCGAGCCAACGGGATCGATGTAGATCCAACGGCCATCGTAACAGATTGCCAACGACGAGTGAGCATAGAATCGCAGGATCAGCTCCTTGCTGTTTTTGGTTGTGAGATGGTCTTCGGGATATGCCGACTGCGGGGCAGTAGAGCAAGCGGATGTTGTAAGTGCTGCCATAGTAAAAAGGATTATTCGGTTAATTACTTGCATTGTTTTTGGTTGGTTATAGATAATCTTTTGCCAAAGTTACAAAAAAGCGTGCAGAATCGCAATACCCAGCAAATAAAAAACAGCAGAACGTGTTGCGCGTTCTGCTGTTGTTGTTAAGTGGCGGAAAGAGAGGGATTCGAACCCCCGGAACCTCTCAGTTCAACGGTTTTCAAGACCGCCGCAATCGACCACTCTGCCATCTTTCCGCCGCAAAAGTATGAACTATTTTCGGTTTTGCCAAATTTTTGTGTGCTTTTGCGTCGAAAATGTTGCAGATGAGATGTTATCGACGGCGGAATTCCGAGCAGACAATCGAGGTGGCGATGGCTACATTGAGCGATTCCGAGCCGTGTCGATCGACGGGGTAGGGCGGAATCAGCAACTTGTGAGAAACTGTCGCTGCGACCTCTTTGCTTACGCCGCGACCCTCGTTGCCCATAACGATTATTCCGCTCTGTTTCAGTGTGCTATGGTAGATATTCTTGCCTTCTAGGAAAGTGCCGTAAACCTCAATGCCGCGCTTGCGAGCCTCGTTGAGTGTAGCCGCCAGATCGAGGTAATGAACTCTCACGCGCAGGATTGCTCCCATCGTTGCTTGCACCACTTTGGGGTTGAAGCAGTCGGCCGAATTGGGTGTACAGATTATGTCGCTGATGCCGAACCAATCGGCCAGGCGGATGATCGTTCCCATATTGCCAGGGTTTTGCACCTCGTCCATTGCCAGCACCAAGCCGTGCTCGGCCTCCTCGAGATCGAATCGGTGGTGCGGAATCTCGACAACGGCCACTGTGTCCGACGGTGTTTTGAGCAGCGACAGTCGCTCCAACTCTTTTGCGCTTGCGGGCTCAAATGCGGGATGAGCAAATTCGCGCGACGAGTAGATGTGGCGTACGTGGAGCGATGACTCGGCGATCTCGCCAACGAGCTTTGCGCCCTCGGCTACGAAAAGTCCTGTCTCGGTGCGGGCGCGTTTGTCCGCAAGCGAGCGAACGAGTTGAATATCAGCGCGAGTAATCATCGTTATTCCTCCTCTTTTGGGGTGGTCTGTTCGCTGTGAATCTGCAATAACTCTTCGAGTCGTGCAACGGGTGTGGTGTCGAGCGATGCGAAGCGGCCCGTCTGGTAGCGATAGTAGCCCGAAATGGCGATCATCGCGGCATTATCAGTCGTGAACTTACGCTCGGGAATGAACGTGCGCCAACCGCGACGACGTCCTTCTTCGGCTACGGCATTGCGCAGGCCCGAGTTGGCCGAAACGCCACCTGCAATGGCGATATCCTTGATGCGGTAGTGCTTTGCCGCCTTGACTAACTTATTGAGTAGTATGTCGATAATGGTCTTCTGTAACGATGCGCAGAGGTCGGCCTTGCGACGCTCAATGAAGGTCGGGTCGAGCGCCATCTCGTCACGCAACGTGTAGAGGAACGAGGTCTTCAAGCCGCTGAATGAGTAGTCGAAACCCTCCATTCTCGGCTTTGCGAATTTGATCGAATCGGGGTCGCCTTCGGCAGCCAAACGGTCGATCACGGGACCACCGGGGTAGGGTAATCCCATCACCTTGGCGCACTTGTCGAATGCCTCGCCCGCAGCGTCGTCGATTGTGGTGCCGACGATCTCCATTTCGAGCGGCGAATTAACCTTGACGATCTGCGTGTGGCCGCCACTGACGAGCAGACACAGGAAGGGAAACTCGGGGTGGGGAACCTCAGCGTCAGGTAGGTCGATGAAGTGTGAAAGGATATGACCTTGCAGGTGATTGACCTCTACAAGCGGTATATTGTTTGCTATCGACAGTCCCTTGGCGAACGACACGCCCACCAGTAGTGAGCCTAGCAGACCCGGACCGCGCGTGAAAGCAATTGCGTCCACCTCGTCGAGCGTTATACCTGCCTGACGCAGAGCGGTATCGACGACGGGAATGATATTCTGTTGGTGTGCTCGCGAGGCCAATTCGGGGATCACGCCACCGTACTGTTCGTGGACGGCTTGCGATGCGATTACGTTCGAGAGCAGCACGCGGTCACGTACAACGGCAGCCGATGTGTCGTCGCACGATGATTCTATGCCTAAGATTGTAATATTCATATTGCAAAATTAGCTAAAAATGCTTAACTTTGTAAGTTAATAAACGACATTTAATGCGCAAAGGTATAAAAATATTGGGTTATATCGTATCGACACTTGTTTTAGTGACGATAATTCTACCTTTGACGCTGTCGGTGCTGATCAATATCAGGGCAGTGCAGAATTGGGTGGTCGATGCTGCGGCAGGTTTCGCCTCGCGTAAGTTGGGTACTGAAGTAAGTATCGATCACGTAGATCTCGGTCTGTTCAATCGTTTGCAGGTTGAAGGTTTCTATGTTGAGGATTACCAGGGGGATACGTTGCTCTATGCGCATCAGGTCGAAACGGGTATCACCTCGTTCAAGCCTTTGACGTTTGGTGTAGCGAAGGTTGATGGCGCGCTGTTGCGACTGGCCGAAACTCCCGACGACGATATCAATATCAAGCAGGTTGTCGACCGTCTGCGTTCGGGTAAAGGTAGTGATTTTCGTATGGCGATCAATCGCGCCGAGGTTTCTAATTTACGATTTGAACTGTTTCGTAACGATACAACGCATCGCTATCGCGGCGGTATCGATTGGTCGGCAATGCAACTTTACAATGCCGATGTCAAGGGGCGGGACTTCATTCTCGACGGCGATTCGATTGCGTTGCGCGTGGATCATATCGCGCTTGATGAGCGAAGCGGTATTCATATCGATGATATTTCGACCAATCTGCTTTCGATTGTATCGGGACGTCTGTGTTTTGACGATCTGCACGTGCAGTCGGGTGCAACCGAACTCAATATCCCGACGTTGGCAATCATCGGCGAGGATTGGTTCGACTACTCGGACTACATCAACAAGGTGGTGATGGATATTACGGCTGAGGATTCGAAGCTTGATTTCACGACGCTCGGATATTTCGCCCCGCAGATAGGTCATTGGAAGAGTCGACTTTCTGATATAGATCTCAATGTTCGAGGTACGGTGGCCGATATGGGAGGTACGGTGGAGCACGTCAAGCTAGGTAATCAGACGACGGCCAAAATCAACTTCCGTATGGTTGGTCTGCCCGATGTCGAGCGTACGCGATTTGTGTTCGATGTTGATCGCCTCTCGACACGCATCGACGATGTGGCGGCTGTGATGAACGACCTGACGGGACGCACGCTGCCTGCGAAGGTGCAGACGATGTTGGCGCGCGCCGAGCAGATTGATCTCTCGGGAGAGTTTGATGGCCGATTGAAGGCGTTTGATGTCGAGGCGGTGCTGACAACGGCTTTGGGTGCGCTCGATGGTCGAATGAAGTTGACCGAGGAGAGACAAAGTGCCCAAAATCGCTTTGTGGGCGATGTTGCGACCTCTAATTTCGATTTGGGAGGTCTGCTGGCGGCACAAAAGTTGGGCAAGGTGAGCCTTGCGGCCGATCTCGATGGTGTGCTGGGTGGCGGCCAGTTCATTGCAAATATCGACGGCGAGGTGCCTCTGTTCGATTTCAACGATTATAGCTATGACTCGATCGCTCTGCGCGGTCGAATCGATAACCAACGTTTCGAGGGTGTTGTCGGTAGCGACGACCACAACCTCGATTTTGACTTCAATGGTGCGGTCGACTTCAATGGTGAGGTACCGCATTATGACTTTGCGTTGCAATTGGATCGAGCTGATCTGCACGCGCTGAATTTCAACCGTCGCGATACGTTGTCGGTGCTTGGCGCGCGATTGACGGCTAATGGCTCGGGCAACTCGCTTGACAATCTGAATGGAACGGTTAAGATTAGCGATGCTGAGTATGTTGGTTTGAAAGATACGATCCGAACATCGGTGATGACCCTGCGTGGCGAGAATAACGAAGAGAGTAAGTATGTGGCTCTGAACTCCGATTTTGTCGATGCTACGTTCCGAAGCAAGCTGAGCTATAAGACTATTTTCGAGTATCTGAAAGATGGTTTGCTGGCCTATCTGCCCTCGCTGACGCACGAAGAGGGGCACGTTCACCGTCACACGACTGACGAGATCGGTAGTGTTGATCGCTATGCGCTTCTCTCGGTCAATTTGAAGAAGACGACGGAGCTGACCGAGGCTATTTTGTCGGGTTTGCAGATTGCCGACGGCACGAGTCTCTCGTTTATGTTCAATCCCGATAACGACCGCTTTACGCTCAAACTGCTCTCGGACTATGTCGAGCGTAACAATATGATGGCGACCAAGATCAACCTCAATGCCAACAATAGCTACGACTCGTTGGCGTTGTATCTGCGTTCGGAGGATCTCTATCTGCGTCAGTTGCATATGCCCGATCTGTCGGTGCAGGCCGGAGCGAAGAATAACCACGTGTCGTTGTCGGCAGGCTTCAACAATGCGACGCAGGCCATGTCGGCGCTGTTGGGAGTTGATGCGGTGTTGTCTCGCAATGATGACGGGTCGCGTCGAGTATCAATTGACCTGAAACCGTCTAATATCCGCCAGGGTAATCAAACGTGGCATATTGGGGCAAAAAAGATCATTTATAATCCCCAAAATATCTCGATTGATCGATTTTTGGTGCGCAACGACGAGCAGTCGCTGTTGCTCGACGGTGTGGCGTCGCAACAGATGTCTGACTCGGTGGTGCTTACACTGCGCAACTTCGATCTGTCGCCGGTGAGCCAGCTGCTTGAAAGCATTGGTGGTTATCGAATTGAGGGTCGAAGCGACGGTCGTGCTGTGATGCACTCGGCATTGAAGGGTGGTCGAATCGACGGCACGGTGTCGCTTGATGGTGTCGAGGTGAACGATGTTGTGGTACCGCCGGTGCAGGTGCTGGCTCGTTGGGATATGAAGCGCAACCGTGCCCGACTGCTGTTGGCCGATCGTCAGCGTCAAGATACCGTTATACGTGGTTACTATGCTCCAAACACGAAGCGCTATTTCATCGAGGCGGGTATCGATAATATCCCGATGCGCCTGATTGAGCCTTTCTTGACGGGTGTGGTTTCGGGTACGCAGGGTACGGCCGATGCCAAGATGCAATTCACGGGACGAGGTCGACAGGCTGAACTGAGTGGACAGATCAAGGTCGACAGCCTGCTCACGAGCATCGACTTCACGGGCGTTGAGTATTCGGTGCCGTCGGCAATGATGGTGGTCGAGAAGAACCGATTTGTGCTGCCCGCAACGCGTTTCTACGATCGTGACGGCAACAATGGCACGGTCGAGATGAAGTTGGATCTTAACCATCTTTCGAATATTTCGTTCGATATCGTTGCGCGTCCTAACCGAATGTTGGTGATGGATACCGACGAGCAGGGTAACGATCTGTTCTATGGTACTGTCTATGGCACGGGCTCGGCACGAATCTCTGGCGACAAGATGGGTGTCAAGATGGATATTGCAGCAACGACCGACGATAATACTCAGTTCTTCCTGCCGTTGAGCGGTACGTCGAATATCTCGCAGGCCGACTTCGTGGTCTTCCGTTCGCCCCGAATGAGGACCGACACTACGATGACCTATCTGGCCCGCAAGAAGATGATGTACGAACGCCGCCAGCGCCAGCGATCGAGTAGCGGTAGCAATATGGATATCTCTATGGCGGTGAATGTGCGCCCCAATGCCGAGTTCCAGCTGGTGATCGACCCGACCGTGGGCGATATTATCCGTGGTCGAGGCGAGGGAACGCTCAATATGCACATCAATCCCCGAAGCGGTGTGTTCGATATGTATGGCGACTGCGAGATTACGGAGGGTAGCTATCTGTTCACTTTGCAGAATGTTGTTAATAAGAAATTTACCATCGATGCGGGTAGTACGATACAGTGGAGTGGCGACCCGCTCGATGCGATGTTGAATATTCGCGCAATCTACCAGATCAAGACCTCGTTGCAGCCGCTGATTGGCTCGACATCGGCGTCGGGATCGGGTGGTGCACGTTCGTTGGTTGACTGCATAATCAACCTCACTGACCGTCTATCGAATCCGACCGTGACGTTCGGTATCGAGGTGCCCAATGCTGATACTGAGGTGCAGAACGTGGTGAGCAATATGCTCAATACGCAGGAGGAAATCGCCAACCAATTCATTTATCTGCTTGTGTTCAATAGCTTTATGAACGAATCGGGCATTAGTGGTGCGGCGAACTTCGGTGCGGTGGGTACGGCTACTACCGGCTTCGAGTTGTTGTCGAATCAGTTGAGTAACTGGCTCTCGACCGACGACCTGAGCTTCATAGTCCGCTATCGCCCCTCGACCGAAATGAGTGGCGACGAGTTCGATTTGGGCTTCTCGAAGAGCCTGATCAGCGACCGCCTACTGGTTGAGGTTGAGGGTAACTATGTGTCGGATCGTAGAACGGTGAGCGGCCAGAACAGTAACCTGATGGGTGAAGCCTACATCACGTGGCTGATCGACCGTGCGGGCAACCTGAAACTGCGCGGATTCACTCAGACGATCGACCGCTTCGACGAGAACCAGGGTCTGCAAGAGAGCGGTATCGGTATCTACTATAAGGAGGATTTTAGCACTTTCCGCGATATTGTTCGCAATTTTAAGGAACGTTTTGCTAATTTTGGCAAACGAAAACGCGCTAAGAAGGCGGCTGAGGAGGCTCAAAAGGCTGAACACAAAGATGATAAGTCGGTGCAATAAAATGCCCGCCAGAGCCGTTTGATAGAGAGAAAAGAGTAAAATAATAAATAAGAAACTAAAAAAACAGAAAAACTATGAATCTATTTTTGCAGGCTGCCGAGGCAGCACAGGCAGTACAAGAGGTTGTTGCCGAAGAGAGTGTTCGTATGGGTCTTTGGGAGTTGTTCACCAAGGGTGGTTGGCTGATGTGGCCTCTGCTCGCACTGGGTGGCGTTACGGTCTTCATTTTCGTTGAGCGTTGGTTGGCAATTCGCAAGGCATCGGGTCTGAATATGCACTTTATGAACCGTATCCGCGATTATATCGTTGATGGCAAAATCGCGTCGGCTATTGATCTTTGCAAGAGCACCGATACCCCCATTGCACGTATGGTCGAGAAGGGTATTGAGCGTATCGGTCGCCCGATGAGCGACGTGCAGAACGCTATCGAGAATGTTGCTAACTTGGAGGTTTCGAAGCTTGAGAACGGTCTTCCGTTCCTGGCGATGATTTCGGGTGGTGCGCCGATGATCGGTTTCTTGGGTACGGTACTCGGTATGGTTAGGACTTTTATGGATATGTCGGCAGCAGGTGGTACGGTCGATATGTCGATCTTGGCGTCGGGTATGTATGTAGCGATGGTTACGACCGTAGCAGGTCTGATCGTGGGTATTCCCGCATACTTTGGCTACAACTACCTGGTAGCACGCATCGAGAAGTTGGTGTTCCAGATGGAGGCTAACTCGATCGCGTTTATGGATATTTTGAATCAACCCGTTCAGAAATAGTAGGTTATGGCAATCAAACGAGGATCGAAAGTAGAAGCGTCGTTTTCGGCATCGTCGATGACCGACTTGATGTTCCTGCTGTTGTTGTTCCTGCTCATTGCGACGACGCTGATCAATCCCAATGCACTGAAATTGACCCTGCCTAAGAGTGCTAATCAGCTCAAAGACAAGGCATATACTACGGTTTCGGTTGAGGATCTCGGTGGTGGTCGCTATCGTTACTACGTTGAGTTGGAGCAGGTAGACGGCATCGAGGGCGTCGAGCGCGCATTGCAGGCACGTCTGGCGGGTCAGGAGGCTCCCGTGGTGTCGTTGCATTGCGACAAGACGGTGGCAATCGACGAGGCGGTGCAGATGATGAACATCGCCCGCGACAACGGCTATAAACTGATTTTGGCTACCTCGCCCAATTAGTCGCGAGTGAGCCTAACGAATTGATTTATAATGTATTATTACAACCCAAATAAACGCACGGGACGAGTGGCGGCATCGATCGCTACGTTGCTCTATTTCCTGACGCTGGGGGCGCTGTTTTTGCTTGTCAAATTCACGCTGCCTGAAGAGCAGGAGTTGGGCAATGGTATGCTGATCGATTTCGGTACGGTGGCCGAGGCGGGTGGTGCGAGTGATCCGTCGGTGAGCGAGGTCGATCAAAAGTCGGCATCGCAACCCTCGTCAACTCCGCAACCAGTTGAGCCTCAGCTGACGTCGGACGATGAGGAGGCGCCTGAAATTGCTCAGCAGCAGAAGAAACCCAAGCCTCAGCCGACGCAGACTCAACAGCCGACAACCAAGCCTGCCGAGCAAAGTGAGCCAGCACCACAACGTCAAGTGAATCAGCGAGCGTTGTTTACGGGACGCACTCAGGGCAGCACCTCGACCTCGGAGGGTACTTCCGAGGGCACTGGCAATCAAGGAGAGCAGGGCGGTTCGCCCGAAGGTAGCCACGAGGGTATGGGACAGGGTAGTAGCGGTAGCTTTGACCTGGCAGGTCGTGGACTAATTGGCCGACTGCCGAGTGCCGATTACCCGTCGAACTATTCGGGCAAGGTTGTGGTCAAGATCGTGGTCGATCGTGAGGGTCGAGTTACGAGGGCCAACTACCAGGCTGCGGGCTCGACAACCAATGTTGGAGTTCTGGTTCGTGCGGCCGAGGATGCAGCGCGTAAGGCACGATTTACGACGAGCGAGACAAGTGATATTCAAGAGGGTACGATTACGTACGTATTTAAGTTGAAGTAACCGTATAACTTAACTAAACTAACTGAAGATGAGGAGATCGATTTTGACCGTAGTCGTGGCGGTGATGTTTGCAGTGGTTGCGTTGCCTGTGTCGGCGCAGACTGCTGAGTCGCAGAGCCAAGAGAGTGTAGCGCCTAAGACGGGTGCGCAGATGACTTTCGTTACGAATAGTTACGATTTTGGCGACATCGCCTGCAAGGGTGGCGATGTGGAGTGCACGTTCGAGTTTGTGAACGACGGCGACACTCCGCTGGTGATTACACGTGTTGTGACGTCGTGCTCGTGTACCAAAGCCGAGTACTCGAAGAAACCGATCCCCGCAGGAGCTACATCGACCATCAAGATCATCTACGAGCCTCACAAAAAGGAACCCGGTGTGTTCCATAAGGTAATCCAAATCTTCACTAATACGGCCGATAAACGTAAGATTGTTACGGTTAAGGGGAACTCGCTTGATCAAGAAAAATAGAATAGATATGAACTTGTTATTCAAAGATATAACACTGTTGCCGATGACTGCCTCATTGGCCGACTCGGAGAAGTATTTCGAGGCGTCGGTCGGTGTGCGCGGCAATCGAATAGTGATGGTTACGCGCGACGAGGCTGATGTGGCTCGTTTCCGCGAGGAGTGCTGTGGCGATCTGCGCGAGGTGGACGGTCGAGGCCGACTGCTGATGCCGGGTCTGATCAACACTCATTGCCACGTCTCGATGACGCTGATGCGCGGCTATGCCGACGATATCGAGCTGATGGAGTGGCTGAACGACTATATTTGGCCCTACGAGGCGCTGATCAACCGCGACGATGTGCAGCTTGGTGCCGAATTGGGTATTGTCGAGATGTTGCGCGGTGGCGTGACCTCGTTCGTCGATATGTATTGGTACGAAGAGGCTGTGGCTGATGCGGCTGAGAAACTGGGTATCCGCGCGGTGCTCTCGCCCTGCTTTGTCGATTCGCGAATGGAGGCCTTCGAGGAGGATCTGCCCGCAACGGTGGCTAAGGCCAAGAAGTGCGACCGCCTGTCGGTGATGATCGCTCCGCACGCGCCGTATAGCTGTTCGGAGTCGAATATGCGCCGTGCCGCGGAGCTGAGCAAGGAGTACAACTTGCCTATCACAATCCATTTGGCCGAAACCCACGATGAGGAGCGCCAGATTCAGGAGCGCTTTGGTTGCTCGCCCGTCGAACTCATTGATAGTTACGGACTTTTGGGTGAGGGTACGATTGCTGCTCACTGTGTCCATTTGAGCGATAACGACCGCCGCATATTGCGCGAGCGCGGTGTGTCGGTGGCACATAATCCGCAGAGCAATATGAAGATTTCGAGCGGTATCTCGCCCGTGGCGAAGTTGCTCGACGAGGGCGTGAACGTGACGATCGCAACCGACGGTCCCTGTTCGAATAACGACCTCGATATGTGGGAGGAGATGCGCAGTGCGTCGCTCTTACAGAAGGTCAATTCAAGTGATCCGTGTGTAATTCCTGCTTATGAACTGTTGCGAATGGCGACAGTTGGTGGCGCGAAGGCTATCGGTCGAGGAGACGAGTTGGGTCAGATCAAGGAGGGTATGCTGGCGGATATGATCGTTATTGATATGGAGAAACCGCACCTCTATCCGCGCTACGATGTGGTGGCGAATCTGGCATACGCAGCTAAGGCGTCGGACGTCGATATGGTGGTTGTGAATGGTGAGGTGCTGGTCGATGGTGGCGATGTGCTGGGCGTCGATGAGATGGATCTGTGCCGTCGCGTCGAAAAGCGCGCCAAGGAACTCGATGCAATGACTAAGTAACCAATTTTGCCCCGAAAATTAATAGCCGCACTCCTTGTCGGGGTGCGGCTATTATTATGTAGACGTGTGTAGAGATTATATAGAGGTGTTATTCGGTCGGCGGAATGTCGAAGTCGATCTGATTGACGGTGAGTACCGTAACGTTGTTTGGAGTAGTGCACTCGGCACTGAGCAGACGACCTTCGCTCTTCGAGAATCGGGCAACGATCTCCACCTTGTCGCTCCTATCGCTGACGATAATCGTGTCGCCCTCCTCACGGAATTTAAGTAGCATACCCATTGCAGCGGCATATGGTTTCAATTTTTCGAGTGAGGCTAATGGCGTGAGATCGATACCTTCGTCGGGTCGTTCGAGAACTAACTGCCCATTTTGGTAGCGTCGATAGGTCTGACCGTCATAGAGTTCCATACTACGTTCATCGTCTTGCCACTTGATAGCCATTTTGACCTTCGAGCCCTCTTTGCGAATCTCGACGGAGCCCTGCATTGGAGCGGCATTGGGATCAACTATCTCGTAAAGATCGTGCGAGCTCGTACTCTTGGTGACTCTTGCGGTGAAATGGACGAGGAAGCTGTCGGCCTCGGCAAGGCGCATCATTGCCTGCTCGACCACCTCGCGGGCAGTGCTGGTCTGCACTCCGCTGAAACCGATGACGATGGCCACGGCAACCATAGCGGCAACGGCACTAATGCGTACTGCCTGCCAGAGCGGGCGACGGCGCGGTGCGGGCGCTTTGAACGAGAGTGAGGTGGTGGGGGTGAAACGCGGCGAAAGAAGATTTTCAACGCGATTGTCCGACGAATTGTCTAAGTTGTTGTTGGTTTTCATAATGCTTTCAGTTTTTTGTGTGTGGTTAAATCAGCCCGCGCTTTTCGAGGGCTTCGCGCAACTTGTCAATGCCATAGCGAAAACGCGATTTGGC
>JAFNVH010000032.1 GCA_017379895.1 Rikenellaceae bacterium | reverse complement strand
GTTCGTCGTTCCAGAGCCCCTCGTATCTGTCGGTTGAGATGATCCGCTCGGTAATGGGTGGTGAGAAGTTCCGCTTCCCCGTTGGTACCTACGTATGCAACGAGAAGTACAACCACATTATGATGGCTATGGATACCGTTCTCGACGCTGAGGGTTGCCACTATCAGATGCCCGTTGGTACTGAGGACGAGATCGCTAAGCTCGACGCTAGCTACGCTCACTTGTGCAAGATGCGCGACGAGTTGGTAACTTTGAACATCGTTCCCGAGATTGCTAAGTGGGGCGAGATCAATCCCAACTTGAAGTAATCCCACGAGGTTTTCCTAAATAATAATAGCCGCCCCGTTCGCGAGGCGGCTATTATTGTTTTTGTTCGTTGAGGCTACAAGCCCTTTCGGGCGATCTTCCACGCCAGCCAATTGTAGGCGCGAAGGGCATTCCAACGCCACGCTACAGGCAAGCGGTTGATAACCTGCAATTTGCGCAATATGCGGCGATTCATCGTTGTGTAGCCGAAGAAACGCTCGGTATCGCGAGCCTCCTCGGTGCCGCCCTTTGCGCTGATGATTATCGCACGCGAAAGGCCGATGCGTGCTGCATACTCGTCGAGCATCGGCTCGCGCCCTGCGGTGTAGAAATCGCGGAACGAGGCAGTGCCGTCATCGCCGCGATAGATCGACGGAGTGCGGTTTTGTGCGGCGCGATTGTAGCGGCAGAGGCGCTTGGGTGTGGTGGCAACTTTGTAGCTGCGGGCGAGTTTGACCCACATATATGTATCCTGCCCCATACGCATTCCGACAGGGAAACCACCCACCTCATCGAAGACGCGACGGGCGATCGTTGTCGCCGAAGTGATGCAGACGTAGCGTTGCATAGCCTCGGCGAAGTAATCCTCGACAATTCCCTCATACTGAGGTGTGTTGCCTGCGAAAGTGCCGTCCTCCGAAACGATGTCGAATCCCGAGCACCAACCTCCGCAATCGGGGTAGAGAGCGATCAGTCGTGCGATCTCGGCGAGGTAATCGGGAGTCCACTCGTCGTCGGCGTCGATCATCGCAATGTAATCGCCCTCAGAGAGTTCGATCGCGCGGTTGCGAGCCACAGCCGAGCCGGCGTTTGCCTGTTTATGGAGCTTGATGAGGGGCGACGCGATAGCCTCTACACGCTCGCACGAACGATCGGTCGAACCGTCATCGACAACCACGATTTCGAGTGGCTGCAATGTCTGCGCTAAAACCGAGCGCAGCGTGCGTTCGATCTCGGCCTCCTTATTGTAGAGCGGTATGATTACCGAAAAGCGTGGTGTGCTCATAACATTCACTGAACTAAAAGGTTACAGCCTCTAATTTCGCTCTTGTCGATACGTCCTGCGATCTCGAACGAACCGTCGTCCAGCACTCGGCCCGCGTCCTCAGTCTGAATGAAGGCGCACGAATAGACGTTGCCCAGATCGATGATGTTGATACCGCCGCGCTGTCCCGTTGCGAGTAGTCGGAACGGATCGTTCAGGTCGCGCGTGATGACCCGCATCCACGGTGGCGCAACGAATCGATTGCCACCCTTCGAGTAGGCTTGTGATGTCAGCTCGGCCATTCCGTATTCGGAGTGTATCGCGCTGACGTTGAATGCATTGCAGAGTACGCGGTGCAGTTCCTCTTTGGGCAACTCCTTGCGTCGCCCCTTCATTCCGCCCGTCTCCATCACGATCACATCGTGCAGGTTGGGCGCATATTGCTCGGCCAGATCGAGTAGGGCGTAGGTCACACCAAGCAGGATCTTCGGGCGCGAATCGGCCGCGATGTCAGCCAAAAGTTGCTCGTAATCATCGAGATAGAATCCTCCGTGTCCGCTTGCATCGGCAATCAGTCGATCGACCATATAGATCAGCGACGACCCCTTGCGCTCCAAATATGAGGGTAGCAACCCATAGATACTCCACTCTGACGGCTCGCCATAGAAGTGTCGGAACGCCCCGCGAAAGGCGCGCTCATAGATCCGCAGGCTGGCCATCGGGTGGCGCGAGGGCACACCTCCGCCCGTCGAGCTGCTCGTGAAGATCTGCTCGGGCGGCTCAGTGCCGCAATAGATATTGTGCGATTTGAACAACCCGATCGGCAGAAACGGTATCTGCTCCACCTCGCGCACCTCATCCTCCTTGACACCGATCATTTCGAGGTATTGGCGATAGGGCTCGCACCGCTCGGCCTGAAAACGGAATAGCGCAAGAGCCTCGTGGCGGAACGAAGAGTCGTCCGCCACGGCAAAGATGCGATCGATATCGGGTTGATTCATTGCGTGTTATGCTTTCAAGAAACGCTCGCAATCAAGTGCTGCGCGGCAACCGCTACCTGCGGCGGTGATTGCCTGACGATAGTGCGGATCCTGCACGTCACCGGCAGCAAACACACCCTCTATATTGGTGCGCGACGTGCCGTCCTTGGTCACGATGTAACCCTGCTCGTCGAGATCCACCTGACCAGCGAACAGCTCGGTGTTGGGGTGGTGTCCGATTGCCATAAAGATACCCGACAGCTCGATCTCGCGCTCGGTGCCGTCATTGTGACGCACGCGTACGCCCGTTACGCCCGACTCATCGCCCAGAATCTCGGCGGTGTTGTGCTCGAACAGAACCTCGATGTTGGGGGTATTCTGCACGCGCTCCTGCATAGCCTGCGACGCACGCAGATAGGGCTTGCGCACGATCAGATAGACCTGACGGCACAGACCTGCCAGGTAGGTTGCCTCCTCGCACGCGGTGTCGCCGCCACCGACAACAGCCACGTCCTTCTTGCGGTAGAAGAAGCCGTCGCATGTAGCGCACGCGCTGACGCCCATACCCTTGAAGCGCTCCTCCGAGGGCAGACCGAGGTACTTCGCGGTTGCGCCCGTGCAGATGATAACGCTCTCTGCCTCAATCTGTTTCTCGCCATCGATGGTGATCACGAAGGGACGTGCGCCCAGCTCTGCCTTGGTTACTGCGCCGAAACGGATATCCGTACCGAAACGCTCGGCCTGAGCACGCATACGGCTCATCAACTCGTTGCCGTCGATACCATCGGGATGCGAGGGGAAGTTCTCGATCTCGGTGGTTGTGGTGAGCTGACCGCCGGGGGTAATACCCTCGTAGAGCACGGGGTTAAGACCCGCACGTGCGGTATAGATTGCAGCGGTGTAGCCCGCGGGACCACTACCGATAATAAGGCATTTAACTTGTTCCATAGTATTATGTTTTTTTACGTTATTTATTTTCCTAATCTACAAATATAGCGTTTTTCGTTGAAAAATCAAACTCGGGCGCGCGCATTAATTTTCGGGCGTGGGGTGGTAGTGGTCATAGACCTTGCGAGCGCGTGACAATCCAACCACCTCGGTCAGTTCGTCGATTGTGGCACGACGCACGCGAGCCACCGTGCGGAACTTGCGTAGCAGATCCTCGATCGAGGCCGCACCAATGCCTTTAATCTGCTCCAACTCGCTGATGATAAATGCTTTCGAGCGTTTCTGGCGATGGAATGTGATGCCGAAACGGTGAGCCTCGTCGCGCAGGTGAGTGATAACCTTCAACGGCTCGCCCGTACGATTGAGGTAGTAGGGATTGGGGTCGAACGGGAAGAAAATCTCCTCCAATCGTTCCGCCAAGCCGACAATCGGAATACGCTTTTCCAGCCCCAGCTCGACCAGCACCGAGTAGGCCGCACTGAGCTGCCCCTTGCCGCCATCGACCACAATCAGATCGGGCAGGTCGCCACCCTCCTCCAATAAGCGCGAGTAGCGACGTCGCACGATCTCGCGCATCGTGGCAAAGTCGTCGGCTCCGACAACGGTTTTGACGTTGAAGTGGCGATATTCGCTCTTCGAGGGGCGTCCGTCGCGGAACACCACGCACGCTGCTACGGGATTGGTGCCCTGTAAGTTAGAGTTGTCGAAACACTCAATGTGGCGAGGTTGATGCTCCAAATGCAGCTCGCGGCGCAGAGCCTCCATCAGTCGGTCGGTATGGCGTTCGGGATTGCGGATTTCGAGATTCTTCAACTGCTCGGCGCGATAGATCTTTGCGCCCTTCTCCGAAAATTCGAGTAGTTTGAGTTTATCGCCACGCTTCGGAACGGTGAATGTGATCCCCTCAAACAGCTCCTCCTCGGGCAGGAACGGCACTACGACCTCGCGCGCCAGACGACCGGCGATGCGCTCGCTGATCTGCTGAATAGCCTGCGTGAGTACCTGTCGCGGCTCGCTCTCGACGCCGAGCGAGAGTTGCGAAGTGAATGTTCCCGTCACTGCGCCATTGACGATTCGCACGAAATTACAATATGCTGCATCGTCGTCAATGATGATCGAAAAGACATCTAACGTGAAGAGTGATGAATTGACAATCACCGACTTACTCGAATAGTTCTCCAATGCCGCCAGACGCGATTTGTATCGAGCTGCAGCCTCGAAACGCAACTCCGCCGCCGCCTCGGTCATATGACGTTCGAGCCATGAACGGGTCGAGCGCAGGTCACCACGCAGCACCGCACAGATGCGTGCGATATCCTCGTCATACTCCTCGCGTGTTTGGCGTCCGACGCAAGGGCCCTTGCAGTTGCCGAGGTGGTATTGCAGGCAGACCTCGTAGCGTCCGCGCGCAATCTGCTCGGGTGCGAGATTCAGTCGGCAAGTGCGTAGGGTATAGACCTCGCGCAGAAACTCCAACACCGAGCGCTGCATCGAGATTGAGGCATAGGGACCGAAATATTGCGAGCCGTCGCGCACCACACGGCGCGTCGATTCGACACGCGGGAAGGGCTCGTTGCGCACCACAATCCAGGGGTAGGTTTTGTCGTCTTTGAGCAGAATGTTGTAGCGCGGTTGGAGCGTCTTGATCAGCGAATTTTCCAACAGCAAGGCATCGCTCTCGCTCCCCACGACGATGTGTTTGATCTCGGCAATCTGGCGCACCAACGCGAGTACTTTTGCCGAATGTTCCTTACTCTCAACGAAATAGGACGACACGCGGCGGCGCAGGCTCTTTGCCTTGCCGACATAGATCACCGTGCCCGTCTTGTCCAGATATTGATAGACACCCGGGTCGAGTGGCAGTGCCGCCACCTGTTCTTTGAGTCGTGCTATGCGTTCGTCTTTTTGCATCGTTGAGTCGAAAAATGGGCAGGTGAAACCCTCCGTGAAGTGGATTTCGGCCTGCCCTATGGAGTGTGTTGTTGTGGTCAGTTGTTAGAAGAGCAGCTTGCCCGCCTTCACGCGCTTAACCAAGCGAGCTACGTCGTCCCAAGCCTCCTCGGTGGGGGTTGTGCCGACGATCTCGATCACCTTACCTGCGGTGATAGAACCGATTGTGCCGCACTGACGCAGCGACAGACCCTCGCACATACCTGCCATAAAACCGGCAGCATAGAAGTCGCCTGCACCGGTTGTATCGACACGCTTTGCAGCCGCCATAATACCCACGTGCGATACTTCGCTGCCCTGCTTAATCAGCGCACCGCGCATACCGATTTTCACGATCACCAGGTCGCACATCGTCGAGATATATTGCAGAGCATTGACGGGTTCCTCCTCGCCCGAGAATACGCGTGCTTCGTCCTCGTTAGCAAATACGATATCGACATACTCGCTGACCACCTCGCGCAGGAACTCTAAGTTCTCCTCTACCACGTTGAAGCTCGCCAGGTCGATCGCAACTTTCAAACCAAGTTCCTTCGCCATACGGATTGCACCGCGAATAAGGTTGTGATCCTGAACCAGATAGCCCTCGACATAGAGGCAGTCGTAACCTTCGAAAATCGCGGGCGAGAGATCCTCAGCCTTCATCTCGACTGCGGCACCCAGATGGGTCACTAGTGTACGCTCGCCATCGGGCGAAACCAGCGACACGCACTTACCCGAGCGCTCCTCGCCACGCAGGATGAAGGGCTGAATGCCCAGATTGTCCAACGCCGACTCGAAGAAGTCGCCCGTCGAGTCGCGGCCCACCTTTCCGATGAAACCGACCTGGCAACCGAGACGTGCCATAGCACGAATCGTATTGTCGGCCGAGCCGCCGAGCGAAAGGGTGTAGGGGAGTCCCGAAACCGATTTCGAGATCTCCTTCTGCTGCTCCGAATTAACCAGACTCATACTGCCGCGCGGCAGGTCGAATTTTTCGAGAACCTCGTCCGAGCGCAGGTTCACCAGCATATCCGTCAAGGCATTTCCAATGCCGATAACTTTCTTCATATTGGGTAGTTATTTTATTGATTATTAGATCGAAAGGATTTTAAGTGTGTTCAGCAGGTCGCGGTTGATCGGCTTGTCCTTGCGGATAGCCTTCGTGAAGGGAATGTAGACCAACTCATCGTTCTGCACGCCAATCATTACATTGCGCTGACCCTCCATCAGTGCGTTGATCGCCGCCTCGCCCATACGGCTGGCGATGATGCGGTCGCTGGCTGTCGGTGAACCACCGCGCTGGATATGTCCGAGAATCGTCACGCGCGTGTCGTACTGCGGGTACTCCTTCTTGATGCGCTCGGCAACACCCATCGCACCGCCCGTCAGCTCGCTCTCGGCAACCAGAACGATCGACGAGTTCTTGCTCTTGCGGAAACCGTTGCCGATCAACTCGCCCAGCTGGTCGGTTTCGGTCATAATCTCGGGGATGATCGCCGCCTCGGCACCCGATGCAATCGCACCATTCAGCGCCAGGAAACCCGCATTGCGACCCATCACCTCGACCAGGAACAGACGCTCGTGCGACGAGGCCGTATCGCGCAGTTTATCTACCGCGTCCATAATCGTGTTGAGGGCCGTGTCGTAGCCAATTGTGGTATCTGTACCGTAGAGGTCGTTGTCGATCGTTCCGGGCAGTCCGACGATCGGAATATCGAACTCCGAAGCAAAGACGCGCGCACCCGTCAGCGAGCCGTCGCCACCGATAACCACCAGAGCATCAATTCCCTCGCGCTTCATCGTGTCGTAAGCTACCTGACGACCTTCGGGTGTCTGGAACTCCTTGCAGCGAGCCGTTTTGAGGATCGTGCCGCCCTGCTGAACGATGTTGCTGACGTTCTGGGTTTTGAAGGGGATAATCTCGCCCGTAATCAGGCCGCGATAGCCGCGCATAATGCCCTTGACCGTGAAACCGTTATAGATTGCCGCGCGTGTCACGGCGCGAATAGCAGCATTCATCGCAGGCGCGTCGCCACCCGAGGTCAGAATACCGATACATTTGATCTCTGCCATAATTCTCTGTTTGCGAGGTCTGCACAGGGGCACACCTATCATTAATAGTGCAAATATACAAATTTTTTCGCAATGCGAAGATTGTGCCTCGATCATTCGCGCGAAAAAAATAGAGGAAGGCCGAGCGCCCTCCTCTATTTTTTCAAACATCGCAAATACGATACAAGTTTACATATTCTTCTCCGTGATCAACGAAGCGTAGTCGCTCCAGTACTGCTTAGCTTTGTACGCATCGCCCGAGCCGGTCGGAACGTAGATCTTAGCATACGAAGAGATACCCTCGAACATATTGCTACCACCCGTCGGAGGTGTTGTGGGCTTGCAGGTTACGCTCTTCAATGCATAGCAATAGCGGAATGCATTGTCATAAATCTTTGTAACTTCTGCACCAATAACTACACTCTCCAGTGACGAACACTCCTGGAATGCTCTATAGCTAATCGTGGTAACATTGTCGGGAATATTAATCGACATCAGCGATGAGCAGCCGCTGAAAGTATCTAGACCGATCATTTTTACTCCTGTTCCAATATTCACACTCACCAAAGATGTACAACCTTCGAAAACTGTATCTCCAATCTTTGTTACGCTATTGGGGATAGTAATATTGGTGAGGCTACTGCAATTTTGGAATACATAATTGCCAATGCTTGTTACACTATTGGGAATGGTTATTTCAGTTAGGCTGCGGCAACCATAGAATACTGTACTTCCAATCTCTGTTACGCTATTGGGAATAGTAATATCGGCTAGGCTGCTGCAATAGTCGAATGCCTTGAGTCCAATTGAAGTCATGCCATCAGGCAATACTATATTGGTCAAGTTAGCACGATTATAGAAAGCGTAATCGCCCACACTGCTGATTGCACGATCGAAAACAATCACACCCACACCATTAGCATAGGTATTCGATACGATTACCGCACCGAAAACATCGGGATTGTAGGGAGTAACTACCTTACCATCTTTCGAGGTGTAGAAGATCTCATTTGCTGCGGGAGTGCCACTGATAACGCCATCGTTATCCACATCAGGATTGCTCGACGACGCTGTGCCTGCCTGCGAAATGGTGTACTCAACCGACAGCTTGCCATCGAGCGACTGAACCTTAACAGTTGCACTACGACGATCCGAAGTGTTCTGCGCCACGTTCAACTTGATAGTCTTATGCTCCAATGCGCGCGACTGATCAACGCTGATCCAACTGCTCGCATCGCTGGGAATCACAGCCTCGCAATCGACATTGGTCAGGAACGACAGTGTAACCGTACCGCCCGAAGCCGAGACGCTCTTGGTCGCACCATTATATACATAGAGCTGGGCAGCCTCCGAATCGGGAACAATCTGCAACGAAATACTCTTCATAATGACCTTATCGCCGTCCGACACGAAGACGATCACCTTGCTTGCCGCATCGTAGCTGCTGCCCGTGCGGATCAGTATGTGACCACTCTTCTTGGTGTTGTCATCAGCGATAACTTCGGCACGCAGATCGGCCGTAGCGACAACCTCAACGTCAACCTCATTAGCCGAACTTACAACCGTATAGTCAACCTTCACCTCGCTATTGGCTGCAATCTCGGTGAGCGACGATGTGTCGAAATAGAGAGCCAGCTCCTTCTTCTTCTCAACGGTCAGGACTGTTCCGTCCGCTAAAATGAAATAGACACAGTCGTCATCCTGAATGATGTCCTGGAAGAACGAATCACCCTGAGAGCCCTGCGGACCCTGCGGACCCTGAGGTCCTTGCTCGCCCTGCTCGCCCGTTGCTTTGCCGAGCTTGATCCAAGTTTGACCATTGTCGTACGATACGTACCAGTACTCGTTCTCGATCTTCAACTGAGGGGTAACACCATCCTTGCCGTCAGCACCGTCCTTGCCGTCAACGCCGTCCTTGCCGTCAGCACCATCCTTGCCGTCAGCACCATTGTCAGCCTCCGACGGACTTGCCTGGATCTTATTGCCGTTCTCATCGGTCAGCCACTCGCCGTCGATAGTCCAATAATAAATGCCATCAGCGTCTATCTTAACGCCAATCACGGGAGTGTGACCATCGGCACCGTCCTGGCCATTCGAGCCGTTTGTGCCGTTTGTGCCATTTGTGCCGTCCTCACCATCAGCACCGTGGTAAATAGTGATGGTCTTACCGCTGGTGAAAGTGATGACATAACCCAAATCCTTGCCGTCTTTGCTAATAGGCGCAATAGCGGTGATT
>JAFNVH010000031.1 GCA_017379895.1 Rikenellaceae bacterium | reverse complement strand
ATAGTTATAAAAATAAAAATGAGGAGAAATCCGAAAATTTCTCCTCAAATTTTAAGATGTGCGGATAAAGGGACTCGAACCCCCACGCCTCTCGGCATCAGATCCTAAGTCTGACGTGGCTACCAATTACACCATATCCGCCTGGTTAGGTCGTGCAAAGATATAAAATATTTTTTGAATCTTCAAAATTGCACTCATTTATCCGATCAAAGAAAGTACCGCAAATGTCACAAGCATCAAATAGGCCACCATCGATAAGCGTGCCTCGGTGCGAACAAACAGCAACGGCATCAACACCGCGATCGGCAACGACAGCAGCAACCACGTGCAGCAATCCGATCCCGCGGCCAACGACGACGTGAGGGTCAGCACTGCGATCGAGATATAGAAGACGTGGATGCGTCGTGCCTTGAATTTGAGTGCACCGAGTTCGATCATATAGACGCCCAGCGACATCAACACCACGAACAGCACCGCACCCATAGCCAGAAGGTCGAAGAGTTGCGCACCGCCAAAAAGCGAGTAACCCGATTCGGCGGTTGCGGCTGCGATGGTACGCTCGGCGACATAGCCGAGTTCGTATCCCATTCCCCACCACACATACGAGCTGATAGCCAGCGGCAGGCAGGCACCAACAACGATCACAGGCACCTCGCGCACAGGGCGATGGAAGAGGAAGATCATCAGAGGCAGCGACACCAGCACCGTCGCCGCAGGGGCATAGAGCAGAGGCACGAGACCCAGGAAGAATGCTCCGCGGAACATCTCGCCAAAGGCGTAGCTGCGACGGAATCCCGACTCGAAGTTGCGGCAAGCGAGTTGCAGAGCGAGCAATGTTGCCCAACTACGCAGCCACTCCTCGCACCCGAAAAGGCAGCAGGTGCAGAGCGAGAACATCACCATTGCAATATATGTTCGGCGCGTGTAGAGGTTGTGGCGCACCGAGGAGCGCGTAACCAGATAGGCCGAGGTGATTGCCGTCAGGAATACCGCCACGACCGACCACACGTGGTGCGAGCGCTGGAACCCAGCCAGCAAGGCACCAAGCGGTGTTTCGATCGACACCTCGGGCAGCGGCACGTTGAACGGTAGTCGGAACGAGAGTCCCAACACAGTCAGCGCAAGCGACGTTGCCAATGCCAACAGCAGCGGTTGGCGCGTTATGTCGATCTTAATGGCCAAAGTACAACTATTCTCTCGAAATGAAAAAGCGGCTCATTCATCACTTTAACCGTAACCAACGAACCGCCTTAATCTAATTAGTATTCTCGGGCGTTACTCCTTCGTGTAGCGCATCACGTCCTGACCGATGTCACGACGGCAGTACTTACCCTCGTAATTGATCTGCTCGATGGTGCCGTAGCTCTTCGCCAGCGCCGACGGAATATCCTCAGCGAGCGAGGTTACAGCCAGCACGCGACCGCCCGAAGTGAGCGTTACGCCAGCCTTAGCAGCCGTACCTGCGTGATAAACCTTCGTGCCCTCGGGTGTAGGAAGCTCCAAACCGGTGATCTCCTTACCCTTCTCGTATGCCTCGGGATAGCCGCCCGAAACGCACACTACGGTCACTGCTGTGCGGGGGTCGATACGCAGATCGCACTCGTCGAGCTGACTAAATGCAATACCCTCGAAGAGCTCCATTATGTCGCTCTCGATACGAGGCAGCACAACCTCCGTCTCGGGATCGCCCATACGCACGTTATACTCGATTACATAGGGGTCGCCGCCGCAGTTCATCAGACCGATGAACACAAAGCCGTGATAGTCAATCTTGTCAGTTTCCAAACCTGCGACAGTCGGGCGTACAATACGCTCCTCAACCTTGCGCATAAACTCCTCGTCGGCAAACGGAACGGGCGAAACCGCACCCATACCGCCTGTATTGAGACCTGTGTCGCCCTCGCCGATACGCTTGTAGTCCTTAGCTACGGGCAGGATCTTATAGTTCTTGCCGTCGGTTGCAACGAACACCGAGCACTCGATACCGCTCAGATACTCCTCGATCACCACGCGAGCACCCGCCTTACCGAACTTACCGTCGAACATCTGCTCCAACTCGCGACGTGCCTCCTCCAACTCATTGAGGATCACCACACCCTTACCTGCTGCCAGACCGTCGGCCTTCAACACGTAGGGGGGACGCAGCGTGCTCAGGAACTCCACAGCCTGCTCGACCTCACCCTTACCGAACGAACGGTAGGCTGCGGTGGGCACGTTGTGGCGCATCATAAATGCCTTAGCATACTCCTTGCTACCCTCCAAACGGGCACCCTCGCCCGAAGGACCGATCACGGGAATGTGATAGATCTCGCTGTCGCTGTGGAAGAAATCGACCACACCATTCACCAGCGGATCTTCGGGACCCACGACCACAAGGTTGATGTTGTTACGCAGTACGAACTGCTTGATCGTACCGAAATCGTTCGGCGACAGATCGACGTTCGTACCTTCAAGCGCCGTACCGGCATTACCCGGTGCGATATACAGATTTGAGGTGCGGGGGCTGCGTGCAATGCAGTGAGCAAAAGCGTGCTCGCGTCCGCCCGAACCGAGCAATAAGACATTTACGTTTTGAGGCAATTTCATATTTTTGAATTTCTCTGTTTGGACAAAGATACCAATTATTCTCGTTCTACCAAAATATTTTTATATATTTGCGATACACTAAACGTTCCGAGTTATGAAACGGCTTGCTCTTCATATTATTGCGATTTTGGCCTTTGCCACCGCGACTGCCCACCAGCCCGCCACGATGCGCAACGGTTACGACCACTACCCGCTGCGTGGTGCTGTGAAGCAGATGAGGCACTACTCCTCGACCTTTTCCGAGCACGACGGCGCACTGGTGCCCGACACTGCCAATCACGCCTACACGATGTCGCTCTATGAATTCAACCGCGCGGGCGATGTGGTGCAGGAGGTCTTCTTCCGCACACCCCATCGCGCTGAGAGCAAGTCAGCTCGCAAAGAGTGCGACGTATATTACGTGTATAACGAGCGCGGCAACTGCACCGAGCGTCGCACGATATATCACAATGATTCGGCAAGATATTCACACATTGTCTATTACACTTACGACGACCGAGGTCTACTGACCGAGAGTTACGACCTGCGCACCGATGGGCGCAAGATTAGCTACAATCGCTACAAGTACAATCGAAAAGGGCAAAAGGTCGCGCATCAATCTCGCTACAGCGCTCCCGCATCGCACAAGGAGTTGACACCCTATCCGCAGACGCGCTACAAGTACAATGCGGCGGGTCAATGCTCCAAAGAGATTACAATCAATAACTTGGGCGAGGTCAAAGGGATCACCAAGATGACATACGACGATCGAGGCAACCTTATCCGCAAAAAGAGAATCCCGCGCAGCAGTGCTAAACCCCAAAAAGGTTACATCATTATGTCATCAGGCAACGAATTCTCCCGAAGAATGGGCATCTACCGCTACGACGAGCGTGGCAACAAGATCGAATCGCTCTCACTCTCTCATAACAAATCGACCGATATCAAAGTCGAGCGCGAATTTGATGAGTGGGACAACTGCACCAGATATCGACTCTATTACACCCAAAACGACACGACACGTCTTGTTGAATCGTTGGCCACTCAATACGAATATGATGAGCAGGGTAATTGGATCAAGCGAATCAACCTCAAAGAGATCGACGGCAAGTTCCGCCCAAATTGGATTACCGTCCGCGAGATCGTCTACTACGAATAGTTCTCGACGGTCGGTCGGCACATCACGCGAGCTGCCCCGCTAAAAAATGTCGTTATTGCTACGTCGCAGGTGGATAAATGCCTCGGCGCGGTCGCAGTTGAACTCCCTGCCGCGGAACTTCTCGACGCGGTCGTGATAGCTGGCAAACGACTTGGTCGTATTTTGGCTGACGTGCGCGAAGTAGGCTTTGTGCTTGCGCTCTGCAACTGCCCCGATATCAACATAATCGGTCGGGTGGAAATATTGTGTCTGCGTGCCTGTCATCGTTTCGAAATAGTAGAGCTCAAAGCTGTAACCGAGCCTGCGCCACGCATCATAAACCAACATCGAGCAGACGCGATGATCAGGGTGACCGTCGATAGGCCAATGCGTGATCACCAGATCGGGGCTCTCGGCAGCAATCACCTCGCGCATCTCGACATAGCGCTCCTTGTTGATCTCGGCGCTACCGTCAATCTGGGTCATAAATATTGGTCGCACGTCGAGAATTCGACACGCCTCCTCGGCCTCGGCGGTGCGAATCGCGGCCGCCTCGTCGTGGCTCTTGCCCGTAATGCCCGCCTGACCGCGAGTCATATAGACCGCCACAACCTCCCAACCCGCCTCGCGCAGTAGGCGCATCGTGCCGCCCACATTCTCGGGGTCGTCGGGGTGAGCACCGATGATCAGTGCCTTTTTGGTTGTTGTCGGGGTGCTCGGCTCGGTTGCAAACGCCTCAGCACCAAATAGTGTCGCTCCGGCAAGGAGCGTTCCGGTTGCTTTCAACATCTCGCGTCGGTTCATAGCTCGGGGTTTTTAACGTGTCTAACTTCGACAAATGTACCAAATATTTTCCATATTTCAAACTAGCCGCAACTATTGCACGACCCGAAATTTTGTGGTAATTTTGCGAGGAGTTCAACCCTACTTTTGATAACAATTTAACGAGAGAATAATTTCCCTATGTTTTTGGAAAACGTCAGCCGCAAAGGCTATATCGAGGTGATCTGCGGATCGATGTTCTCGGGCAAGACCGAGGAGTTGATTCGTCGCCTCAAACGCGCCAAGTTCGCAAACCAGCGCGTCGAAATCTTCAAACCCAAACTCGATGTGCGCTACTCGGAGGAGGACGTGGTGTCGCACGACAGCAACGCAATCCGATCGACACCCGTCGACTCGTCGGGTAACATTCTGCTGATGGCGGCCGATGTTGATGTGGTGGGTATCGACGAGGCGCAGTTCTTCGACCACAATCTGGTCGATGTGTGCCGACAGTTGGCCGACAATGGTGTACGCGTGATCGTGGCGGGTCTGGATATGGACTACCGTGGCGTGCCGTTCGGTCCGATGCCTGCACTGATGGCTACAGCCGAATATGTGACCAAGGTGCACGCAATCTGCGTTCGCTGCGGTAACCTGGCGCACCACTCGCACCGCTTGACAGCTGACAATAAGCTGGTTATGCTCGGCGAAAAGGACACTTACGAACCTATCTGCCGCCACTGCTTCCGCGAACTTTATAAGGAACAGTAGCCGATTGACACAGTGATAAAATTATAGCCACGCCCGAAAGCGTGGCTTAATTTTTTTATATTGCGAATCGTGAATCGCCACTTTCTATTTCCACCCTGTCAGTTCGGCAAGTCCCTCGATCACATATTTCGACATCTTTGTCTGACCCGAGCGATTGGGGTGATACGATGCACCATAGTCGGTCTTTGAGTCGTAGATATTGCTCGGGATATAGACCATTGCCGTGTGTGGGATTGTTGTGACCATCTCCTCGATCCACTCCACCGCTGAGGCCGAATGTATGACACACAAAATGGGCAGTTGATCGTTGTCCCACTCCGTACGCAGACGTTCGATGAATGCTCGATAGCCCTCTACAAACTGCTCCTTGGAGGGATGTGGCGAGGTACTGAAGTCGTTGGTACTCAGTGCGATAACCAATGCATCGGGGCGATACTTGCTATTTTTGAAATTCCACTTTGAGTTCAGGTCGGTGTCGTAGAGATGGAACGCTCGCGAGCTCATCGTAAGTTTTGGATCGGACGTTTGCTCCTTGTCGCCATAGTTGCGCACAAGGCCGCAACCCGAGTGGGCGATGAGCGAGTAGTCGGCACCGAAACGCTCGGCCGTCATCGCCGCATAGGTATAGCGGCAGTTCTCGGTTTCGGCCGTGAAGGGGTCGTTAGGGTTGGTACTCTCGGTGCCATAGCCGCAGGTGAATGAGTCGCCGTAGAACTCGATGTGGCGTGCGGGTTTGAGGTCGTCGGTCGGGAGCAGTGTGCCGTTGGTCGTAATCGAATGGAGCGTGATACGACCCAGACCGCCCTCGGTCGCTTTTTGGAGGCGGATCAGGTGTTCGCCCTCGGCATTGGGGACATCGTAGAGCACGATACGCGCATTGTTTTTGCGTGTAGCGAGTTTGGACTGCTCGCGTCCATCAACCCACAGATTCAGGTAGTTATGGCCCGTGTCGCTCACTTCGAGTGCCAAGTAGCTACCGCGGAAACGAATATCGACATAGACTCCGCTCCAATCGAATGCAACGGCTCCATTGGTGACGGTTGCCACGCGTCCCACCACGCGAACGGGCGATGCGGCGATCGAGGTGGTTGTCATCGTGGGTTTTATGATTGGTTCGGGCTCCTCGCAGCCGACGAACAGCGCACACAAGAGCGCCAAAAAGATCAGTCGTTTCATTATGGGTCGAATTATGTTGTTGCAATGATTGCAAAGATAATAAATTTTTCGAAAATGTTTTTCTTTGCTATGATATTGGCGTAATCTCCGATTTCGTCACACCTTCGTGGGCTCGCCTTTGGCGACCGCCCCAGCCCGCGAAGGTGCGTATCGATACAAACAACAAAAGCTACGCCCGAAAGCGTGGCTTTTATTATTTCTCATTTCGCGCTATTCCAACGCCTCGGCGACGGTGAAGGTACTGCCGCCGATGAAGATCGCGTCGTCAGCAGTTGCCAACTCACGAGCACGGGCAACGGCCTCGCGCACCCCGCGCACCACCTCGCCCTGCAAACCACACTTCGCGGCCTGTTGTGCCAGCTCTTCAGCGTCGAGTGCACGTGCGATGTTTGCCTGCGTGAAGATGTAGTGGGCCTCACGCGGCAGCAGCGGCAACACTGCCTCCAAATCCTTCTCGCGCACAACTCCGATAACCATATATAGACGCTTACAAATCAGTGTTTTAAGTTGCTCCGTAACGTAGCGCAGTCCGTGAGCATTATGTCCCGTATCGCACACTACCAGCGGGCTCTCGCCAAGCTTTTGCCAGCGACCTTGCAGACCCGTTGTTGCAGCGGCATTGCGGCACCCCTCCACCAGCGCGCGGGTCGAGATCGACACCTGCGTACGGCGGTGCAACACCTCCAACGCTCCGAGCGCGGTGATGATGTTTCGGCGTTGGTACTCGCCCCCCAGATCGAGGTCGAGGCAGTACTCGCGCTCGTCACCCGCACGGCGCACACAGAAGTGACTTCCGCCCTGGCAACACTCGCCCGAAACAAGCTCGAAAAGTTCCTCAGCAAAGTAGAGATTCGAACCCTTTTCGCGCGCCACACGCTCGAAAACCGAGTCTGTTGCCTCGTGGTGCTCGCCAATGATGACGGGTACTTCGGGCTTGATGATACCCGCCTTCTCGGCCGCAATCTCGGGGAGCGTCGAGCCGAGGAACTCGGTGTGATCCAGACCGATATTGGTGATGACCGAGGCGATGGGTGTGATGATGTTGGTGGCATCGAGGCGACCTCCAAGACCCGTCTCGATGACCGCCACTTCGACTCCCTTGCGGCTGAAATGGTCGAAGGCCATCGCTGCCGTCATCTCGAAGAATGACAGACCGATACGTTCCATCGCCGCGCGATGTGTCTTGACAAATTCAACCACCTCCTGCTCCGAGATCTGGACGCCATCGACGCGGATGCGCTCGCGGAAATCGTGCAGGTGGGGCGATGTGAACAGACCCGTGCGGAATCCTGCCGCCTGCAACACCGAGGCGATGATGTGCGAGGTCGAGCCCTTGCCGTTCGTACCCGCCACGTGGACGGTGGCATAGTAGCGCTGGGGGCGACCCAGGTAAGTCATAAAGTTCTCGATACGGTCGAGGCCGGGTTTATATGCATCGCCACCCGCGTCCTGAAACGAACGCAGCGACGAGTAGAGATATTCGATGGTTTGAGCGTAGTTCATCGTCGACTAATTTACGAGGTGGTTACGGCGTCGAACGCGATAAGCTACGTAGTATAACACGCAGAGTAACAGCAGATAACAGCTCAGTCGCGCCACGTAGTCACCCAGTCGGACATAGAGCGTTGTGCGCTCCTCGACGGGCACTTCGGCCGTAAGCACGCCGCGCTCGTCCCAGCCGAGGGTCGAGATCACGCGACCACGCGGATCGATGAATCCCGAGATACCCGTGTTGGCACTTCGCGCCACACTGCGGCGGGTCTCGACAGCTCGCAGACGCGAGTATGAGAAGTGCTGGCGGTGACCGTTTGTTTCGCCCCACCAGCCGTCGTTAGTAATTACCGACATCACCTTGGCACCGCGACGCACGAAGTCAGTATAGAATTCGCCATAAACTGATTCATAGCATATTGCAACGCCAATGGGCAGCTCCTCCGAGCCGAAATTCTTGGGTGCAGGATCGACACCGAGCTGACCCGACGAACCGCCTAACTCGACAATCAGACCCGAAATGAGGGTCATCAGTCGCGGATAAGGCACCTTCTCGGCACCGACCACGAGTTTGATCTTGTGTCGCACGTCGAACTCGCCCTGCGGCGCAAATTCGAGAGCCGAGTTATAGACATCGTAGCGCATCGTGCCACGCACTCGAGCCGTAGCCGAGGCGGGCTCACCAAATGGATAGAGTCGCAACGTACTTGCGCCCGTAATCACCGTTCCACCAGGCAGATACTCCTCCTGCGCCGAGCGAATGTTGTCGATTGCATCAGCCGACCAATCGTTCTCCCAGATGGCGCTGTTGGCACCGAGAGCCGTCTCGGGCAGCAACACGTAGCGACTATCCGCCGGGCACTGTGCGATCAGCGCGCGGAAGATCGAATCCTGCACCGAGTCGGGCAGGTCATATTTCTGATCAATCGGGAAGCACGAGAAGTTGGGCTGCACGACGCTGATTTTGACCTTCTCGTCGCTCTCGTCGTAGCTAAACCAGATCACAGCCGACACCACAATAGGCACCACCGCAGCGACCACACCCGCCACCGCACGGCGCACCGAGCGCGAATGTAAAGCCTCAAAGAACAGCAAGTTACAGATCAGCACCCAAAGCGAACCACCATAGACACCCGTCCACTCGTACCACTGCACCACCCATACCTCGTTGGCGAATCCGTTGCCGAGTGTGAGCCACGGGAACGAGGCCTCGGTGGTCAGGTAGAAGTACTCCAACGCAATCCACGCGCTCACCAAAGTGCAGTATGCCAACGCCTTGGGTGCACGCTTCGAAACATAGTGATAGGCCATCAACGCCACGGTAGGCAGAGTCGCGGTCACGAGCAGAGCGGTGACAGCACCTGCGGGTGTCGAATTCCATATCCACCAGCAGGTTACGGTTGCCCACGCGAGCATTGTGATCCAGCACCACCCCGCCACGCGCCAAAACGATCGGCGCGATGCATCGTAGCTCGCCGAAAGCACCAACAGCGGCACCAAAGCCACCAAAAGCGTCAATCCCGTCACGCGCAGCCACCCCAACGAGAGCAGCACGACGGCGAGAACGACCAAAAATATCTTGTTTCGTATCAAGTTTTGCATTTTTCCGTGCGATTTTATCTGCAAAGAAGAAGATAATCGTACATTTATTAATGTTCTTATATAGGCTTAATTCTTAGGCTTACTTTTAGAATTTAGTACTACTTGAATATCTAAAGCGCGAGATTCTGAATCAATAAATGTTCCGTTGGGGAAAGAAAGGTTTGTTACTAAATAATGTTGCTCAGGTTGTGGTGTAATCTTAAAAGTTTTGCCACGACCGTTAAAGAAAACACTAATAGTGCAAGTTCCTATGTCGCATCTATCATTGAGAATAGATTCTCCATAGTAATCAATATAAATAGTATACACTCCATTTTCTATTTTCTTCCAATATATGTTTTCAATAGCTCCACTGCCTCCTTTTCGATTGTCTACATCGAGGTATGCACCAGTAGATGATGAACGGGGATTATCCCAATAAATGTGTGTGCCATTTGGCTCATAAGCGTGCAAATCAATATCAGCATAGAAATTCCAAGTTAATGTTGCTTTAAGGGCTCCAAAACCACTATTTATGGCACCAAGTCCATTATCCCTATCATTGAAGAATTGATCGTACATTTCTAGAAGCGCATAAACATTATCTTCTACAAAATGTTCGTAAGTATAGTAATTAGATAATAATAACCAAAGCGCGCCCCAAGGAGTTGTTGGAGAAGCTGCAGCCCATGAAGCAAGTTCAGCGAAGAAGATGCTATATTCCATCTCTCGATTAAGATCCGCTACGAATAATGCACCATCTTTAACAACATTAAAAAGATATTTTAGACCAGCTTTTTTGGCACTCTGAATACCTTGGGAACTCTGAATGCCATCTAACACAAGCTCTCCTAAGTTTTTAAACTGATCGCCTATAAAACTCCAAACTTCCCACAACTTCTCTGTTGAGCTTGGTTCACTTCGAGATATATCAGATGGCATATTAAGGAATAATGGGCCGTCTATTTTAGACCAATCGTTGGGAGATTCAAATTCCTTAATAAGGAAAGTATCATCACCTAACATAACAGCTATATCAACTTTATTGCCGTTATAATTAGAGAATGCAATTGTAACACCTTCTGTACCGATTCCATTAAGTAGGCCATTTTCATCAAATGTCGCCTTGAATGTAGGCTGATCATTGAAAGATATATGATTGAATCCAGAAATAACTCCCGTATCGGTAGTCTCGATCATAGTTACTGTGCTGTTTGCAGCATTGAAGATTGAAATCGGATAATCGGTATTCCCGCTTAGATCGTACACCATAACAGTTTCCGTATTCATAAGTGGTGAATCGTTATTATCTTCACATGATGTTGTTAAGATAATAACTAATAAGCCCAATAAGAGTTGGGCAAAAGCCTGCATTCTTGAAAATAGTTGTTTCATTTTAATGCTGTTTAATGTGTAATATAAATTATATTATTTAGTTCCGTTATAATATGACTAACAAAAATACATATTTTTTTTAAAAGTATATAAAACTTGATTAAGATATTTAGATTAAGTATTAATTCAAGTTCAATATAGCATATTAAGCAGATATTTACTATTTTTGCACTTTATAACGTAAAAGAAACTGATAAAATATACGCTGACTGAATTTATGTGGTATGATCTTCTTTTCCGCGGTATGCTCGTAGGCCTGGTCTCGTCGATCACGGTCGGACCGGTTGCGGTGCTCTGTATCCAACGCACACTGAGCAAGTCGCGTCGATCAGGTCTGGCCTCGGGTGTGGGTGTGGCTTGCGCCGATACGCTGCTGGCGACAGTGGCCTACTTCTGCTACTCGGTGATGCAGTCGTGGCTCGATCAGTATGCACTCTTTATGCGAGTGACGTGCGGCATTATGATTGTGGCGGTGGGTGTCTACATCTTCCTCCAAAATCCCGTTACGCAGATCCGCCGCAACCGCGCAGGTGTGACCGATCTGTGGAACGATTTTGCATCGATGTTCGGCTTCACGCTGGCCAATATGCTGATGATCGTGCCCTATATCTTCGTCTTCTTCGGTATGTTCAGTATCGAAACGACCGAAAGTGTATCAATGAACACACTGATACTCGGCGCGTTACATCTGATTGGTTTCTTTGCAGGTGCGGTTTGCTGGTGGTTTAGCCTCACGAGCCTGATCAACATCTTCCGCAACCGTTTCCGCCCGCGCCATATGCTCTGGATCAACCGTATCGCCGGCTGCCTGATTACGACGCTGGGTGCCTATACAATCATTTCAACCTTTATTGAAGTTTTCGCTCTATGATGCAGAATAAGAATAATCGCCGCCGCCTGACCATCGCAGTCGATGGATTCTCGTCGTGCGGCAAGAGTACCTTTGCCAAGGCTCTGGCTGCCCGTTTCGGATATGTTTTTGTCGATACGGGAGCTATGTATCGCGCTGTAACCCTCTTTGCGCTCGAGAATGGTGCAATCCGTTCGGGCATTGTTGACGAGGAAGCGCTGGTGGCACTGCTGCCCAAGATCGACATTGTCTTCCGCTTCAACCCCAAGCGCGGCGCCAGCGACATCTACGTCAATGGCGATCTGGTCGAGGGTAAGATCCGCACTATCGAGGTGAGCAACTGCGTGAGTGGCGTCAGCTCGGTGGGTGAGGTGCGCGAGAAGCTGGTGGCGATGCAGCAGCAGATGGGTCGCAACAAGGGTATCGTGATGGACGGTCGCGATATCGGCACGGTGGTCTTCCCCGAGGCCGAGATCAAGATCTTTATGACGGCCGACCCGAAGGTGCGTGCACAGCGTCGCTACGACGAGCTGACGGCTAAGGGCGACAATGTGTCGCTGGCGGAGATCGAGGAGAATGTTCGTTCGCGCGACATTGCCGATCAGAATCGCGCCATCAGCCCCCTGCGCAAGGCCGACGACGCGGTGGTGCTCGACAACAGCTATATGACTATCGACGACCAGATGAAGTGGTTCGACGAGAAGTTTGGCCAGCTGTTTGAGGAGTAGTCGAGTGTGCTCTCGGGGGAGGTTTCATTCATTAATCTTGTATCGCAATGAAGGTTATTATCGACGATAATTCAGGTTTTTGTTTCGGTGTGGTGCGCGCCATTTCGCGAGCCGAGGAGGCTCTGGCTGAGGGCGGCACGGTCTACTCGTTGGGCGACATCGTGCATAACCGCGTCGAGGTGCAGCGACTCGAACAGCTCGGATTGCAGACCGTAACCCACGCCGATATGGAGCGTCTGGGCGGTCGCCGATTGTTCATTCGTGCCCACGGCGAGCCCCCGACAACCTTCGCGCGTGCCGAGGAGTTGGGTATCGAAGTGATCGACGCTACGTGCCCCGTTGTGGCGGCCCTGCAACGCAAGGTCAAGCGCGCCTATGAGCAGATGCGGGAGGTTGACGGCCAGGTGGTTATCCTTGGCAAGCACGGTCACGCCGAGGTTGTCGGCTTGACGGGTCAGGTCGAGGGTCGTGCCATCGTTGTCGAGAGCGAGGCCGATTTGGAGGCGGTGGATTTCGCGCGTCCGATCTACTTTCTGTCGCAAACGACGCAGAGCCGCGCTCTGTTCGAACATATTTTGGAGGTGATGCGTAGCCGCGCTGTTGATCCAGAGCAGATTGAGGCCGTAGATACAATCTGCGGTCAGGTGGCGGGACGCGAACAACGCCTGTCAGAGTTTGCCCGCTCGGTCGACCGCGTGATCTTCGTCTGTGGTCGCAAGAGCTCGAACGGCAAGGTGCTATTCGAGGTATGTCGCAAGGCTAACCCGTTGAGTTACAATATTGAGGAGGCGTCAGAATTGCAGCCCGAGTGGCTCGATGGGGCTTCGACGGTAGGTATTTGCGGAGCGACCTCAACGCCAAAGTGGCTGATGCAACAGGTGGCATACTATATTGAGAATTCTAAATTGTAAATTGATTGAATATTATATGCGAACTGATCGTTACTTAATTCGAGCTGTAAAATATTTCGTGCTGCTCATCGTTTTGATCGTGGTGCTCTATGCGCTGCAATACTACTTCGAGAAGACCCCGATGTCGATCGAGGAATATATCGCGATGTTGCAGGGCGATGCACGCTCGAAGTGGATCCTGCCCGTCTTTGCGGTGCTGGCGCTGGCCTACCCCTCGTTCGGGTATATGACTCGCTCGCTGCCCATATCGCTAGCGGCTAATCGCGCGGGTATCGATACGGCGATGTCCTCGTGCGGCTTCGCTCAGGCGGGCGAGCGCGATGGAGTGCTGTTGTATCGTGCAACGTCGGCAGCACGTCGTGTACGTATGCTCTGGGAGGACGAATTGGAGGTTTGGTCGGAGAGCGATCGAACGGTGATTCGCGGTCATCGCGCAGCGGTGGTGCAGGTCATCTATCGCTCGGAAATTTATATGCGAAAAGAGAATGGCGAAGAACTCTAAACATACCGTGCGCCCTCTGTTGGCGGTGATGGGAGCTGTGGCAGTGGCAGTTGTGCTGATGGCCTCAAACCCTAATGATTTTGCGCTGGGTCGCAACATCGAGGTGCTGATCAATATGATGCGCGAGTTGCACGTATTCTATGTAGACGAGACTGACCCCGCAAAGCTAATGAAGAGTGCAGCCGCGGGTATGACCTCGACGCTCGACCCCTATACGGAGTATATGCCCGAGGAGGAGGTTGCCGAATTCGAGATGATGACCACGGGTAAGTATGGCGGTGTGGGTTCGTTGATCCGCCAGAAGGGCGACTACGTACGTTTTGCTGAGCCTTATAAGGGTTGTCCGGCCGACCGTGCAGGTATCAAGATCGGCGACCGCATCATCGAGATCGACGGCGAGTCAGCCAAGGGAATGACGGTCGATCAGATCAGCCGTCGCCTGAAGGGCGATCCCGGTACGGAAGTGCGATTGAAGGTTGCACGTCTGGTTGACGACAGCGTAATGAATCTGTCGCTGACGCGCGAGCGAATATCGATCTCGGGTGTTCCCTATGCCGGTTGGTTGAACGACTCGATCGGCTACATCGCTCACAACGATTTCAGCGAGGGTTGCGCTGCCGATCTGCGCCGCGAACTGATGACTCTGCGCCAAACAGGTCGTCTGCGCGGCCTGGTGCTCGACTATCGTGGCAATGGCGGCGGCATTGTGCAGGAGGCTGTCGAGATCCTGTCGATGTTCCTGCCCAAGGGTTCCAAGGTGCTTGAAATGAAGGGTCGTACCGAGGATATGAGCCACATCTACCGCACCGATAAGGAGCCTATCGACACCCAGCTGCCCATCGTGGTGCTGACCAATAGCGGCTCGGCATCGGCTGCCGAGATCGTGGCGGGTGCGTTGCAGGATATGGACCGCGCCGTGCTGATGGGTCGCCGCACCTTTGGTAAGGGTCTGGTGCAGTCGACCCGTGCAGTGGGTTATGGCGACTACCTGAAGGTCACAACTGCAAAATACTATATGCCCAGCGGTCGCTGTATTCAGGCTATCGACTACGCTCATCGCAACGATGACGGCTCGGTCGACTATGTACCCGATTCGCTCATCCGCGAATTTACAACGCGCGGCGGTCGTAAGGTCTACGATGGTGGTGGCGTGATGCCCGATGTGGTGCGCGAGGCGGAGTATGCAACCCGCTTTGTGGTGACGATCTATTCTGAAGGTCACATCGAGGACTATGCCGACGACTACGCCAAGCAGCACGATAAGCGTCTGCAAACGATGGATCCCGCGACCTTCTCGATCTCGGATGCCGAGTTTGAGGATTTCGTGACGATGATGTGCGACCGCAAGACCTCGTACCGCTCACAGAGCAGCCAATATGCCGATGTTGTACGCCGTGCGGCCGAGCAAGAGCGTCAGGATTCGACCATTATGGCCGACATTCGCCGCTTGGAGCGCGCCCTCCAAGGCGATATGGAGAGTAACCTGCGTCGCCACCGCGAGGAACTGATGGACGCAATCAATACCCAGATCATTCTGCGCTACCGCTACTCTGCGGGTGTTACGCAGTACAATCTGAGCGACGATAAAGACGCCAAAGCGGCAGTCGAGCTGCTCGGCAACCCCGAGGAGTACAGTCGCATCTTGCGCGAGCAGGACACCGCGCGTCAGCACGATCGCGACGAATAAACTCCCAAAGTCACTAACCCCCGAAAACAAGCCGAACGAATGAAACGCCTTACACGCCTGCTCACCTTCCGCAACCGAATGGTTGTCATCGTATTGGGTCTTGTGCTGGCCTGCGTCTCGCTCTACTTCACCTCGCGAATGGCCGAGTCGTTGCGCGAGAAGGAGCAGCACGACGTGCAGATCTGGGCGATGGCGATGGAGCGTAGCGGCAATACGAGTATGTTTCTGGCGGACGATCCGCTGATGGCCGAGATCATCTCGAGTCAAAACAATATTCCGCTGATCATCACCGATAACAACCTCCACGTCTTGGAGTCGCATCTGGTGCCGCAGAGTGTGATTAACCACCCCGACCTGCTGCGTGAGAAGATCGACCAGCTGACCGAGAAGAATAGCCCGATCGTAATCCGCAACCGCTGGAATAACCTCGACAACATCTATATCTTCTATGGCGAGTCGCGTCTGCTGCGCACGCTCTACTACTTCCCGCTGGTGCAGTTGTTCGTGGTCGTGATCTTCATTCTGTTTGGCTACATCGCGTTCAGTTCGTCGAAGCAGGACGAGCAGAACCGCGTCTGGATCGGTCTGGCTAAGGAAACCGCCCACCAGCTCGGAACACCCACCTCGTCGTTGCTGGGCTGGATCGAGTACCTGCGCACGCAGGAGATCGATCAAACGGCTGTTGATGAGATGAATAAGGACCTCACGCACCTGATGAAGATCGTCGACCGCTTCTCGAAAATCGGCTCGGAAACAATCCTCGCCTCGGCCAACATCAACGAGGTTGTGGGTGGTTGCGTGATGTACTTCCGCACACGTATACCGCGCAACGTAACACTCGACTACAACGGCTTGGCGACGGCGCCCGTGCAAGCGATGATCAACGCGGCGCTGTTCGAGTGGGTGGTCGAGAATCTGCTCAAAAACTCGCTCGACGCCTTGCAGGGTCAGGGCGCAATCAACGTGACCATTTCGTCGAACTCGGAGAGTGTCTTTGTCGATGTGCGCGACACGGGCAAGGGCATCGCACGCAGCAATTGGAAACGCATCTTCGAGCCGGGCTTCACGACCAAGACCCGCGGTTGGGGTTTGGGACTCTCACTCAGCCGCCGCATCATCGAAGAGTATCATAAGGGTCGCATCGCGGTGATCGACTCCGAAATCGGCAAGGGCACCACAATCCGCATCTCTCTCAAACGTATTTTCGAATAGACAGTGTTACAAGACGATACTATATATAATAACGCGCACGACGCGCACGACGCGCACGCGAACGGCACAATCGACCAACCCTCGGTATTGAGTTTCGAGGCGCTGGGCGAGGCATTGGTGCGCACCGACAGCGTGATGTACCGTCAGGTGCCGAGCGACTCATTGCTCACGGCCGAGGCTCGGGCAATCTATGGTCCGCTTACCGAGAGCGTCCCCCCGCAACTGCACGACCGTTCGGCCGTCAATACCCCATTCACCGCGACGGGAGTTTTCCAATCGTGCGTGATCCTGCTGCTGATCGCCTATGCATTGCTACTACACCGCTTCCGTAGCGATATCGTGGAGCTGATGACCAACCGCAAAGCTATCGCTGAGGAGATCGAATATGCGGGTCAGAGCAGCGTCTATGGTCGTTTCTTCTCGACTACTGTTGGTGTAGGTATGCTGATGGCGGCGATTATGGTGGTCAAAGGCTCCGATCTGGCTCCCGCAGTGATGAATAACGTGGTCGCACCGCAGTGGATCTACGCTATCGCGGTGCCGTCGGTACTGCTTGTTACGTTGGCAGTTACGGCACTTCAATTCGCAATGTTGTGGCTCATCGGACGCGTTGCGATGTGCGAAGATGTGACCTCGACACTGCTGCGTTTGCGCAAAATTAGCTTCTCAATCTTCACAATTTGCTGCACACCAACGGTTTTGCTCTATGCGTTGAGCGAAATTTATAGAGCTAAGGTGTTTTTGTATCTTATTATAGCTGAGTCAGTTATCTGTTTTTTGGTCTTTTTGTACGAAACTTTCGACTTGTTTATCTCGAAAAAAATTTCTGTTTTGCATTGGATTTTGTACCTTTGCACCGTCGAATTATTCCCTGTCAGTCTGATAGTTCTGACGGTAATGAGAGAGTTTTAATAAGAAGAGATGAGCATTAAGAAAATTCTGGTATCACAGCCCCAGCCGGCTATTATCGAAAAATCACCTTTCTTCGAAATCGTACGCAAGCATAAGGTAGATATCAATTACAACCCCTTCAACCGCGTTCAAGGCGTGAGCCTCAAAGAGTTCAGGGGACAGCGCGTCGAGATCCTGACGCATACCGCAGTAATCTTCACGAGTCGTACAACGGTCGATAGCTTCTTCCGCATCTGCGAGGAGGCCCGAATCACCGTACCCGAAACAATGAAGTACATCTGCCAAACCGAGGCAGTAGCACTCTATCTGCAAAAGTATATCGTTTATCGTAAACGTAAGATATTCTTTGCCGACGGCTCTTTCACCAACTTCTTGGAGCTGATTATCAAGCACAAGGAGGAGAAGTATATGCTCGCACTGAGCGAACCCCACAAGCCCGAACTGCCCGAAGCATTGGAGCGCCTGAAGCTCAATGTCGATAAGGTGATCCTGGCTAAGACCGTACAGACCGACGTATCGAAGCTGCCCCTGGCAGAGTACGATCTAGTGGCTCTCTACTCGCCCTCGGACGTTGCGGCGTTCAAGAGCGCTTACGAGGATAAGCCTATGCCCCGCGTGGCAACCTTCGGCGACGCTACGGCACGTGCCGCAGTGGCAGCAGGTATCACCATCAACGTGATGGCTCCCACCCCCGCAGCTCCGTCGATGACCAAGGCTATCGACATCTATCTCGACAAATTGGCAGCTGGCGAGGAGGTTGCACCCGTTGAGTTGGACGACGACCAGAGCAACGAGGAGTTTATCCGCACCCAGCAGGCTAAGCTCGCCAAGAAGACCCGTGCACGCAAGAGCACAACCACCGTTGCAGCCGCTCCCGCAAAGAAGAGCACCACAACGGCAAAGAAGACAACTGCAACCAAGAGCACCACAGTGAAGAAAACAACCACAGTCAAGGATTAATCCGAACGACTGAGGTATAGATACTTTAGAACTGAGTCGGTGGTGGCCCTCCACCTCCGACTTTTTTCAAAACAGACGATGAGCACACAAAGCCTAACCCGCGCCGAGCGACTACGCTCGCTCAAAACAATTCGCCGACTTTTCGAGGAGGGTCGCGGCGGATTCACCTACCCGTTCCGCTACATCTGGCTGGCGGACGAGTGCGGAAGTGAGGCTGCACAAGGCGAAACGGCGGGTGTTGAGGTGCTCTTTTCGACGCCCAAGCGATTCCTGAAACGTGCCAATAAACGTAACCTCGTGCGCCGCCGCACAAAAGAGGCGTACCGTCTGGGCAAGTCGGAGCTGGTGAGCTCGATCACAAACCGCAAAGTGCGTATCGCACTGGTTTACAGCACGAAGAAAATCCATAGCTACAAAACAATCAACAATGCCGTCGAGCGAATTTTGGGCGAAATCGTCAGCAATCTTTAAGCGCGTGTGCGCTCTGCCGTTGCTGCTGTTGGTGAGATTCTACCAGAGGTGCATCTCGCCACTGACACCGCCCTCGTGCCGCTACACTCCGACCTGCTCGCAATATGCGCTCGAAGCGTTGCGCAAGTATGGACCGATCAAGGGTAGTTGGCTGACTATCAAGCGACTCAGCCGTTGCCACCCCTGGGGAGGTAGTGGCTACGACCCCGTTCCGTAAGTAGATTGAAAAGCTTTCGCAATAGAGAAAATAGAATTTCTCGCCGATTCGACACGTAATTTCTAAATTGAAAACCCTATCTTTGCAGCCCGAAATATAAAGTAAATGGCGCAACAACAAACAACACCACTCTCGTTAGGTACCGATAACCTGGGCAAATTGCTCGCTCGATATGCCGTACCCGCTATCGTTGCGACCGTAACTTCGGCACTCTACAACATCACCGACAGTATTTTTATCGGCCAGGGCGTCGGCCCGCTGGCAATGACCGCTCTCGGCATCTGTATGCCCATTATGAGCATCACGGCAGCCTTCGGTGCGATGATCGGTGTGGGTGGCTCGGCGCTGGCATCGATCCGTCTGGGACAGGGCAACAAATCGGCGGCGTTCCGCATCTTGGGTAACATCGTGCTGCTCAACCTGATCTTCGGTATCGGAACAATGGTGGCCTGCCTGCTCTTTCTCGACGATCTGCTGTTTCTGTTCGGTGCGAGCGATGTGACCATCGGCGACGCACACGAATATATGAAGATCCTACTTTGGGGCAATGTGGTCACGCACCTCTACCTCGGTCTGAACGCCATACTGCGCTCGACGGGATACCCGACAAAATCGATGATCGTGATGTTGATCTCGGTGGCTGTCAACTGCGTGCTCGACCCGTTGTTTATCTTCGTCTTCAAGTGGGGAATTGCAGGCTCGGCCTACGCTACGGTGATTGCGCAGACCACAGCCCTGATCTATGAGCTGGTGCACTTCGCCAACCCCAAGCATTTCCTCCACTTCCGCCGCTCGATCTTCCGACTGAGCAAGGATATCACACTGAAAATCATCTCGATCGGTATGGCTCCCTTCCTCGTGCAGTCGTGCGCAAGTTTGGTGTCGATGATCAACAATAACGCCCTGAAAGAGTATGGCGGCGACCTGCATATCGGTGCTTTCAGCATCGTCAATCGCATCGCGCTGCTCTTTATTATGTTCGTCAACGGTCTGAACCAGGGTATGCAGCCCATCGTCGGTTATAACTACGGCGCAAGACTTTACAGCCGCGTGCTGAAAATCCTGAAAATGGGTATCGGTTATGGCGTGGCGATCACCACTCTGGGCTTCCTCTGCGCCGAACTGATACCGCACGTGATTGCGGGTTTCTTTGCCGACGGCTCGACCCCAATGGGACGCGAACTGATCGACCTGGCCTCGCACGCAATGCGCCTTGTGATGATGGCAATGCCCATCGTCGGGTTCCAGATCGTGGCGGCAAACTTCTTCCAGAGTATCGGTAAACCGCAGCGCGCCATCGCACTCTCGATCACACGTCAGGTGCTCTTCCTAGTGCCGCTGCTGATCGTTATGCCGCGCATATTCGGCGTCGAGGGTATCTGGTATTGTATGCCTATTGCCGACGTTGCATCGGCTATTTTGGCGGGTGTGCTACTCTTTTTGCAGGTGCGCAAACTCCGCCAGAATCCCGACTCGGAGCGCTCGATTTAAGTTGCTCTCACATTGTGCCGTCGCACAAACAGCCCCTTTTTCTTAAAATTGTTAATAATTGGTAAATAAATTTTCGCATAGGCGAGAATTTTGTACGTATCGAATCGATAATTTTGCACCAACTAAAAGCAATTTCTATGGCAGAAGTACAACAGATGGGGTTGGAGCTCAGCATTGACGAACAGACAGGACAGGGCCGCTACTCGAACCTTGTGGTAATTACCCACTCGGCATCGGAGTTTGTTCTCGACTTTGCATCGATGCTGCCCGCGATGCCTAAGGCGAAAGTCCAGAGTCGCATCATTATGACCCCTGAACACGCCAAGCGATTGATGATGACCTTGCAGGATAACATCACCCGTTACGAGAGCTCGATGGGCAAGATCGAGGTTAAGATGCAGCCCTCGACTGACGAAGCGATGGCAATGGGATTCAATATGGGCGAGGCGTAAATCGTGGTAATTCGAGCGAGTGCGCAAAAAAATTTGACCAAAAATCGGGCATTTCGGTGCTTCGATCGGGCTTGTAGTGTGGAATTCAGCGCCTAAACATCAAAATATTTTGCTAAAATTTTTGGAAAAGCCAAAAATGTTATACCTTTGCACTCCGCAAAGGACAGTTTTTTGAAAACAAAATATAAAAAGATAGAGTTATGGCGATGAAAAGAACATTCCAGCCTTCGCGCAGGAAGAGAATCAACAAGCATGGTTTCCGTCAGAGAATGGCAACCGCTAACGGTCGTAAGGTTTTGGCTGCACGTCGTGCAAAGGGCCGCAAGAAGCTGACCGTTTCGGACGAGGCTACTTTCAAGTACGCTTAATCGCGTAGGACGGTAACGCCTAACAAAGAGCTACCCACAGATGGGTGGCTCTTTTTTTGTGCCATTAGTCAAGGAGGGGGGGCTATCTCTACCTAAACTGCCGCAGGTATCTACCCGAACAAAAAAATCGGAATCGCCCGTGATTGAGCAATTCCGATTATGCGGTGCAGAGGTGGTATAAGCCGGGTTCTGTTCTCCACCGAAGCGGAGCCTCTACCATTTATCTACGATGCCAATCACTCGACACCTCCAGCAACCTACCCCCCGACATTGGACGAGTAACCCTTAATTGTCGGTATACATGGTCTTGCAACCCGTAAGGCGTACGGACCCGCACGTGTCACCACGGCAGCGGTGGGCTCTTACCCCACCTTTTCACCCTTACCTGCTAAGCCCACACGTGGGCAGCAGGCGGTTATTCTCTGTTACGCTACTATGACCTCGCGGCCATCTTCCCGTTAAGAAGCACGGCACTCTGTGTTGCCCGGACTTTCCTCCCTCCCCTTGCGGGGACAGCGGTAGAGCCCGCCTCTGCGGGGGCAAAGGTACAAAAAAATGGGGTTGCGTGCAACAACCCCACTTTTATTATATATATAAGGTATCGATTACCAGATCACAACGCGCTCCTCATCGGGCATAAACATCGCACCATCCTCCACCGAGAATGCCTTGTAGAAGTCCTCGATGTTGCGCAGAGTTGCATTCACGCGCCACTTACCAAGCGAGTGAACATCGACCTTAGTCAGGCGAGCGATCTCCTCGTCACGAATGTTCTGAGCCCAGAGTGCCGCATAAGCCAAATAGAAACGCTGCTCGGCGGTGTAGCCGTCGATGGGTGCGGGAGCCTCCTTACCTTCGAGCGAGTTGCGCAGTGCGGTCATAGCCACGCGCAGACCTCCCTGATCGGCGATGTTCTCACCGAGCGACAAGCGACCGTTTGCGAAGATTGCGGGCTGGTCCTCCTTTGCTGCCAGCACCTCGATGGCGTCGAACTGCTTGATGAGCACCTCGGCACGCTCGTTGAAAGCAGCTGCGTCGGCTGCGGTCCACCAATCGTTCAGGTTGCCGTCCTTGTCGAACTGGCGACCCTGATCGTCGAAGCCGTGAGTCATCTCGTGACCGATCACAACGCCGATAGCACCATAGTTCACTGCGTCGTCAGCCTCCGAGTTGTAGAAGGGGGGCTGCAGAATCGCTGCGGGGAAGCAGATCTCGTTGGTGGTTGGGTTGTAATATGCGTTCACGGTCTGGGGCGACATAAACCACTCGTCACGATCGACGGGCTTGCCCAACTTAGCGAAGTTGTCGGCAGTATACCACGCATTTGCGCGCTTGATGTTCTCCCAATACGAGAGCGAAGGGTCGATCTCGAGCGACGAATAATCCTTCCACTTGTCGGGATAACCGATCTTCACGGTGAACGAAGCGAGCTTCTCCTGTGCGCGAGCCTTTGTCTCGTCGCTCATCCACTCCAAAGCCTCGATGTGCTGCCCCAGTGCCACCTGCAGGTTCTTCACCAGCTCGGTCATACGTACCTTGTCCTCCTCGGGGAAATACTTCGCTACATACATCTTACCTACAGCCTCGCCCAGAATCGAGTTGGGCACGCTCATAGCGCGCTTCCAGCGGGGACGCTGCTGCTGTGCGCCCGACATCTGACGACCGAAGAAGTCGAACGATGCAGCGTTCAGCTCGTCGTTCAGATACGACGCTGCGCTACGCAGGTAACCTGCTGCCAGGTAGTCCTTCACAACCTCGATCGAGGTCGACTTGAGCAACTTGTTCACTGCGTCCAGCACCTCGGGCTGACCTACGATCACCTGATCGAAATCGGCGATGCCGACAGCCGCGAAGTAGCTATCCCAATCGATCGCATCGTAACGTGCAACGAAAGCCTCGCGGGTGGTGGGATTGTAGTTAGCGTTGATGTCGCGCAACTCAACCATCGAGCGGAACTCCTTAGCCATCTTGCACTCGAAGTCGAGAACTGCAGCAGCCTTCTCAGCTGCGCCCTCGATCTCGGCCATCTCGAATGCCTTGGTCATAAACGCTACATAACCCTCGCGCTTCGAGGCGTTCTCCTCGTCGAGGTAGTAGTCGCGGTTGCCCATACCGAGGCCCGACTGCTGAGCGTAGAGAGCATTCACAGTGCTGTTCATCATATCGGCATCAACGCCCAGACCAAACAGCGGGTTGTTCACGCTGTTGTGCAACTCAACCAGCACGGGGATCATCGACTGCAAATCGGTGATGGCATAGATCTTCGCCAAATCTGCCTTCACGGGAGCCAGAGCCTCCTCGTTCAGGCGCACCGAGTCCATACCGAGCTTGTAGAGATCCGAGATCTTCTGCTCGACCGAGCCAGCCTCAGCCTTCATCGACGACATCGACTGGAATAGCTCGTTGATCTGCTTCTCGTTGGTCTCGCGCAACATATCGAACGAACCGTAACGCGAAAATTCGGGCTTCAGGGGGTGCTTCTGCTGCCAGCCGCCAGTTGCGTGCTCGTAGAAGTCCTCGTTCAGCGCGATCGCCTTATCGAAATTAGTGGTGTCGATTGCGGGAACGCTCTCGCGCTTCACGCCGCCACCTGCGCAGCCTACCATTGCGGCTGCCGAAATGAGTATCATCAATCGTTTCATTTTGTTGTTGAATGTTCCGTTTCAAAAAAGGGGCGGACAGCCTCACCGACTATCCCACCCCGACAAGAAATATCTTAAATACTTGTTCGTTACTCGTTAATAGCTGCTACGCCCGGCAGAACCTTACCCTCGATAGCCTCCAACAGTGCACCACCGCCGGTCGAGATGTACGATACCTGGTCAGCCATACCGAACTTGTTGATGCAAGCTACCGAGTCACCACCACCGATGAGCGAGAATGCGCCCTCAGCAGTAGCCTTAGCGATAGCCTCAGCGATAGCGCGCGAGCCACCGGTGAAGTTGTCGAACTCGAATACACCTGCGGGGCCGTTCCACAGAATGGTCTTAGCACCCTCGATAGCAGCTGCGAACTTAGCGCGAGTAGCCGGACCTGCGTCCATACCCTCGAATGCGTCGGGAATCTCGTTAGCGGGGCAAACTACGGTGTTGCAATCGTTCTTGAAGTCGTCGCCAGCAACGCAGTCAACACCCAGTACGAGGTTAACACCCTTAGCCTTAGCCTTCTCCATAATCTCCAAAGCCAGATCGAGCTTGTCGTCCTCGCAGATCGACTTACCGATCTTACCGCCCTGAGCCTTCGAGAAGGTGTAGGTCATACCACCGCAGAGGATCAGGTTGTCCACCTTGTCCATCAAGTTCTCGATGATACCGATCTTGGTCGACACCTTCGAACCACCCATAATAGCGGTGAAGGGGCGCTTGATGTTGCTCAGAATGTTGTCAACAGCCTCAACCTCCTTCTCCATCAAGTAGCCGAGCATCTTGTTCTCAGCGGTGAAGTAGTCAGCGATAACTGCGGTCGAAGCGTGCTTGCGGTGAGCAGTACCGAAAGCGTCGTTGATATAGCAATCAGCATACGAAGCCAAAGTCTTAGCAAACTCCTTCTGCGAAGCCTTCATAGCCTTCTTAGCCTCCTCGTAAGCGGGATCCTCCTTGTCGATACCGACGGGTTTGCCCTCCTCCTCAGGATAGAAACGGAGGTTCTCGAGCATCAGCACCTCGCCCTCCTTCAAAGCAGCAGCCTGCTCCGAAGCCTTAGCGCAATCCTCAGCGAACTGAACCTTCACGCCGAGCTTCTCGCTAACAGCGTCAACGATCTGGCTGAGCGAGAACTTAGCATTCACCTTGCCCTTGGGCTTGCCCATATGCGACATAATGATGAGGCTACCACCGTCAGCGAGTACCTTCTTGAGAGTGGGGAGCGCACCGCGGATACGGGTATCATCGGTGATCTGGCCATTCTCGTTGAGGGGCACATTGAAATCCACGCGAACGATCGCGCGCTTGCCTTTGAAATCGTAAGTTTCGATTTTTGCCATAATTGTAAAAAATATATTAGTTATTAAATCTTCGAAATTGATTTGGACATAATCGGGGCAAAGTTACAAATTTTTTCGCAATACCCATATTAATAATGCAAAATTCAGGATTCAAAATTCAAAATTATTTGTTTTGTTGTCGTTTGGAACTCATCATTGGCGGGTGGGGCTCGGTTGAGGCGCGAAGAAGGAAAAGCCTACGTAGCAGGATTAATTGCAAATTGTGAATTGTGAATCGTTCCTTACAATCCTTAACCTGGGGGTCGAATTACGATTTGTAACTTTTTGCACGAAAAATGTGGGCAAAACGTAGCCAACTTTACAAAAAATAGTTTATCTTTGCTCTTGGAACGCAATCTAAGGGCGTTCGCGACCTAAAACAAACGATTTGAAAATTATAATTTTACACCACTATGTACGGTAAAATCAAAGAGCATCTTCAGCAGACTCTCGCCGAGATTCGCGAGGCGGGTCTTTACAAGTCGGAGCGCATCATCACATCGGCGCAGCGTGCCGAGATCACCGTGGCCGACAAGCAGGTTTTGAACTTCTGCGCTAACAACTATCTGGGCCTTTCGGACAATCCGCGCTTGATCGAGGCTGCCAAAAATGCGATGGATTCGCACGGCTTCGGTATGTCGTCGGTGCGCTTTATTTGCGGTACACAAGATATTCATAAACAGCTCGAAGCAGCTATTGCTGAGTACTTTGGCACCGAGGATACGATTCTCTATGCGGCTTGTTTCGACGCTAACGGCGGTGTATTCGAGCCCCTGCTGACCGAGGAGGACGCGATCATTTCGGACGCGCTGAACCACGCTTCGATCATCGACGGCGTACGTCTGTGCAAGGCGCAGCGCTACCGCTATGCCAACGCCGATATGGCCGAGTTGGAGGAGTGCTTGAAGCAGGCTCAGGCGCAGCGTTTCCGCATCATCGTTACCGACGGCGTATTCTCGATGGACGGCAACGTGGCTCCGATGGACGAGATCTGCCGTCTGGCGGAGAAGTACGACGCACTGGTGATGGTCGATGAGTGCCACTCGGCGGGTGTCGTAGGTGCTACGGGTCGCGGTGTGACCGAGCAGTTCGATCTGCGCGGTAAGGTAGATATCATTACTGGCACGCTTGGCAAGGCATTTGGAGGTGGTATCGGTGGATTCACGACGGGTCGCCGCGAGATCATCGACCTGCTGCGTCAGCGTTCGCGTCCCTACCTGTTCTCGAACTCAATTCCGCCCGCAGTTGTGGGTGCGAGCTTGGAGGTATTCCGTATGCTGGCCGAGAGCGACGAACTGCACGACCGCCTGGTTGCAAATGTCGAGCACTTCCGCGCACGTATGATCGAGGCGGGCTTCGATATCAAACCCACACAGTCGGCAATCTGCGCAGTGATGCTCTACGATGCACCTCTGTCGCAGCAGTTCGCAGCTAAGTTGCTCGACGAGGGCATCTACGTTACGGGCTTCTACTATCCGGTTGTACCGAAGGGTCAGGCACGTATCCGCGTACAAGTTTCAGCGGGTCACACACGCGAACAGTTGGATCGTTGCGTTGAGGCGTTCGTTAAGATCGGCCGCGAGCTGGGTGTATTGAAATAATGTTGTATCAACCTGATTTTAGACTGAACCAAAAATGAATAAAATATCTATCGATGCGATTGATCGCAAGATTCTCAAATTCCTGATCAAGAATGCGCGTATGCCCTTCCTGGAGATTGCGCGCGAGTGCGGCATTTCGGGTGCTGCAATCCACCAGCGAATCAAAAAGCTGAACGATTCGGGCGTGATTCTTGGTAGCCGACTGATGGTCGATCCGCGCTCGTTGGGCTTCGATGTCTGTGCGTTTATCGGCATCCGTTTGCGCGACCCGATGCAGAATGCCGAGACGGTTGAGCAGTTGCGCCAGGTATCGGAGATCGTTGAGTGCCACTACGTTACGGGCGAGTACAACCTGCTGATCAAACTATATTGCATCGACAACCAGCACCTGATGACAACCATCTTCGATCGCATTTTGCGCATCAAGGGTGTGTCGACCACGCAGACCTACATCTCGATGAACGAGGTGTTCCAGCGTCAGGTCTATGTTGATTGCTTGAAGGACTAAAAACGACTGATAATGAGTGTAGTACGTGTAACAAAACAGTTCTCGTTCGAGATGGCTCACACGCTCGACGGCTATGATGGTGCGTGCCGCGAGATTCACGGTCATTCGTATCGTTTGTTTGTGACGGTGCGCGGCGTACCTTGCGAAGATGAGAGCTCGCCAAAGTGCGGTATGGTGGTCGATTTCGGTGTGCTGAAAGCGATCGTCAACAGCGTGGTGGTAGATCGTCTTGATCACTCGCTGGTGATTCGCCGCTCGGAGCGTAACTCACAGATTCTTGGTGTGTTGAACGATCGTTTCGGACGCGTTGTCGAGGTCGATTATCAGCCCACGTGTGAGAATATGATCTCGGATTTCGCGGCGCAGATCTCAGCCAAACTACCCGAGGGGGTCGAGCTGACGGCGTTGCGTCTGTACGAAACCGCCACTTCGTACGCCGAATGGCTGGCCGAGGACAATCGATAGAGATTCGCAACAGAGCCGCACTTTCGGGTGCGGCTTTTTTGTTTGCGAGAGTTTGAAATCTCGAAAATATTTGTTATATTTGACAAAATAATTGTAACTACTCCCGATTATGGCAGTTTTTGAAGTTCACGGAGGGCGAACTCTCAGTGGCGAGATCACTCCGCAAGGTGCTAAAAATGAAGCACTACAAATACTTTGCGCGACGCTCCTGACCGAAGAAAAGATCATCGTGCGCAACGTGCCCCAGATCCTCGATGTGCAACAACTCATCGAGCTATTGAAGTGTATGGGCTCGACTGTCGAGCAACTCTCTGAGGATACATACTCGTTTCAGGCAAAAAATATCGACCTCGAATATCTCAAATCGGAGGACTATCGCCGTCGTGCGGCACGTCTGCGCGGCTCGGTAATGTTGATTGGTCCGCTGCTGGCGCGTTTCGGCGTGGGATACATTCCCAAGCCCGGTGGCGATAAGATAGGCCGCCGTCGCCTCGATACCCACTTTATCGGCTTCCAGAAGCTCGGCGCGAAGTTCAACTTCGACGCAGGCGAAGAGTTCTTTGCCGTTGAGGGCAAGGATTTGAAGGGTTGCTATATGCTGCTCGACGAGGCCTCGGTGACGGGCACGGCAAACATCGTGATGGCGGCGGTGCTGGCTAAGGGCACCACCACGATCTACAATGCAGCGTGCGAGCCCTACCTGCAACAACTCTGCAAGATGCTCAATCGTATGGGCGCGAAGATCTCGGGCATTGCATCGAATCTGCTCGTGATCGAGGGCGTCGATCAGCTGGGCGGTACGGAGCACACGATGTTGCCCGATATGATCGAGGTGGGTAGCTTCATCGGCTTGGCGGCAATGACCAAGTCGGAGATCACGATCAAGAATGTTTCGTACGAGAATCTCGGAATCATACCCGCGCAGTTCGCCCGTATGGGTATCGCAATGGAGCAGCGCGGTGACGACCTCTATATCCCCAAGCAGGACCATTACAGCATCGAGAGCTTTATCGACGGCTCGATTATGACCATCGCTGACGCTCCCTGGCCGGGTCTGACGCCCGACCTGCTGTCGGTATTTCTGGTTGTGGCGACGCAGGCTCGCGGCGAGGTGCTGATCCACCAGAAGATGTTCGAGTCGCGTCTGTTCTTCGTCGACAAACTGATTGATATGGGTGCGAAGATCATTCTCTGCGATCCCCACCGCGCGACAGTTATCGGTCTGGATCACAAACACCGTCTGCGCCCGACGCGTATGTCGTCGCCCGATATCCGCGCGGGAGTTGCACTGCTGATTGCGGCACTCAATGCCGACGGTCGCAGCATTATCCAGAATATCGAGCAGATTGATCGTGGCTATAAGGATATCGACCTGCGTCTGAATGCCCTCGGTGCAAAAATCATTCGCCGCGAGGAGTAAGGCACTCAGCGCTCAGTCCGACACCATTCAAAAAAGAGCCGCACCCCGATCAGGGAGTGCGGCCTTACTTTTTGACGGAAAGTCCTGCGATTACTCGGTCGGAATGTCCTTATTTACGTTCTTCGAGCCAACGAGCGCGTAGAACAACATATAAGCCAAACCTGCGATTACAACCCAGTAGCTTGCCAGGTAGTTGCCCGTTGCGTCAACAACAGCGTTCTGCAACAGAGGCAGGATACCACCACCACAAACCAGCGCCATAAAGATACCCGAAGCCTTCTCGGTGTACTTGCCGAGGCCCTCAACTGCGAGGTTGAAGATACCACCCCACATAACCGAGGTGCACAGACCTACAAGCACCAACAGAGCAGCATTCACGGGAACGTTAGCCATAGCGAAGCCCTTAGCACCGTCGAATACGGGCAGGTTCACCATTGTCGAGGGCGAGAGGAACATAGCACCTGCAACCAGGCACAGACCTACGATCGACGCGGTCGAAAGCATAGCCTTAGCCGACACCTTGCTACCAACAGCTGCACCAACCAGACGGCCGATGAGCATCAGGAACCAATATGTACCTGCAACGGTACCAGCGATAGCGGTTGTCGAAACCTCATTCAACCACTTCTGCAATACGTTGGGAATACCAACCTCAACACCTACGTAAACGAAGATTGCGATAGCGCCCAGCACGAAGTGGCGGAACGACATCGGACCATACTTCGACTTCTCAGCGGTTGCGGCTGCTGCGGGAGCGTTCTCGGGGATTGCGGTGCCCGAAACCACGATGAATGCCACAGCGAAGATAGCCAATGCGGTGTACATCAGGCCGTTCACGTCGCTGATCTGAGCTGCTGCGATGTTGGGGATCAAAAGACCGGTCAGGATAATAACTGCGGTACCCATCAACGAGTTGAACGAACCACCGATCTGGATCAGCTGATTACCCTTGTTACCGCCGCCACCGAGCTTGTTCAGCATCGGGTTAACAACGATGTTCAGCATACACATCGAGAAACCTGCAACGAAAGCACCGAGCAGATATACGCCGAAGCTCTCAGCGAAGCCCGAAATGGTCTGAATACCAACGCCGATGAAACCAACGCCGATAGCGATCAGAGCGGTCTTCTTGTAGCCGAACTTCGACAGCATATTACCTGCGGGAATACCCATCACGGCATAAGCGATGAAGTTAGCGAATACACCCAGCGTACCCATCCAGTTAGCCACGCCAAACTGGTGCTTCAATACGTCGCCCATAGGCGAAGCCAGGTTGGTCACGAACGAGATCATACCGAAAAGGAGGATCATCACGATGATGGCCAACACATTACTTTTCTGTTTTTCCATACGAATCAGATTATTTTAGATTGTTAATTGTTAGTCGTTGTGTGGACTAAGTCCTACAAATTTAGCGCATTTTTTTGATTTAACAACACTTTTGTGCGCTTATTTGTTTCTCTCGCCGATGTAGGCGCAGAGCGTCATCAGCGAATCGCGGTATTCCGAAGGCGGATAGTGCGACAAAATGCGAGTTGCACTCTCGATATATTGGCGCATCGTGCGCTCGGCTGCGGCGATACCTCCGCGCTCGGCAACCATCTCCTGCAACGCCACGCTCTGCTCCTCGGTTGTGCAGTTGCGAATCTGCTCGATGATCTGCTTGCGCTCCTCCTCCGAGCACTCTTCGAGCACGCAGAGCATCGGCAGCGTGATCTTATGTTCGAGCAGGTCGTTACCCGAGGGTTTGCCCGTCTCGGCGTCGGGCGTATAGTCCAGAATGTCGTCCTTGATCTGGAACGCCATACCGATGCAATCGCCGAAGCGACGCATCTCGGCCACCTGCTGCGATGAGGCACCGACGGTCAGCGCACCAACCGACGAGCTGACGCCAAGCAGCGTAGCGGTCTTCTTGTAGATCACGTCGAGGTAAGAGTCGCGCGTCATATCGAGTGCGCGGCTGTGGGCGCTCTGCATCAACTCACCCTCGCACAGCTCACCGATAGCACCGATCAGGTGCGACACGATGTCGTACTGACCGCTGTGCATACCGTTAGCGAAGGTTCGTGCGAGGATATAATCGCCCACCAGCACCGCATTACGCGACTGCCACATAGCGTTGACCGAGGGTTTGCCGCGACGCAGGTTCGACTCGTCGATCACGTCGTCGTGGATCAACGATGCGGTGTGCAGCATCTCGACGATCGAGGCTGCGAGCAGAGTTCGGTGCGAGGCTCCCGCCTGGGGGTTACGTGCAAACATACCCGCTGCGAGCAGAACGAGCATCGGGCGCACGCCTTTACCGCGATTCGAAATCACGTATTCGAGAATCGAGCGCAGGGGTTCGGTTTCGGCGTTGAAAAATCGACGCACAAACTCCTCATATTGTTGCAGATCTTGTTCGATCGGGCGGCGAATTGCTGCAATAGTATCCATATAAAAGACTTTTTATTTGCAAATATACGGTTTTTTCGGGATAGGGACACGCTTGTCCAACTATTTTTCGTTACTTTGCAGTTTGATATTAAAGATTTTGAATGATGGACTTTCGAAAAATAGCATCTTCGTCACTTCGTTGGCTGGCTCCCGTGGCACTCTTTTTTGTGATTGCGGCGGCATATTTCGCACCTCAGTTCGAGGGTCGCGTGCTGGCACAGCACGATGTGCAGCAGTATGGCGGTATGACGAGCGATATCCTCGACTCGCGTGAGCGTTATGGCGAGGACCCGCAGTGGACGGGCCGTATGTTCGGCGGTATGCCGTCGTATCTGATCAACACCTACTACCCCGCGGAGTGGATCAAACACTCGGTCGGTCAGGTGGTGAAGGTAATCGACCAGCCCGCCTCGTTTGTCTTCTTTGCGATGGTGGCCTTCTGGGCGATGTTGCTCTTGATGAGGGTGCGTCGCTGGCCGGCAGTTGTGGGTGCGGTAGCTTATGGTCTTTCGACCTACTTCTTCCTGATCATCGGTGCGGGACACATCACCAAGATGTGGGCGCTGGTCTATGCTCCGCTGATGGTCGGAGCGGTGTGGTACGCCTTCAAACGCAACCGCTGGGCGGGCGCGGCAATGACCTCGCTCTTCACGGCGTTGCAGGTGGGTGCCAACCACCCGCAGATAACCTACTACTTCGTGCTCGTTATGGGTGCAATGTGGATCGCGCTGCTGGTTGAGGCGGTGCGCGAGGGTGCGCTGCGACGCTTTGCGATGACGACGGTAGTGGTTGCATTGGCTGGTCTGCTGGGCGTGGGAGCCAACTTCTCGCCGCTGTGGTACACGATGCAGCACCAGCCCGAAACCATTCGTGGCGGCTCGGAGCTGGCCGTAGCGGCAGATGGCTCGGAGGGTCTTGATCTGCAATATGCCACGGCGTGGAGCTACGGTCGCACGGAGAGCCTTAACCTGCTCGTTCCCAACCTTATGGGCGGTGCGTCGAACGAAACCTTTGCGGCCGATGGTGCGGTGGCCGAGGCACTGCGACCATATGGTTTGCAGTCGGTAGCCGAGCAGTTGCCGCGCTATTGGGGCGATCAGCCCTTTACGGCAGGTCCGACCTATCTGGGTGCTGCGGCGGTGCTGCTGGCGGTACTGGGTTGCTTTGTGCTGCGTGGTCGCGCGAAGTGGTGGATCGTGGTTATCTCGGCAGTGGCGTTGCTGCTGTCGTGGGGTCGCAATATGATGTGGCTCACGGAGTTGTGTTTTAATTATCTTCCTGCTTACGATAAATTCCGAACCGTATCGATGATTCAGGTCATCGTGCAGTGGAGTATCCCGCTGCTGGCGGCATTGGCTCTCTCGCGCCTCGACGACGAGGAGTGCGACCGCGCGAAGGCCGAGCGAGGTCTGTATTGGGCTACGGGTATCGTCGGTGGAGTCTGCCTGGTGATTGCGCTGTTTGCGGGCTCGCTCTTCGAGTTCGGACAGGCCGAAGCCGAGACAATAATGACCGAGGAGTGGCACTCGATGCTGTCGTATCAGCAGGGTGGCGAGCAATATATCGCTCAGGGTCTGCACGAGGAGCTGGGTCTGATCACCGCCGAGGCGATGGCCAAGGAACGTGCGGCTGCGGCGTCGGCTGATGCTTGGCGCTCGTTGGCGTTCGTGCTGCTGACGGCGGCGATGGTATGGCTCTACCTTCGTGGTAAGGTGCGCTATGCGGTGGCAATGGCTGTGGTGGCGGCGACGGTTGTGGTCGATCTGGTGGCTGTCAACCTGCGCTACCTGCCCCAATCGGCATTTGTGAGCGCGCGACGTACGGAGGTTGTGCCCAACGAGGCGGATAGATATATAATGAATGATAAGGAGCTCGGTTTCCGCGTGTTGAATCTTACGGTGTCGCCCTTCAACGATGCCACAACATCATACTTCCACCGCTCGGTGGGTGGTTACCACGGAGCGAAGCTGAGCCGCTATCAGGATATCATCGACAACTATCTGAGTACGGTCAACTACGGTGTCGATTCGACGGCGCGCAAGGTGCTTGATATGCTCAATACCAAGTATCTGATCGTTCCAACAGCCGAGGGCATTGCGCTCAATCCCAACCCCACGCAGTGTGGTGCGGCGTGGTTTGTCGATCGCATCTACCTGACCGAGAGTCCGCGTGACGAGATCGATGCACTTGCCGAGATCGATCCCCATACCGAGGCGGTGGTTGATGTACGTTGGGCCGAGGAGGTTGAGCCGATCGACCTGAGCGACGAGTTCGAGGCCGAGATCGCACTTACGGAGTATCGCCCCAACTACCTGCGCTACGAATACGAGGCGTCGGGTACGGGCGTGGCGATCTTCTCGGAGATCTACTACAACAAGGGCTGGACGGCTTACATCGACGGCGCGGAGGCTCCCTACTATCGTGCCAACTACATTCTGCGTGCGATGACACTGCCGGCGGGTAAGCACACCGTCGAGTGGCGATTCCGCGCGCCGGCGTTCGGCAAGGTTGAGGCTGTGACGCTCTGCTCGTCGATCGCAATTTTGGCGTCGGTGGTGGCGGTGGTAGTTGCCGCTGTGGTGCGCCGTCGCAAACAATCGAAAAATCAGACAAACGATGAAAGATAATCGCAAACTCAAACGCCGCGTACGCAACTCGTACGCCATTTCGACCATCAGCATTGCGCTGGTAATCTTTCTGTTGGGATCAGTGGGCTACCTGCTTTCGGTGGCGGTGAACTCCTCGCGCGAGTTGCAGAACCGCGCTATGCTGACCGTCGAACTCGCCCGCAATGCCGAGCCCGAACAGCGCGAAAGTATCGAACGCCAGCTCGCAGCCAAGGAGTACATCACGCGTGTCGAGTATTCGAGCAAGGAGTCGAAGGCCGAAGACGAGGCCTTCCGCGAGATGTTTGGCGATGACTTCGAGAAGGTGCTGGGCGAGAACCCCCTGCTCGACAGTTACGAGGTGTTGCTGGACGGTGCGGTGGTCAAGGCCGAGCAGATCGACGAGCTGGTTGCCGAACTGCGCAAGATGAAGGGTGTGAACGATGTGATCGTGCCACTGGGCGTAGTCGAGAAGATCAATTCGACCATCAGCCGCGTGCGTACGGTGCTGTGGGTTTTCGGCGCGGTGCTGCTGGCGATCTCGCTCATTCTGCTGAACAACACGATTCGCATTTCGATCTTCTCGAAACGATATATCATTAATACTCAGAAACTTGTTGGTGCGACAAAGTGGTTCATTATGCGCCCCTTCCTGGCGAGTGCGCTCTGGCAGGGTGTGCTGGCGGGCGTATGTGCAGCGGCTCTGTTCGCGGTGGTTTGCTGGCGTCTGGGCGAGGCAATGCCCGAGCTCGGCACCCTCACCGAACCCTCGGCGGCGGGAGTGATTATGGCGGCGATGGTTGTTGGTGGCGTTGCGATCTCGCTTTTGTTCACTACCTTTGCGGTCAACAAGTTCGTCAATATGAAAACAAATAAAATTCATCTATACTAATGAAAAAGGAGCAAAACAAAGTGCCCTCGACCGACGGGCGTATGGCTCTCACGCCGCGCAACTATGTGCTGATGCTCATCGGTTTTGCGGTGATCGTGCTGGGCTTTGTGCTGATGGCAGGCGGTGGTAGCGATTCGCCCGAGGAGTTTAACTACGCGATGTTCAACTTCCGTCGCATCACGCTGGCACCGATCCTGGTAATTGGCGGTTTCGCATTCGAAGTCTACGCCATTATGAAGCGCTTCGGTGGCGACAAATCGAAGGAGGAGTAAGCGTGAACTATTTGGAGTCGATAATCCTCGGTGTGGTGCAGGGACTTACGGAGTTTCTGCCTGTGTCGAGCAGCGGACATCTGCAAATCGCCAAAGAGTTGCTGGGTGTCGAAATAGTTGAGAATCTGACCTTTGACGTGACGCTCCACGCCGCAACGGTGTTGAGTACGATCGTGGTGCTGCGCAAGCAGATCTGGGATCTCGTGCGCGGATTGCTGCGTTTCGAGCGCAACTCGCAGACCGAATATATCGCAAAGATCGTGCTGTCGATGATCCCGATCGGTATCGTCGGTTTTGCGTTCAAGGATCAGTTCAACGCAATGCTCTCGTCGTCGGTGATTATGCTCATCGTGGGTGAGATGTTGCTCGTGACGGCGGCTCTGCTCACCTTTGCGGCACGTGCCAAGGAGCGCGAGAAGAGCGAATTGTCGTGGCGCGATGCGTGGATCATCGGTTGCGCACAGGCGGTGGCGGCTATGCCGGGTCTGTCGCGCTCGGGT
>JAFNVH010000030.1 GCA_017379895.1 Rikenellaceae bacterium | reverse complement strand
GAGGCTTTCCGCAATGCCGTAGCTGCTCATATGAAGTACGGCACGACCGCTTTCTACCCTACTCTCTCGTCGTCGACTATGCCTATGATCCGCGCTGCGGTGGCTACGACCGAGAAGCTGATGGCCGAGAAGGATAGCCCCATTATGGGTCTGCACCTCGAAGGTCACTACTTCAATATGGTGATGGCTGGTGGTCAGCTGCCCGAGAACATCAAGAACCCCGATCCTGCTGAGTATATTCCCCTGCTCGAAGAGACCAACTGCATCAAGCGTTGGGACGCTGCTCCCGAGTTACCGGGTGCTATCGAGTTCGGTCGCCACATCACCTCGAAGGGTGTTCTGGCATCGATCGGCCACACCAAGGCTGAGTATGGCGACGTTTTGGCTGCTTACAACGCTGGCTACTCGCACGCAACCCACTTCTACAACGCTATGCCTGGTTTCCACAAGCGTGGCGAGTACAAGTACGAGGGTACCGTAGAGAGCATCTATCTGTTCGACGATATGACCGTAGAGCTGGTGGCTGACGGTATTCACGTTCCGCCCCCGATCCTGCGTATGGTTCACAAGATCAAGGGCGTGGAGAACACCGCTCTGATCACCGACGCGCTGGCTTGCGCTGCAAGCGACTCGCAGGTGGCATTCGACCCCCGCGTGATTATCGAGGACGGCGTCTGCAAGTTGGCTGACCGCTCGGCTCTGGCAGGTAGTATCGCTACGATGGACCGTCTGCTCCGCACGATGGTATTCAAGGCTGATATTCCTCTGGAAGATGCAGTTCGTATGTCGTCGGAAACTCCCGCACGCATTATGGGTATCCTCGACCGCAAAGGTACGCTCGAGAAGGGCAAGGACGCCGATATCGTAATGTACAACAAGGCATTGGAGGTTCAGTGCGTATGGTCGATGGGTAAGATCGTCGAGGGCACTAACAAGCTGTAAGGCTACTCAACGTCAAACATACACGTAACTAAAACGAAAAGTGTCGAGAAGGTAAGGGCGCAAGTCCACCCTCTCGGCGCTTTTTTTATTGATAGATTTTCGTAATTGAGCGAAATTTTTGTTAATTTTGAGGTAGAATATTAACCTAAAACAAAAACGATATGCGTATCAACAAATTTTTTATGGCGATAGCAACCGCCGTGTTGCTCTTCGCGTCGAGCTGCTCGACATTCCCTACCGAACAGACTGATCAGGCTATCCAGGCGGTACTCGAAGAGTTCAAGGCTGTCGGTGTCTCGGCTGCCGTAGTCAAAGATGGTAAGATCGTCTATAACAAGTCGTTCGGATACAAAGATTGGGAGAATAAGATTCCTCTTGCAAACGACGATGTTATGCGAATTGCCTCGATCTCGAAATCATTTACCGCAACATCATTGTTGCAGTTTGTCGATCAGGGCGTCATCTCGTTGGACGATGACATAAGCGATCTGATCGGTTTCACGATCCGCAACCCTCACCACCCCGATACCCCGATCACGCTGAGAATGATTCTCTCGCACACAGCAAGTATCCGCGACAAGGAAGACTATTCGACGCTCGATCACCTCAATCCCGCGATCAACGGCGATTGCGCTGACTCATATTTTGAGTACAAGCCGGGTGAGGGCTACAACTACTCGAATCTGGGTCTAAACCTCGCCGGAACAATCCTCGAAAAGGTTTCGGGCGTGCGTTTCGACCAATATGTCAAAGAGAACGTAATCAACCGCCTCGGTCTTTATGGTGGTCATAATGTCGATTCGCTGGACGCAACCAAGTTCGCTCGCCTCTACTACTTCCGCGATGGCGAGTACGTCGAATCAGTCAACGCTTATCGCAGCCCTGCCGACAAAATGCCCGACTATATTATGGGTTACTCAGCACCTGCCTTCTCGCCTACAGGTGGTGTGAAGATTTCGGCTCACGATCTGGCTATCTATATGATGATGCATATGAACTATGGCGAGTACAATGGCATTCGTCTGATCTCGGAAGAGAGTGCGAAGTTGATGCAGACCCCCATCTGGAAAAAGCAGAATCCGGGCGAGGATCAGTATGGTCTTTGCTTGGAGGAGTTTGTTGACTATATCGACGATCCCAAATACAACGTCGAGGGCAACTATCCCGTCGGTCATACGGGCGTTGCTTACGGTTTGAACAGTATTATGATTTGGAGCCCTGCCGACGGTTGGGGTATCACTGCGATGTCGAACGGTTTCGATTGGAGCACCGACAAGAGTTTCGTGCAGACCCTCGCAAACGCTATCTACAACACCTGCATAAAAGAGAAGTAGTGAGTTCTGCTCATAAATCAATTAAGCCGCGCTCCGAATATGGAACGCGGCTTAATAATTTTTATACCAACCCAATTAGAACGGCAGATCGTCGGCATCTTCAACGGGCATCGACGGAGCTGCGGGTACGGACTGCGGTGCAGCGTATGCAGGCTGCTGATAACCGCCCTGCGGTGCACTCGGCTGACTCTGGTAGCCACCCTGAGGAGCACCCTGCTGACCCTCGGCTCGACGACCCAGCAGCTTCAACTCTGCGGCCTGAATCTCGGTCGAGAAACGGCGGTTGCCCTGCTGATCCTGCCACTCGCGTGTGCGCAACGAACCCTCGACATAGATCTGCGAGCCCTTGCGGACATACTTATCCACAACATCGGCCAGACCACGCCACAAGGTCACCGTATGCCACTCGGTGTGTTCGGTATTCTCCTGCGTCTGGCGGTTGAAAATACGCTCGGTTGTTGCCAAGCGAACACGTGCCGTCTTCACACCACTCTCGAGCGTGCGAACTTCGGGATCGGCACCCACGTTACCTACCAATATAACTTTGTTGATCATCTTCTTATCTAAGTTTTAGAGTTTACTTACCATCTCAATAAAGAGTGTCTTCATCTTCTCGGCAGCCTTTGCGCCCTGACGCTGAACATCCTCGTGGTCACCCAACTCGTCTGACAGACCGCAGTTGGTGATTACCGACACGCCGAATACGGGGATCGACATATGACGTGCAACGATCACCTCGGGAACGGTCGACATACCTGCCGTATCGCCACCGATAGCCTTGAAATAGCGATACTCGGCCTGAGTCTCAAAGGTCGGGCCCGTACCACCTACATAGACACCATACTGCAACTTGATGTTGTGCTCAGCCGCGATGTCGGTTGCCATAGCGATCAAATCCTTGTCGTAGCAGTTGTGCATATCGGGGAAACGAGGACCAAGCTCAGCCATATTCTTGCCAATCAGCGGATTAGGCATCAGGTTGATATGATCGGTAATGATCATCAGATCGCCCGTACGGAACGAGGTATTGACGCCACCACTTGCATTCGATACGAAGAGTGTCTTAATGCCGAGCAACTTCATCACGCGCACGGGAAAGGTCACCTGCTGCATCGTGTAACCCTCATAGTAGTGGAAACGACCCTGCATAGCCACCACCTGCTTGCCACCCAGCATACCAAAAATCAAACGACCCTTATGGCCCTCAACCGTCGAAACGGGGAAGTTGGGAATAGTCGAATATTCGATAGAATATTTTACATCAATGCTATCGGCCAAACCGCCAAGACCCGTACCTAAAATAATACCGACCTCGGGGGCAAATTCGTTAATCTGCGAGCGAATGTACTCAGCAGTAGCTTTAATTTGTTCTAACATCATTTTCGAGTTTTAGGAGGAAGTCCGCAGGCGAACTACCTATGAATGTAATACTTATAGGAATATAATAGAGTCGTGAACGCAACTCCGCGGGAATCTTATCGCGGTTGAGCAACTTCACGGCATCTTTTTCTGTTGTGATAATCACGCCTCGCTCGCCAACTGCGTCGATCATCGTCTGCAAGTCGTGACGGCGATAGACGTGATGGTCGTCGTAGACCAGCTCCTCGATCACGCGATAGTGTTTGCGCAATCCTTCGAGGAAGGGATTAGGATTGCCCACACCCGCCATCGATACAACCTCCGCGCCATACTCGACAGTTTGGGGCGCATCCTCAGGAAATATAGGACACGGCGCACCACTCTCGACACCCGTCAGATAGAGGCTTTGATAGGGATAACGCAGGAAATCTTTTTGGAGCAGTCGGTGCTCGATCGGAGTCATATCCTCGTGGCACTTGGTGACGATGAAATATTGAGCACGATACAACTGCGACGGCAGATCGCGCAACTGACCCGCAGGCAGGAATTTATCCTCATAGACCGGTCGTGTGTTGTCGACCATAATGATATTGATCGGTGCCTCGACATAGCGATGCTGGAAACCATCGTCCATCACCACCACCTGCACCTCGGGATGCTCCTTGCGCAAGCGCTTGATACCTGCCACGCGATCCTCGCAAACCACCACAGGTACATCGGGGAACTTCATCTTGATCATCTTTGGCTCGTCGCCCACCTCGATATAGTGAACGTCGGGCTTCACCTCGATGTAACCTTTGGTCTTGCGACCATAGCCGCGCGAGATCAGCGCCACCTTGAACGATTGGCTCAAATGGCCCACGACCATCTCGGCCATCGGGGTCTTGCCCGTACCACCAACTGTGATGTTGCCGATACAGATAATCGGAATATCGAACCTCTCGGTCGGGAGAATACCCCAATCGAACAACCGATGACGAAACGAAATCGCCATCTTATAGAGCCACGCCAACGGTGCAAACCAAGGGTTCGTTTTAACCATACTACTCACAAATTGCCCAAAGATAGCTAATTTTGCAATAGATTCCAAACTTTCGGCCAATCAATTCACACACAGCCCCTGCTTTGCCCAATTAATTGGCCAAAACAATCATTTTTACCACATTGCGTCGATTTTTCGCGAAGGTTATTCGCCCTTGTTCTGCGATAGACTAAGCACAGTAAGTGCCTTCGCGCGGGCACTTTCGATCGTCGAGATCAGTCGTTCAGGCTCATCGCTCGACACCAAGAATTGCTGCTCATATTTGTCGGTGATCATCACCAGATTCTCCCACTGCGAGGCATAGACGTGAACCCAATCCAATCTGCGGAAGTCAAAATATATGCCATAATAACCGAACAACCCGAAGCTCGCCAGCATCGGCTTCAACCACTTGATCTGCTGACGTTCGACACGTTCAACACTCACCACGTCAATCAGTTCGATCTCAGTCAATTCGAGTATACAATGGATCTCAATCCTCGCCTCGTCGATATGTATCTGGCGCGGGATCGACAGCACGCACAGCGCGATGACAGCCACCGTGATACTCAAAAACCACGCCGAGATATAGCCGCCGTCATAGAGCAGATAGAGTGCAAAAACCACCGTCACGATCAGAGCCAGCACCCCGATCGACACCCAGCGAGTTCTTCGCCCAAACGTATATTTAAAGATGTGTTCCATTTACCAAAATCATCTCCGCAACGCTCAGGTCGGTCGGAGTTGTGAGTTTCAAATTCTGCGGTTCACCCTCGTAAAGCGCCACCGCGTGGCCATACATCTCGACCACCGACGCATCGTCCGTCGCCTTCGAGCGATCGTCCAAGCGCGCTCCTATCGTCTCATATGCCTTTTTGAGCAGATCGGCGCGGAATACCTGCGGAGTCTGCACTGCGCGCAGACGACTGCGATCTACCGCGTGCGAAGCACCCTGCGAATCGACCTCGCGGATCGAATCGACAACCGCAATCACAGGCACTGCGGCACCATTCTTTTCGGCGCACTCAACTCCCCTGCGGATCATCTCCACTGACAACATCGGGCGCACGCCATCGTGCACAGCAATCAGCGTACAATCGTCGCTCAATGCCGCGATACCCGATGCCACCGAATCAAAACGTGTCGCACCGCCCAGCGCAATGCTATGCTCGACCCTACACTTCGCTTTTTCGGAGCACTCCTGCCACAGCTCCACGTGCGCCTCAGGCAGCACCACCACGATCTGCGAATCGGGCAGTGCCGCGTGCATACGCTCGATCGTGCGCACCAAAACCGGACGTCCTGCAACCTCCAGGAACTGCTTGGGCATTGCAGCGCCCATACGGCTGCCGCTACCACCGGCGACCACAACTATACCTACACGCTCTGCCATTACCTCTTCTCCTCTTTTGTTGCGGCGGCAATAGGTTCTTCGCCGAGCTGCGGTTGAACGGGCAGCGAGTCGAGCTGAACGATCATATCCTCCATTGCAATCGAGTCGCCTCGCAACTCAGCCATAATGCGCTCGCGAACATACTCGAACGGCACGACGTTCTCCTTCTTGATCGGCTCCGAGGGCTCCGAAGGCACCTTCAACGGATCAATCGGCGTACCATTGCGCCACAGACGGAAATCGAGGTGCGGGCCCGTCGATGTACCCGTCGAACCGACATATCCGATCACATCGCCCTGACTCACGCGACTACCCTGCTTGATACCCTTAGCATAACCGCGCAGATGCAGATAACCCGACTGCAAGTTACCGGCGTGCTTAATCTTGAGCGTATTGCCGCCACCACCGCCCCAGCCTTTGAAGACCACGACGCCATCGGCCACCGCCACAACGGGCGTTCCCGACGGAGCAGCGTAATCGACACCCGTATGAGCACGATAGACGCGATGAACGGGGTGCAGACGACGATATGTGAATCGCGACGAAATGCGCGAATATTTCAACGGAGCTTTCAGCAGTGCCTTGCGCAGCGAGTTACCCTGCTCGTCCCAATACTGAATCTTCTCGCCCTGTTTGAAGGGGATCGCATAATACGACTTGCCGCCCTGCACGAATTCAGCACCCCAAACACGGCCCAAACCGACATCAACCGTATCGACCATCTGACGGTCGTAGATAACCGTAAAGCGGTCGCCCTTCTGGATCGAGAAAAAGTCGATCGACCACTGGTAGATATCCTCCATCTCGGCTGCCAACTCAAACGGCAGACCAGCCGCCATAATCGCGCCCCAAAGCGACGAGGTGATCGTCACCGTATCGCGCTCGCGGATCGTCGTAACCTCCTTTACGCCCTCGACAACCGACACCGAATCGGTCATAAAATTGAACACGACATAGTCAATCGCATTCTTCTCGTAAGCCAGGTGACGCAACGTGCGCAAGCCCGCCGTATCCTCCTCCAAAAAGGCAGTATAGCGATTACCCGCACGCACCTTATTGAGCGGAAAAATCTCCTTCGAGGCGGTATTCAGTTTATCGACAATCTGTGCACTCACGCCGAAACCACCAAGCAGCCCCCCCATTGTCTGACCGTCGCCCACCTCGCCCGTTTCGAGCGTCAGGCTATCGGCCACAATGCCGTAGACAACCAACTTGTGTTCAGGCTCTGCGGGTTGCTCCTCAACCACCTCACGCGGACGAAGTGCCAAGGTCACAACAATCAATATCGCAGCCAACACACCAAGCGCCACAGGCAGATATTTCTTATATTTTTGATAGATTTCGAGCATAGTTCTTTTTAATATTATTTAACTCAACAAAGATAGCGATTCGCCACCACAAAAACGAATCCCTCGACCGAAATATTACACCTATATATAAAAAAACTACCCGACCCCGTGTGGGATCGAGTAGTCTATTCACAACAGTCTGTTTCGACTATTTCTTACCGTAGGTAGGATCGATCTTGCGATAAACCATTACCGACACGATCAACGTACCAATGCAGCAAGCCATAACCATCCAGAAGAAGTTAACGTAACCGATAGCCTCCTGAATGTAACCTGCAACCATACCCGGCAACAACATACTGAGTGCCATAAATGCTGTACAGATTGCGTAGTGCGAAGTCTTGAACTCGCCGTCCGAGAAGTACATCATATAGAGCATATATGCAGTGAAACCGAAACCATAGCCGAACTGCTCGATAGCAATTGCAGTCGAGATTGCAACGATGTTAGTAGGCTGCGCCATCGACAAGTAAACGAAAGTCAAGCAGGGCAGAGTCATACAAGCTGCCATCACCCAGATCGACTTCTTCAAACCTACACGCGATGCGTAGATACCACCCAAGATACCACCAACGGTCAGGAAGATCACACCAATAGTGCCGTAAGCCAAACCTACGTTAGCGGTCGACATACCCAGACCACCTACCTCACGTGTTGCCACCAAGAAGGGCATACAGAGCTTCAGCAAGAATGCCTCAGGCAGACGATAGAGCAACATAAATACGATTGCCAGAACCACACCAGGCTTCATAAAGTAGGTCTTGAACGTACGACCAAACTCTGCGAAGATAGCGCCAACGCTCGGTTTTTCGTCTTTGAGCGACGAAGTATCGCCCGCGGGACGAGGAACAACGAAGGTGTGATACAGAGTTACCAAGCTGAAGATAACTGCGGTAACGAGCATTGTGATTCTCCACGAGTTGGGAATATCACCCGAGCTGCTCTCGATAACACCTGCCAACCATACCAATACACCCTGACCGAAGATCGATGCCAAACGATAGAACGTCGAACGGATACCAACGAACTGAGCCTGATCACCAGTCGAAAGAGCCAGCATATAGAAACCGTCAGCCGCGATATCGTGCGTTGCCGATGCAAACGCCGTAACCACGAACAACAACAGAGTCACGGTGAACATACTGATAGGAGTCTGACCCGAAGCGATCATCTCAACATCAGGACGAGGAATAGTCAGCGTCAACAGAATGAATGCCAACGACATCAGAATCTGCATACTGATAGTCCACCAACGCTTGGTCTTGAAAATATCTACGAAGGGGCTCCAGAACGGTTTGAGCGACCAAGGCAGATAGAGCAACGAGGTGAACAGTGCCATCTCGCCATTGGGTACACCCATCTTGGTAAACATCATTACCGAGATGTTGTTCACGATGAAGTAAGGAATACCCTGCGCAAAATAGAGCGTAGGAATCCAAGTCATCGGGCTACCCCAAAATTTCTTTGTTTCGTTCATTTCTCTAAATTAAGTTTTCTTATCGATTAATACTTCTTCTCGATCTTTGCACCACGGAAATAGTGCTCCAGAATCTCGCGATAGTTGTAACCCTTAGCACCCATCACTGCAGCACCAATCTGGCACAAACCTACACCATGACCCCAGCCTGCACCGCGCAGAATGAAACCACCGTCCTCGCGGCGATCAACTACGAATGCCGACGAGTAGAGGTGCGAACGCGAGAAGGCCTTGCGGATGATCAACTCCTTACCGATGGTCATCGTACGCTTGGTACCAACAACCTTCAGCTTGATCAGACGACCCGAAACACCACGTTCAACGGGGATCAGATCGGTAACAGTACCGAAGTCTATACCCAAACGCTCGCGGATCAGATCCGACAGACCCTCCTGAGTGAACTCCTCGGTCCAACGATAGAAGTTCTGTGTCTCCTGGTCGTAGGTATTGAGCACCTCCGACAAAACTTTAGCGTCGGTAGTGTTGCAGAAAGCCTCGGGCGAAGTGGTGATCCACTTGCGAGCCTGCTCCTCAACGGTCAGATCCCACGAAGGATCCTCAACAGCGGCATCATAAACCTTGGTCAAATAGGGGTGAACAACCGGCTCCCAAACATTCTCAAAACGCTCAGCTACACCGCCGCAGCACT
>JAFNVH010000029.1 GCA_017379895.1 Rikenellaceae bacterium | reverse complement strand
CTTGATAATAAGATCCTTGTTCATTGTTTAAACAATTAATTAAAATTTAGCGCGAAATATTACGGCTGCACGAATCCTACCATAACGACCTCATTTCCCGATCGATAATCCCGTTGCGCCTCTGCTCTCACCCCCCTCTGCTTTCGCTGAAAAAGTCTTCAAGCCAATTGCGCCCCTCGGTTCGCACCCACGTAAGAGATTTCTACACTCCTGTTTGGGACGACAAAATTAAGGGATAAAATAGTCATAGACAAATTTTTGAGCCAGAAAATGCTTTTGTGAGTGTCAAGATGTAGCAAAAAGGTGGATTTTTAGTTATCTTTGTAGACGGTTAAGACAAAAAGTATCGAAAGAATGACAAAACCACTGATATTCATCACTAATGACGACGGCGTGAACGCTAAGGGTTTCCGCCAGCTGGTCGAGGTCGCGGCGCGTTATGGCCGCGTGATCGCGATTGCTCCTGCCGAGATGCAGTCGGGCAAATCGAACGCCATTACAATGTACAAACCGCTGTTCTTGAAAAAGGTCGTTGACGAACCCGACAAGACGATCTACTCGCTGACGGGTACTCCGGTCGATTGCGCCAAGATGGCCTTCGATAATCTGCTGATCGACGAGAAGGTTTCGCTCGCGCTTTCGGGTATTAATCACGGCTCTAATGCGGGCATTAACGTCCTCTACTCGGGCACGATGGGTGCAGCGATGGAGGGCAGTTTCTACGGTTGTCCGTCGGTGGGTTTGTCGATTGACGACCATAGCGCCGATGCCGATTTCGACGCGGCATTGGAGGTGGCAGCTATGATAATCGAGAAGATGCTCGGCACAAAGTTCGATGAGCAAGTTTGCCTCAACGTGAATATCCCCGTTGCACGCCCCGGTGAGTTGAAGGGCATACGCGTGTGCCGCCAGACGCGCGGTTTCTGGCGCGAAGTGTACGACTGCCGTAAGGATCCCCGCGGCAACGACTACTTCTGGCTGAATGGTGCATTCTGCAATGCTGAGCCCGAGTCCGAGGATACCGACGAGTGGGCACTCAAAAATGGCTATGTCACGGTTGTTCCCGTCAAGGTCGATATGACTAACTATCCCCTGATGGGTCGTTTGAAAGAGATTCTGTAAGAATTTTCGATCGCCTAAAAATAATGACGAGGCTCCATAACGGGGGCCTCGTTTTTTGTACGGTCGCGAGTTCTCTGCGTGATAGGCCGGGATTCCAACCAACTGCCCACAAAACTTGTCTGCAAAAAAACAGTCGACAGAGTACAACCTAAGAAAAATTTTTCTATCTTTGTTATTGCATACGGAGCCTTGTGCGATCTCGCATCGCAAAAGGTGAAAAGGGAATCGGGTGTAAATCCCGAACAATGCCTGTTGCTGTGAGTTCCATTCCGGCGTTACGGAACTGAGTTTGTTGCTCTCTTTGCCACTGGTGAAAACTGGGAAGGCGCAACAAACGGAACAAGTCAGAAGACCTACCTGTGCAATACGTGGATTTTATGCTCGCAGGATTACGGGTAAGAATCAAAACAATGTTTCATAAGCCGTAAGTTTTCGAGCACTTGATTCGCGCAGCCGACATTGAAATTGATGTGTCGTGCTGTAAGGTTGCATAGGCTATATCCGTAGTGTTGCGTCGGCTGAAAGTCGTAGTTTTGAGTCTTAAATAGATTTTGTCGTATCCTGTCAGCATAGCTGTAAGATACGACATTTTGTTTAACACTTTAAAATCAAACGTTTATGAAAAGATTTTTTACATTTATGGTAGTCGCGCTGATGAGCGTGACGCTGACAAGTTGCGAGATCGACAAACTATGGAACGAGATTGACCTGCTCAAAGACCAAGTGCAAGCAAACAGCGAGGAGATCGCTACGCTTTCGTCGTTGATCGATGCGCTGAACAACGGCAAGGTCATCGTCGGTACTGAACAGACCGCAACGGGCTACAAACTGCTGTTTAGCGACGGATCGAGCGCAGAGATTCGCAATGGTGACGATGGAGATTCGTTCTTTGTTTCGATCGAGGAGACTGATTCGACAGTGATCATTACGCTGGCTGACGGACGCGTAATCACGATCCCGAAGGTTGAGATTCGCGTGCTGACCTTCGAGGACGCCGATACGAAATTCTCGCCCTATACGATTGCGGGTTGCGGCTATACGATCACAACGTGGTCGGATCTGATTGACGATTCGCAATATGGCGGTCCGCTGACCTATAACGACTATTCGTTCACGGGTTACGAGTGGCGCGATGTGGGTAATACGGAACTGGCGTCGGGCATTATCGACGGTGGCGCATATTGGAACGGAGGTCACGCGATTTCGGACTACTATATGGCGGATTATACTCAGGCGAGCTACGAAACGCAGTTTGCGGTCTCGACGGGAATTGATGGCGCAGCAGGCCACAATGGCTCGAAGAACTTCTGCGTACAGAATGGCTATGTTGATGATTTCTCGTGGAAGACCACAGTGCCTCACTTCTATTTTGCCGACAATGTTGCGCGCGTGGTTGATCATATGTATGTTGTTCCGACGAGCTATGTCTACAATTCGTTGTTGAATGGCGACGGTTTCTCGACACCTGCAAGCGACAAAACGCTCTATAAGATTGTTGCAACGGGCTACGATGCGAATGAGCAGGCAACCGGCACTGCGGAATTTGTGCTGTGCAATGGCAAGGATAATATCGTGAGCGAGTGGACGAAATTTGACCTTTCGGGGCTGGGCAAGGTCGTTAAGATCACGTTCAATCTTGTTGGTAGCGCCGATTTGATTGGCGATTATGGTTTGAATTGCCCTGCTTATTTCGCTTATGATGATGTAGCAGTACGTTTCTAATCAATACCGACTGACAAGTCCGCTAAATTGATTATTAACTTTGTATTTGCCAGATATATAGTAAGCAACGGACTTTAAGTCGGAATAGGTAGCGACGCCACTCCAATGGTGTCGCTATCTTTTATTTTGTCGCGAGTTCCCAATGCCCCAAAAACAAAAAAGTCCGAAGTGTTACCTTCGGACTTTCTGCGGTATGGACGAGACTCGAGCCCGCGCTGCGCGCGTGCAGTGCTCGCGATCTCTCTATTGACAACCCCTCCAAACCTCCCCTTGATAGGGGGAGGCTTAGGGGATCGCGAGTTCCCAAAACTCACCAAAAACAAAAAAGTCCGAAGTGTTACCTTCGGACTTTCTGCGGTATGGACGAGACTCGAACTCGCGACCCCCTGCGTGACAGGCAGGTATTCTAACCAACTGAACTACCACACCGTTTTGCTGTTTGCGAGTGCAAAAGTAATACAATTTTCGCAATCTGCAAACTCTAAGACTATTTTTTTACATTTTTTTTGCAAAATTTTCTCTATCGGCGGCTAACGCTCTCGACAAATTGAAGGGCCTCGGGCGACAAAGTTTCCGTACGATCACGCCATTGTCCACTCTCTGTCAGGCGCTTACGACGTCTGTCGATCGATTGTTGGATCGGGAACTCGGGTTTAGGCAATTTTTGCATCTCTTCGCGACGCGACGGGCGCAAACCACGATCAAGAACCTGATCAAGCTTCGGTCGTTTGTCGCCGTGCCATACGAAATCACGCAAAGTACGCTGTTGATCCTCCGGAACCTGCGATATATTATATATAGAGTATACCGGATTGCCTCGCCAAATGATTGTTTCGATCTGGCGATCCTTCATCAAGAACGAGATGTCGCCACACGTGATGGTCATAAACTCGGTCACGCGACCCGAATTCTGATCGGTCGTATAATAGAGCGTCTGACCGTTACCGATCGCATTGACGCGATAGATCTCATTGTCGCGGAACAACGCCTCGATCGTTTTGCCCGCCACCTGGTTATAGGCCATCGAGTCGATCTGCTCGGCCATAATCGGGTTACCGACAAATTCAGCACGCGTAATCTGCTGGTTCGAGGTATAGATATCGATCTCGTCGGCGGTCACCTGGTTACTATTGTACCACAATATGGGCGATTGATAGAGATGAATAATCGAATCAACTGACAAAATCACCATCGAATCACAGATCGATTGGAAATCATTACGATAGGTACGTACATTGCGATATGCGCGAATGATACGGTGCACCGAGTCGTGCGGGATCGTGTCCGCAACTGCCGGGCTGTCGGCATTCACATCGGCTGCAGATGTGGCCAAAGAATCAATCCGAGCCAACGAATCGGCCGCCAACGAGTCCTGTGCCAGCGAATCGCTCACAGCACCCTTACCGCGTCCATATTTTTCGACTTTGGCCTGACGCTTTGCACGTCGAGCTGCCGCCTTCTCCTTCAATCGAGCCTCCTTGGCTGCCGCTTTTTCGGCCTTAGCCTTCGCTTTCTCAGCCTTCACTCGCTCCTTTTCAGACTTTGCATCGGCTTTGCGGGTTTCCTTATCTGCCTCGATCTGCTCTTGCGGCTCTTGTTGTGCTTGTTGCTCGAGAGTAGGCTCGACCTTGGGTACCGACAACGAATCCTCAACGGGCTGTACTATTGCCACACTATCGGTCGGTTGAACAACCGCCACGCTATCCTCAATCGGCGTCACCTCGGCCACCGAATCGGTTGCTACATCCGTCGTTGTAGCCTCCTCGGCCGACTGCTGGAGAGTCTCCTCATCGGGCACCGTCGCACTCTGCAAATCCACCAACTGCGAATCCATTATCGGTGAATTCATCACCATTGAGTCTGTTGCCAAAGAATCAACCACCAACGAATCAACTACCGCCGTACTATCAATATCGTATGGTCGCTCGGTGAAGAGCAATATCGAATCGGCGCGCACATAGAGCGAATCGCCCATCTCGGGATCGTAGTTGATAATCAACGGGCGCTCGGTCAGCAGAGCCTCCTCGCGGTCGCCCCAATACTCGCCATAGTCGCCAAATGCCAACACCTTCTGGTCGGTATCGTCGATCTGGATATTGCGGCGCAGGATTGCATTTTCGAGGGTGCGTCGGTAGTCGACACTATCGGCCCAAACCTCCTGCTTCTCGGTCAGAATATAACTATCCTCGAACAGTTCGAAGCGGTCGGCATTACGGTCATAGCGTCCCGACTTGGCGTTGACCATCTCGTTGTTCTCATTCCAAATGTAGGTTTCGGTCGCGAACTCAGCCACATCGGTATCGAGGTTATAGACCACCGAATCGGATTGCAGTTTATATTGCGTATCCTGCATCTCGACCGCATCGACGCAGACCACTATGCTACTATCGGCATAGTAGTAGCCATTCTCAGCCTCCAAGCGATTGTCGCCCTTGGTGATGATCGCGCCACCACCAAAACGGCCAACATTTTCGAGCGTATTGAACGAGAATGAGTAGGTATACATCGTCGCATCGCCATCGACAACCTTGATCAGCGGCGAATAGACGTATGCCATATTGGTTTCGCCATTATACTCGGCACGATCGCCATAGACATAGAGCGAATCCTTATTGATCAGCACGTTGCTGAAACACTCCATATGGCGCTCGCTGTAACGTACTGCGCTATCGCACGTGATGACCGTACCGTTGTGATAGAACATCACATTACCCACCAGGCAGAGCGCCGTCGTATCCTCAAATTTGATCGAATAGGCATCGTCACCCTGCATATCCACAGGTTTGCGACCGCGACGCGATGAGCCGTCCGACTGCGCAAACGCAATCGACATCACCGCCGCAAAAATCAGCAATATGGACAACAGTCGTTTCACCTTGCAGGGAAATATTTATCTTTACGAACTTGGTTTATCTTACTTGATCCAACCCTCGTACTCCCACTCGCCCTCGCGGAACTCAGGCTCGATACGAACATACATAGCATTGATCTTGCCCAACAACCACTTGTGGTACTCAGCGCGCTTCTTATGCTCCAGAGCCGCCTCCTCGATCATCAGGTAGTCCTCATCGAGGGTTGCCGTATGCGATGGAATCACATCGATCAGCTTGACAATCTTGCTCAGCTGGTTGTTCTTCATATCGGTGGTCTGGAAGGCGTCCGAGATCTCGCCAACCTTCAAGCGACGAAGTGCATTGTAGTCGGCGGGCATCAGATACTCCTTGTAGAATTTGGTCTGCGTCAGACTCGCCTGGTATGCCTGCTGAGCCTCCAAAATATCGTGATTCGACACCAAACCGCCATTCTGCTTCGAGTAGGGATCGTCCGAGTGCTCCAAAGCCGCCTGCTCGAAGGTAATCGAGTCGCAACGGATCAGGTTAGCCAGCGAATCGAGCAGGTTGTCGCTCTCAGCCAACTCCGAAGGAGTGTAGTAGGGACGAATCAGAATGTGGCGGCAACGGTAGTTATTGTTTGCCAGACGCTCGATACCCTGAATGATATGGAAACCGAACTCGGTCTCGACAACCTCCGAAATCTGATCGGGCTTCAACTTCTCCAAAGCATTGGCAAAGGGTTTCACGAAACCATCGAGCGGCATAGGCTCCAACTCACCACCACGCACTGCCGAACCATCCTCCGAGTACATACGAGCCAGTGTCGAGAACGATGCCTTGCCCGAGATGATACGCTCTCGCATATCGAGCAGACGCTCCTTAACGCGGCGCTTTGCCTCGTCCATCGATGAGGGGAACTTGGTGATATGTGCGTAGACATACTGCTCGGGAACGATCGGGAGGCTATCCTGCGGCTGCGACTTGAAGAACTGCTCCACCTCACCCGGAGTGATGGTCACCTTATCCTGGATCGTGCGCTGCATTGCCTGTGCCGACTCCATCTCGACATACTGCTGCAACATCGTTTCGCGAATATCGAACACGGCCTTGTGCTCCTGCGCCTCCAATGCACTGATCGAGCCCGCCTGAGTGATCATCTCCTGAATCATATTCTCAACCGGAACAGCCACCTCGGCACGCGACACATCAACCGAGTCGATCTGCGACTGGTGATAGAGCAACTTCTGCAACATCAACTGCTCGAGAGCCTCATTCTTCGAATCACGATCCGAAGTGTAGCCCATCTCGCGACGCTGCTGGACCAGACGATCGGCCGTCTCAACAACGTCCGAATAGTAGATTGCCGAATTACCCACAACAGCCACGATCTTGTCAACGATCACCTGCTGAGCCTCAGCCATCAGTGCGCAAAACAGAGCGCACAGCAACATTATACCTCTCTTTGTCATATTTGGTTATTTTATTATTTCACTGGTTTACTGTTCGTTTGCTATCGAATCGGCGGGTTGCACCTGCTCAGTCGAGGTCGGCTGCTCGGTCGGTTGATTGGGTTCTTCGGCCTCAATCGGCTCCTCCTCGCCCAAGTAGATTCGCAACTCGCCCGAGGCCAGAGCCTCTTGGTAGATTTGCTCCTCGTGCGCACGAATAATCTCGCTTTGGCGCTGGTTGAAGAGGATACGCTTGATCGTTTCGCGCACTCGTTCCAGCGGCGCTGCATCACCCGCACGGCGAATGTCGGTCACAACAAAATAGTAGCGACCATCATCGACACGCATCTCCTGCAACACATCCTTTTTCAACAAGTCCTCATACTTGCGGCCACGCGAAGTGGGCAGCGTCGAAAGGAAATCCGAGTAATCGACCCACGAGCTATACTCCTGAATCTCAATGCTATTCTTCTGGCACATATCGCGCCAATCCTGTAATTTATCGTCCGAGGTCGAGCGCATTGCCTCGCGTAGTTTGTTCGACTGGCGGAAGTTCGACGGCACCAACATCTGACGACCGCGCACCATCGTGCGATCCAAACGGAAATCGGACGGGTGGCGATTGTAATACTCCTCGATTTGTGCGTCGGTGAATACCGTATCCAGCTCCTGATCAACGTAGTGCTGATCCAGACGGCGCGTCAGCAACGAGTTGCGATACTCGTTGACCATAGCCTCGATCGCCTCCTCGCTATCGCGGAAGAGGTTCTCGGCTGCACGCAGTTTCAACTCCTTCTTAACCCAGCGATCGACATAGATTTCGAGCAGTGCGGTGCTATCCTCAGCCGTTACGGCCTGCGCATAGATCGACTGCACATCGCTCTCGCGCAGCTTTTTATCGCCAACCTGAGCCACCACCTGGTCGTATTCGAACGGCAACGGCAACTCACGGCACGCCCCAAGCAGGACGAGCACACCAAGCACAAGCGATATTTTTGCAATTCGAGCCATAAATAAAATACAAAGATAGTGTTTTTCCTGCAACTAACGCACTTTTATACCCGAATATTATGCGCGAGACTCCTTAGAATTGATTTTTTCGATCGAACGCCACACCATATAGCCCGACACGATGAACACCGCAAGCGACATTCCATAGACCACAGCGTAGATCGTATCGTTCTCGATGAGCGAGCGTACGGTGATGTTTGCACCATCGCTCCACTGCATAATCACGTAAGCCATTGCGTTGTTCAGCGCATGGATAATAATCACAGGCCAAAGCGAGTCGGTGCGGACATATATGAAACCGAGGATCAGGCCGATAACGAACGCATTGACCACCTGCTGAGGGATAACGTGGATCACACCGAACATCAGCGCCGACACCACTATCGCGCGGCCACTGCTATACTTCTCGCGCACCGATTCGAGCAGGATTCCGCGGAAGAGAACCTCCTCCATAACGGGTGCTAAAATTGCCAACATCAACACCGACCAACCGCCATTTGCACCCATCTGATTGAGCAGGTCGAGGAACGACTCGGGGAAGAGATTAAGCACCGGCTCGATGACGATTCCCGTGATCAGTACAAGCACAAAACCCCACAGAATCAGCATCGGGTTGAAACCTCGCATCGAGAGGCGGAACATCTTGCCCTTGCCGCGGCGTAACTTGCGATAGATCAGCACTCCAACAATGGTCAGCGTCATCGACAAAGCATAGCTGAGAGCCGACATCGGACCGCTCGACATTCGCTCGGTCAGGCTCTCCGCGCCACCCGAAACGGCCGCTACAATTGCCATCACGATCGAGGTTGCCACCGTTGCCAAAAGATAGATGCCCACTACGGCCAGCATATCGCCCCAAGTCGGGAATCGCTGTGCTCGCGGCGCCTCGAATCGAGGGTCGTTCATCGGGTCCTCAGCGGGTGAATTTTCAGGTGCAGTTTGATTTGCAGTTTCCACATTCTCGACTACCTCCGAGGTCGGTTGCTCAGTGGGTATTTGATTCAAATTTTCGCTCATCGTTGTAGATTATCTTATATTTAAGTGTCAAATATAGTTATTTTCCCCGAAAAAGATGGCAAAATCCGAGAAAATCATTAATTTTGTGGGTTGAATACTATGCTCCGACCGCAATGACAGCGACGCCTTCAATAGCGTTATCAGGCTGGAGTATAGCGAGTTAAGCAACTTATTACAATGGGAAAGATAGTAGCATTAGCAAACCAAAAAGGAGGTGTGGGCAAAACCACAACGGCAATCAATCTGGCAGCCTCGCTGGCCATTCTCGGCCGTAAGGTACTGCTGGTCGATGCCGATCCGCAGGCAAACGCCACGTCGAGCCTCGGTTTCGACATCACGGGCGAGGGTATCTACGAGTGTATCACCGGTCAGCGTACAGCCGACGAGGTGATTCAGCAGAGCCACGATTTGAAAAAGCTGTGGCTCATCGGATCGAGTATCGATCTGGTGGCTGCCGATACCGAACTGCCCAAAATGGAGGAGGCTCACTTCGTCATTAAGCGCATCCTGGAATCGGTGCGCGATCGCTTCGACTACATTCTGGTCGACTGCTCGCCTTCGCTGGGCTACACCACCGTCAATGTGCTGACGGCGGCCGACTCGGTGCTGGTGCCCGTGCAGTGCGAGTACCTCGCTTTGGAGGGTCTGAGCAAGCTGCTCAATACGATCAAGATCGTCAAGAGTGGTTTGAACCCCCATCTCGAAATCGAGGGTTTCCTGCTAACGCTCTACTCGCGCAACCGACTGAACAATCAGGTTGTAGCCGAGGTACGTGAGCACTTCGGTCGCTTGGCTTTCGACACAATTATTCAACGAAATATCCGTTTGGGTGAGGCACCCTCGCACGGCAAACCCGTAATGCTCTACGACGCCTCGGCGACCGGTTCGCAGAACTATCTCAACCTGGCAAAGGAGTTCCTCAAACGTAACAAAAAGTAGACTACACGATGAAAAACAAAGGTTTAGGACGCGGTTTGGACGCCATTTTCGGTCTCGACGGCGCAAACATAGAGGCTAAGAGCACCCCGATGAACTCGATGCGCGAAATCGAGCTCTCGAAGATCATTCCCAACCCCACGCAGCCCCGCGCAACATTCGACGATGAGACTATGGCGGAGTTGGTCGACTCGATCCGCACGCTCGGTGTGATTCAGCCTATCACAGTCAAGCGCAACACCGACAACGAGTATGTTATCATCAGCGGTGAGCGTCGCTGGCGCGCATCGAAAGCGGCGGGTTTGGAGGTCGTTCCTGCATATATCCGCGAGGTCGATGACGCCAATCTGCACGCAATGGCGCTAGTTGAGAACATTCAGCGTCAGGATCTTAACGCTATCGAGATTGCGCTCGGTTTGCAGCGTCTGGTCGATGAGTGCGGACTGACGCAGGACTCGTTGGCCGAGAAGGTCGGCAAGAAGCGTTCGACCGTTGCCAACTATATGCGTCTGCTGCGTCTGCCTTCGGAGGTGCAGCTGGCATTGAAGGAGGGTCTGATCTCGATGGGTCACGCAAAAGCTATCGCAGGCGTTCCCGACGAGAAGCAGCTCGCGCTGTTGAAGCGCTGCTTGAAGAAGGCTCTCTCGGTGCGTCAGACCGAGGATATGGCTCGCCTGATGTGCGAGGAGCCCAAGGCAAAACCCGCCGAGGAGGAGCAGGAGTATCCAGAATCATACAGCCGTCTGGTGGAGCAGTTCGAGAAGCTCTTCTCGCAGAATATCAGCATTAAACGCTCGAAAACAGGTGGTGGCCGAATTACGATCGACTTCGCGTCGGACGCCGATATCGAGCAATTTGTTACCCGTTTTGATAACCTCTAAAAAGACTCACCCAACAATGAGCCTCGCAAAGAGAATATTCCTCGCATTGGTGCTGACGATCGGTTGTATCGCGTCGGCCGCAGCGCAACAGCCTCGCGGCGCACGCACAATCATTCGCGGCGGTTTGCGACAGGAGATCCGTAGCGACTCAGCGGCTATGGCTGCCGACTCATTGCGTTCGGGCGTTATGGGTCTGGATTCGGCCTCGCTTGCGGCCCTCGGTCTGGACGCGGCGCTGGTGGACACCCTCTCGGCCGACTCGATTGCAGCGCGATTGAGTTCGTTGCCCGTCGATTCATTAGCCTCGCTGATGGGTCGTCTGCCCGACACAATCACCATTGCAAAGGTCGATTCACTGCTCGCCGATACAATCAAACCGCGCCGACTGGATTCGATCAACATCTCGAAAATCTCGTGGATATCGGCCGTAGTGCCCGGTTTCGGACAGATCTACAACAAGCAATATTGGAAGTTGCCAATTCTCTACTCGACCGTCGGTGCAGGTATCACGATGGGTGTGATCGAGAACAAGAAATATCAGGACTACAAGCGTCAGGTAACCGCGATCACCAACATCAGCACCACGCGTACCGAGGAGTTGGATGCGCTACAAACGCAGATGATCCGCCACAATACACGCCGTCAGCTCTACTTCATCGGTGCGATCGCCTCGTACATCTACTTCATTGGCGACGCTGCGGTGAACTACAATGGAAAAATTCCCGCTTCGAGGGTCAAGAAGGCCACGACGCTCTCGATGATCTGTCCTGGTGCAGGTCAGATCTACAACGGTAGCTATTGGAAAGCTCCGATCGTCATCGGTGGTTTCGCCTCGATGATCTACGTAATTGACTGGAATAACCGAGGTTACCAGCGTTTCCGCACGGCCTACAATCTGCGTGTCGATTATGACAACGCCCTCAAAGAGTATAATGCCGCAACCGACAAGACGGGTTTAACAAAGCCCTCGCCCACTGACGAGTTCCGCGGTCGATATACGGCTGACTACCTCAAAAACCTCAAAAACAGCTATCGACGCAATCGCGACCTCTCGATCATCATTACGGCAGGTGTCTATCTGTTCAATGTGATCGATGCGCACGTCGATGCTCACTTGCAGGATTACGACATTTCGGACAACCTCTCGATGGACGTCCAACCCCACATAGGCAATGTCTACACGGCTCAATCGGGCAGCGTAAACACCTATGGCTTAGGCATTAATATTAAATTCTAAAACTATACAGAGAACTCTCCCCGCACGATGAAATTCGCACTCAAAACCATTGCCCTGCTACTCGTTGCCGCACTCGCAACCTCAACTGCAACAGCTGCCAACGGCCCGATTTGGCCCTTCAACAAACTTGGCCGCAAAGCCAAAGCAAAGAAAGAGCAACAGGCTCAGATTGAAGCTGCCGAGCGTCAAGCGCTTGTCGAGCGAATGGTAGCCGACTCGATCGAGCGACTGCTGGCCGAAAAAGCTAAGATCGAGGAGGTTGAGCCCGAAGAGGTGGGACACGAGGGTGCAATCAGTGACAGCTCCTATTGGCGTGATCACTTCGCAGCAATGAGCGTTCATCAGCGCGATTCGGTCGTGTCGCAGTGGTACGAAAAGACCGCTATCGACGCCTTCGACAACTACTACAACGAGTATATTTGCATCGATACGACGTGGGCTCCTGCGGTCGAGAATGTGTTGCCCGACTCGATCTATGAGGCGCGCCTGAAAGCGATGGTTTCGCCCATTCACCTGCCTTATAATGAGGTCGTTCGCAACTATATCGTTCGCTACACCTCGCCCACGAGTGGCCTGATGGGTCGCGTGCTCGGACTGTCGCAATACTACTTCCCGATGATCGAGCAGGAGCTGATCAATGCAGGCCTGCCCGTCGAGTTGCGCGCACTGCCGATCATCGAGTCGGCACTGCAACCCACCGCAAAATCGAGAGCAGCGGCAGTCGGTATGTGGCAGTTTGTATATGCAACGGGTAAGGCCTACGGTTTGGAGATCAATTCGTTTGTTGATGAGCGTTGCGATCCCCTGCAATCGACCCGCGCCGCGTGCAAGTACCTCAAAGATCTCTACCGCACCTATGGCGACTGGTCGCTGGCACTCGCGGCCTACAACTGCGGTCCGGGTAACGTCAATAAGGCTATCGCTCGTGCTGGTGTGCGCGGGTCGTTCTGGGACATCTACAACTACCTGCCCCGCGAAACACGAGGCTATGTACCTGCATTCATTGCAGCAACTTACGCATACAACTACTACAATCTGCACGGTATCGAGGTCACTACACCGCCAATGCCGATGGCAACCGATACGATTATGATCTCGCGCGTGATGCACCTCGAACAGGTCGCATCAACAATCAACATTCCGATCGAAACGTTGCGACTGATCAATCCCCAATATCGCCTCGACATCATTCCTGCAACCACGAAGAACTACCCGCTGACGCTGCCCGTGCGCGACCTGTCGCACTACATCATCAACGAGGACTCTATTATGGCCAAGGATTCGCTCTACCTCAAAGAGTATCTCGACCCCACGAAGGTTGAGAAAAAACGTATCGAGGAGAACGTGGCGCGCACCATTACTCACGTCGTGAAACGTGGCGAAACACTCGGCGGCATCGCACGTCGCTATGGCGTCACCACACGACAGATTATGCAGTGGAACAATCTGGCAAATGCCAATAAACTACGCATAGGTCAGCGACTTAGAATCCAACGTCGCCGCTAAATCCACGCCCCTAAACAGATGATTCACCAGACCGATACGATCGTCGCTTGCGCCACCCCGACCGGTGGAGCCATCGCCGTTGTGCGTATGAGCGGCAGCGATGCCATTGCCATTGCCGAGCGAATGTTCCGCCCGCGTGGCCGACGCTCGCTGGCCGACGCTGAGGGTTACACGGCACACTATGGCGAGGTCATCGACTCGACGGGCGAGGTGATTGACGACGTGGTGCTGACGCTATTCCGCGCGCCGCGATCGTACACGGGAGAGGATTCAATCGAGATCTCGTGCCACGGCTCAGCATACCTCGTTGGACGTATCGTGCGCCAAGCTATCGACTGCGGTGCACGTGCCGCAACAGCTGGCGAATTCACCACACGAGCGTTCCTTGCAGGCAAGATCGATTTGGCTCAGGCTGAGGGCGTTGCCGATATGATCGCCTCGACCGACCGCGCCACTCACCGCCTGGCACTCAACCAGATGCGTGGCGGATTCTCGACCGAATTGCGCGGTATGCGCGACGAACTGTTGCGCCTGAGTGCTCTGCTCGAACTCGAATTGGATTTTGCTGAGGAAGAGGTCGAATTTGCCGACCGAACCACCCTACGACAGATAATGGACACGATCGACTCCCATTTGGTGCGTCTGATCGACTCGTTTGCGATCGGCAACGCCCTGAAAGAGGGCATCGCAACCGCTATTGTTGGCGCACCGAATGCAGGTAAATCGACCCTGCTCAACCGCCTGCTGAACGAGGAGCGCGCGATGGTTTCGGAGATCGCAGGCACCACACGCGACTCAATCGAGGAATCGATTGTGATTGGAGGCCGCCGCTTCCGCGTGATCGACACGGCGGGTATCCGCTCGACCGACGACCGCTTGGAGCAGATGGGTATCGACCGCACGTTCACATCGCTACGTCGTGCAGCGGTCGTACTACTTGTTTGCGACTGCTCGACGTGGAGCGACCACGAGGATCCGCGCGATGCTGCGATTGCAGTCCGCTCGACTATCGAGGATCTGCAACTTAATGATGATCAAATCCTGATCACGATACTCAATAAATGCGACTGCGTGAGTGCGCAGTTTGTTGCGGAGCTGCGAGACGAACTCGCGGGCGAGGTGCTGGCGATATCGGCACGCACGGGCGAAGGTATCGATGAGGTGGTTGCATCGCTCAGCCGCATTGCCGCGACGATGACTGCTGAGGCTGGCGATACGGTCGTAACGTCGGCACGCCACTACGAGGCACTGAGCAACGCACGCTGGGCATTGGGCCGCGCATTTGAGGGTATGGAGGGCGGTCTGCCGAGCGATCTGCTGTGCGAGGAGATTCGCCAAGTGATCTATCACCTGGGCACAATCACAGGCGAAATAACCACCGACGAGATCCTCGGCCAAATCTTCTCAAAATTCTGCATCGGCAAGTAACTAACGCCCTCTAATGCACACTAACAAACGCTAACGCATACCAATAGCAACATAAATTCCCACAAAAATAGACGAATAAATCCCGAAAGTTAGACTCGACTTTCGGGATTTTTTTATGCTTTAATCTCTTCAACAAAAATATCTCGCCAAGTTTGCAATGGTGTGCAATGAGGTGCAATGGAGTGCAACGAGCTGCAATAACAGGGCGAATAGAATTGTACTTTCTACTAAAAAGGCATTGGTCGTCGGTGGCAAAAGTCATTCACACCTTTTTTACAAAAAAATCACCAATTCTCAAACCTTATCACTAACGCCCCTCTACTCTTAATATGAAAAGGCTTCCAAATAGTTTAACTTAAAATTTTAAAACAATGCAAGAAAAAACTTTATCATTTGAGCAGCTACCGGAGCTCATTCAAAATCTGGTAGAGAGAATCGAAGCACTCGAAAAGACAGTTCGCGAGAAGCAGCAGCCACAGCCACTCGAAGGAGAGTTGATGAGCGTGGAGGATGTTTGCAAGCTACTTGGCAAATCAAAATCTGCGGTGTACCGAACGGTGAGGTGTCACGACATTCCGTTTATCCGCCAAGGTAACAGATTGTATTTCGATCGACCGACTATCAAGAAGTGGCTCGAGAAGAAACAAAATATCGAGTGCATCACCAACATGGAGGAGTTCGAGAAGTTTATGACTCCCGACCCTTGGCGTTATAGAAATCGACGCTAGTAAGGCAATTGCTGAATTTGGCAAAGTTTGAAAAGGCGGATTTAGTCCGCCTTTTTCTTTTGAATATAGTAAGATTTACCTATCGATAATACCTTATATTTATAGATTGTTTACAAACTTTTCGCCACAGATGCCTTATTCTGTCAAATTTTGCTTATTTTTGTATATTGGGTAAGTGATCAATATCGATTGCCTCAAGTAGTTAATAAATATAAGGATATTTAATATAGAAAGAATTGATAAAGGATATAAG
>JAFNVH010000001.1 GCA_017379895.1 Rikenellaceae bacterium | reverse complement strand
TGAGATCGAGTTCGGCTACACCGAGAACGATGCTAACGACGCAATGACTCGCACTGTTGGTTCGGTACCCGTACAGCGTAACTACCGCACTAATATCTTCGGTCAGTTGTTTACCAGCGATGTTGCGATCAATGTTGAGATTGTTCCTGAGTATGAGGAGCCTGATTACGAGGTAAGTGCTTTGTACTTGGCTGCTGCTGTCGGTGGCGAGGTTACTTTGACCGAGAATGTAGTTTTGACTCAGCCTCTTAATATTCAGGCTAATATGACTGTTAACCTCAATGGCAAGACCATTTCTGCTGATTGCCATAAATCTGTAGGCGCTGTAATTAATGTTGCAGAGGGTGTTTCTTTCAATCTTTCTAATGGTACTGTATCTTCGACTGGCAACAATGGTGGCTCGGCTATTGATAACAAAGGAACTGCTGTTCTTGAGGATGTAACTTTGAATGGTGCGCCCAATGCCGATGGTAGCTGGCCTTCGTACACAGTTAACAACACCGGTAACTTGACTATCACCAACGCGAAGATCACTTCGTACCACGGTGCAGTGGCTTCTTATGGTAGCGGGGCTGTTGTTACATTGAACAACACCGACATTGATATGACAGGTATCGCAGGTTTCACGAGCCACGCTATTTATACATATAATGACGGTACGGCTGAGGTTAATGGTGGCAACATTGCAAACAATGCAACTGACCAAGCATCAACTGGCGCTTCTGTAATAAATGGTGCAGTAACTATTAATGCGGGTACGTTCACAGGTCGCATTGAGAATTACTATGGTACTCCCGTATTGAATGGTGGTTCGTACTCTGTAAAGCCTAATGCCAACTTTGTAGCCGCTGGTAAAACAGCTATTGAGAATGGTGGTCGTTATTATGTAGTTGACGAAGGAGTTGCTGATGCAGCTACTGATGCAAATGTAACTACAATTACTGAGAGTACTGCTGATGTTGCAACTGCTCTTGCTACTAATAATGGCGAGGTGACAATGTTTGTGTGGAACGATGTTGCTTATATTGCTAAGTATGGCGAGGTTGTAATTGCTTCTTCGGCTGATGAGGCAACAACTGTTCGTGGCATAGTTGAGGGAACAAGTTTGACAAATGCAACTGTAGGAGAGGGTATCGAGGTTGTAGGCAACCGCACATTCCGCAAGTGTGCTAATTTGACAACCGTTGAATTGCCAAACACTCTTACCGAGATCGGTCCTGCTGTATTCCAGTCATGTGGTAAGCTTGCTAATGTAACTATTCCTGCAAGCGTTACAACTATTGGCGAGGGTGCATTCGCAGAGTGTACTTCTTTGACATCTATCAACATTCCTGATGGTATAACTCGTCTCGAGAAGGATGTATTGCGCAACACAGGCCTTGTATCAATTGAGATTCCTGCATCAGTAAACTATATCGGCACTTATGCATTCCGTGATTGCGAGTCTTTGACCGAGGTTAAGATTCTCTCTCCTGAGTTTACAATCGAGAATAACTCTTTCACAAATATGGCCGCTTCAGTACCTACAATGACTATCTACGTTGTAAATGCTGAGATGAAGGCTTATCTTGATAGCACGCTTACTAATTACGACAAGTCGTATATCACAGTCGTAGTAATGTAATTGATTATAGCTGGTGACTTTGGAAATGAAGGTGCTATCACGATTCAAACCAACAAAGATGTTAACCATGTTGTAAATGTTAAGGGTTGTACTTTCGCAGAAGGTTATGAACTCCAACCCGTTGGTGAAGTTACTTTCGAGAACTGTACTATCGGTGGCGTAGCATTGACTGCTGACAACCTGGCAACTCTTGTTATTTCAAACATTGAAAATGTTACTGTTAAGTAATAAGAGTAACAAAATAGCTTAATCACTGCGCTCCTCATTGCGAGGGGCGCAGTTTTTTTGTGCGATATGCAAAGTGGTGGTATTGTTGGTCAGGCTGAGCCTGGTGCTACTTACAACTTCGAGAATGTTGTGATCAACTGCCGCATCGATGCTTACAACGACTGTACTGCTTCTTATGACTACTACAACTACCGTATGTGCGGTATGATTATCGGTGGTGACCAGTATGCTGTTAAGGGTCTTCCAGCTGTTGATGGTGTAACAGTAAACTATCCCGCATCGTACAATCCTGGTGAATAATTCCGATTTAAGAATTATAATCTAACAAAAGACATCCAGCCCCGAAAGGCTGGATGTCTTTTTTGTCTGTGCAGGATTAGTTGCCATCGACCAAGAAGCGGACAAAATCTCCTTTTGGAGTCATACAGAACGGGCAGTAGCAATCCTCGTGTTCGCAGTCGCTCGTGTTACCACACACGGGGCAGACAGCATATCCCGATGGTGCAACACATCGCCCGTCGCAAGCCAGTGCGCATTGTTCGAGTAGCAGAATGTGTTTCACATCGCTACCCGACGCCCACGCTACTACACGCGCTGCATAGTTCGATTTATCTTCAAGCGCGTACACTATCGACTGTTCGTGACGGTCATCGACCAAATAGCGCTCCAAGGCGATGTTATGCGCAAATCCCGTTGTCACAGCGCCCATCTCGGGAGACAGCGCCCGACGCACGTAGCGGCTCCCGAGTTTATTCAGCGCACGCATATAATTTCGCACGTGGATCATCTCCGAGTGAGCCAGCGCATTATAAAGCTGCATTTGGAGCCGATTTTCGGCGTTTTGAGCCAGTTCAGCTTCGTGATCATATTGTGCAGCCGAAGCGAGTTTCAGGCCGCAAATCTGCTTTAAATCCTCGATTGTCGTTGCCCACATCGGACGATCGGGAGCTCCAAGATCCCGACGGGCATATCCATAACTTGCGCTCAGTGCCGCCAACGACACCAAGATCGACACAAAAAGCATTGTAGAAAATTTCATAACCAACAGCGTATTGCAGAACGTGGCTCCATTGCCACATTTCACGACCTTCTGTTGCACAAATTATGCCCACCTTAACCAACTCCCGTCAAAAACAAAGCATGCCAATATAGCGCAAAAAACCGCACCCCGAAGGGCACGGCTTTTACCTTTGCGAAGTGGGCAGATTACTTAATACCCAACTCTGCCTTAACAGCGGGCAGGAGGTCAGTTACCTGAGCCTCGTCGATGTAGATCATACTACCAGCTGCCAGATCGATAACCACTGCGTAGCCACCAGCCTTCGAAACCTTCTCGATAGCTGCCATTGCCTTCTCCTGAATAGGAGCAAACAACTCCTGCTGCTTCTTGTTGAAGTCCTCGCTTGCTACCTGCTGGAACTGAGCCAAACGGCTGTTCAACTCGTTCAATTCCTTCTCAGCTACCTGACGCTCCAAATCCTTCATTGTCGACTGCTTCTTCTGGAAATCAGCGAGCTTGTTGTTGAACTCAACCTGAACCTCCTCAATCTGTGCGTTCAACTCAGTTGCATAAGTCTGCAAATCAGTTTGCATCTGAGTAGTTTCGGGCATCAACGAGATCAGCTCCTGCGAATTGATACGGCCCATTTTCTGAGCAAAAAGCGAAGTCGAGCTGAGCACCAGCGCAACTACAAGGGTTAGCTTGATAAGTTTTTTCATAATTGTGTATTAAAAGTTTTTTAATTGTTATTTCACCAATTGAATCACAGCCTCGGTACGATCTACCGCAGGCGAATAGTAAAGCATAGTAGCGTTCGATGCGATATCCAGCACAAGGTCGAAACCATTAGCCTTAGCATACGACTCGATGGCCTTGAACACGCGCTCCTGAATCGGCTGAATCAGTTCAATACGCTTCTTCATCATCTCACCCTCGTTGCCGAAGATCGACTCCTGAAATTTCACAGCCTCAGCCTCCTTCTCGAGAATCTCATTCTCGCGTATCGTACGTGTTGCCGCCGAAAGATTGGCCTTCTGCTGCTGGTAATTGTTATAGAGGTTTTCGATTTGCTGATACTTCGCATCGACCTGCTGCTGATAGCTCTTAGCCAAGTTATCGAGGAACACCAATGTATTGTTATACTCGTTGATTGATTTGAAGATCTTCTCGCTATCTACAACCATATAATTCTGCGCCGAAGCGACACCCATAAATGCCACTATGCCAAGCAATAATGCAAAAATCTTTTTCATCGCTGTATTAGTTTTTTAGTTGGTTCGTTTTGTTCGATTAGAACTGCTGACCGATCATAAAGTGGAATTGGCTACCACTACGAGTTGTGCCACCAGCTGCGGGATCGAAGCCCCACGCCCAGTCGATACCAAGCATACCTACAACGGGCAGATACATACGTACACCAACACCGGCCGAACGCTTGATCTTGAAGGGCGAGAACTCCTTCCACGAGTTGAAACCGTTACCACCCTCAGCAAATACCAATCCATAGATCGTCGACGAAGGCTTCATAATAAGCGGGTAACGCAACTCTACCGTATATTTATTATATACGCGCGAGTAACCCATACTATTGTTACCAATAGGGTTCAATGCGCTATCCTCGTAACCGCGCAGACGGATCACATCGACACCATATACACTATAACCCGACATACCGTCACCACCCACGTCGTAGAGCTCGAAAGGCGAGAGCTTGTTAGCATTGTAGTTACCCAAGAAACCCATCTCGGCACTTGCCATCAACACCAGGTTATTGTTCTTGGTCAGCGGGTAGAACCACTGAGCCTTCAAATCCCACTTATGATACTCAATCCAACGGTAGCGCTCCTGATCGGTCATAGCCTTGTTGCTATAATCCTTACCATCCCAGAGCGAGTGCGGAGGCGTAACGGCCATCGATACCGTGAACTCCGAACCACGACGGGGATACAGCGGCTGATCGACCGAGTTACGCGACAAGACTGCACGCAGAGCAACCACATTAGCCTTACCGTTCTTCATAATGAAGTAGTCCCAATCTTTCAGTGCGTAACGCTGGTAAGCCAACTCGGTGTAGAGCGTGAAGTAGGGGTCGGGCCAATTCAGACGGCGACCCAAGCCCGCCGAAACACCCATAGCACGGAAGTGCTTGCTTGCCGACTGCCATACGTAGTAAGCATCATTCTCCTCCGACCAGTGGAAACCTATCGAGAGCGAATTGGGTTTCTTACCACCCAACCAGGGTTCGGTGAACGAAATCGATGCCGATTTATAATAGGTACCATTGGTCTGAGCCGTAACGTTCAGGCGCTGGTTCTGACCCTGCGGGTAGGGACGCCAAGCACCCTTCTTGAAGAATCGCTTAACCGACAAGTTGTTCAGCGTGATACCGACCGAACCTACGAAGGTATTAGCACCCCAACCACCAGCGATATTGAACTGATCCGATGCGGTCTCCTCCAATCCCCACGATACATCAACCAATTCATTACTTACGGGCTGAATATTGGGCACCATATTCTCAGCATTGAAGTGACCCATAGCACCCAGCGTACGCATAGTCTGCATCAGCAACGCGCGGTTGTACAACTCACCAGGGCGGGTATAAAGCTCACGACGGATAACCTCATCGTCCAAACGGTCGTTACCCGTGATATGCACGTCATTGATAGAGAACTGCTTACCCTCGAAAATCTTCAATTCGAGGTCGATCGAGTCGGCACCCACGATGATTTCGGCGGGATCAATCTGCGACATCAGGTAACCCGTATTCTGGTAGCTCGACTTAACCGAAATTGCCTCGGGATCCTCCTCGCGGCCGATACCCAGACGCTTGTGCAACGTCTTCTTATCGTACGTATCGCCCGACTTAACACCCAACATCTGGTCCAAAGCCTCGGTCGGATAGACACTGTTACCAACCCACGAGATATTGCGATAGTAGTATTTGTTACCCTCCGAAACATCGATCTTAATACCGATACGTTTCTCATTGATCACATAGATCGAGTCCTTCAAGATTGTTGCGTTACGATAACCCTTCGAGTTGTAGAAATCGACGATATTGATCTTATCGTTCTCGAACTCCTCCTCATTGAGTTTCGTATTTGCGAAGAAGTTGATGCTCTTCTGGTGAGTCTTTTTCATCGTGCGGCGCAGACGCTTATCCTTGAACGAGTCATTGCCCGAGAAGACGATCTCGCCAATCTTCACTCGCTCGTTCTTCTTGATTACGAACGTAACATTCACAGCGTTCTTAACCGTTGTATCGTTCTCGATGCGGGGCGTAACCTCTGCATTGCGGAAGCCCTTCTCAGCATAGTACTCCTTGATGAGCTTGGTATTCTTGTCGAGAATGTAATCCGACAACTCGCCATTGCGCTTGAGCTTCAACTTATCGACGATGTCGCTCGCCTGGGCACGACCAATGCCCTCGAACAACCAACGAAACACGCGGGGACGCTCCTGCAACATAATCGTCAGGTCAACGCTGTCGCCATCGATTTCAGCACCGATCTTCACGTCCGAGAAGTAGCGCTGGCTCCACAAACGAGCCTCAGCCTGCTTGATGTAGTTACCCGGAATATAGGCCGAATCACCGCGAACAATACCCGACGTTGCGGCCAAAATATTGGGATCTAGATACTTAATACCCTGCACCTTAATGTCGCGAACGATATATCGTTTCGGGCGACGGTAATCCATCATCGGGGCGTCCTCGGGAAATTGAGGTTGCTCCTCGATCTGCTCCTCCGTTGCGGTTGTTTGCTCCGTTACTTGCTCTGTCGCTTCGCCAGCTGCGGGTGCGGGTGCAGGCTGCTGTTCCTGCGCCTTCAGGCCCCAAATGGTAAACATCATTGCCGCTACAAGCGATGCTATTCGGAATTTTCTCATTGTTATCAGTTTGTGTCTAATATATTCTGTTTAAACTATTTACTAACCAAGCCAAAGCGACGATCACGATGCATATAGCTCTCGATCGCACGCTCGAACTCCTCCTCGGTGAAGTCGGGCCACAGTACCTCGGTGAAGTACAATTCCGTGTAAGCCGACTGCCACAGCAGGAAGTTACTCAAACGGCACTCGCCACTCGTGCGAATCATCAGGTCGGGATCGGGCACACCCGCCGACAACAGATTCTGAGCAACCGTCGCTGCCGTAATATCCTCAGCCGCATACTTGCCCTCGGCAACCTCCGTCGCAATTCGACGCACGGCCGCCGTAAGTTCACTGCGCGAACTGTAATTGAATGCCAAAATAAGCGTAAGAAGCTCACCCGTAGCGGTTTCACTCTCGATGCGTTCGATATACGAGAGCACCTTCTCCGAGAAACCTGCGCGATCGCCCATCACCTTCACCTGCACGCCCTGACGCTGCAACTCAGGCGACTCGTTGATCACGCTCTTGCAGAAAAGTTCCATAATCGCATTCACCTCAGCCTCGGGACGACCCCAATTCTCGGTCGAGAAGGCATAAACGGTCAAGTAGCGCACACCCAAACGAGCCGACGCCTTGATCGCATCGCGCAGACGCTGCACACCCTCGATGTGACCCTCGACACGTTCCTTGCCGCGTTGCTTAGCCCAGCGGCCATTGCCGTCCATAATGATGGCAACGTGTTGCGGTATGTTTCTCTTTTCGCTCATTTTGTTTTCGTGACTTTCGTCCTCGGTTTTTGCCTCACGCGCACGGGTGCGAGCGCAAAAATCCGCATTAAGGATGCAAAGATATGTAAAATTATTCGCAGATCAGCTATTTTGACCTATCCTTTTTTCGATTTTATCGTTTGAGCGGCCTCTCGACCACTCAAAATCGGCCCAACCGCACCCCTCAACTACTGTTCGTAGCGATTGTCGCGGTTATCCATACCCCACATCATCTTCTCTCTTAACGTATCGTAAAACGATATATTTTGTGGAAGGGCCAAAAAAAAGTTATTTTCTGCCTTTTTCACCTTGAAAGTGGTTCCCTCGCGAACACGGTAGGCCGTATTATCGAGCGTAACAAAGGCATATGGCTGACGCGCACGAATTCGGAATGTCACATCACAACCATCGGGAATGACTATCGGGCGCATTGTAAGATTATGCGGAGCCAGAGGCGAGATGATCAAACAGGCACACGTAGGAGCTACAACGGGACCGCCAACCGACAACGAATAGGCCGTCGAACCCGTTGGTGTTGAGAGCAATACACCATCACCGTGATAGGTTGCGACCATCTGACCGTCAACGTAGGTTTCGACCGAGATCATATTTGCGCCGTGACGCTGGATTGCGAACTCATTGACGGCGTAGGGCCACTGAATCGGGGTTTGGCTGTCGCTTTCGACGCGCACCATCGAGCGCTCCTCAATGCGCAGGCGACCTTCGCGAATATCCTCAAAAATTTGCGAAATGCCGTCGCGACCCGCACCCGTCAAAAAACCCATATGGCCGAGATTGATGCCGAGCACCGGGATCGGACGCCCCGCCAAACGGCGAATACCGTCCAAAAGTGTTCCATCACCGCCGACACTGACCATTATTGACTCTTTGGGCTGATTACCAATGTCTTCGCCATATAAACGCGAAGTATCGACATTACATACACCCATTCGTTCAAGTTCGCGAGCAAATTCTTCATTTATGCACCAATCGAGGCCGCTAACTTTCACTGTATCAATCAACTGACGCAGCAGGACAGGGCGCAGTGCCGAATTTGTACGCGAAAAAAGTATGATCTTCATTACTGAACTTGCAAAATAAGTGGTATATTTGTAGATGCAAATATAATAAATTTATGACAAAGTTAAGCGTAAATATCAATAAGATTGCAGTAATTCGTAATTCTCGAGGCGGAAATATGCCCGATGTGATCGCCGCAGCCCAAAATATCGAGCGTTTCGGCTCGGAAGGCATCACCGTACACCCCCGTCCCGACGAACGACACATACGTTATGCCGATGTGCGCGAACTGAAACCGATCGTTACGACTGAACTCAATGTCGAGGGTAATCCCATTCCGAGTTTTGTCGATTTGGTGTGCGAGGTACGCCCCGCGCAGGTGACACTTGTGCCCGACGCTGCCGACGCCATCACATCGAACGCTGGTTGGGATACGATTAAGAATCGTGAGTTCCTGACCGAAATGTGCGAGCGTTTCCATCGTGAGGGTATTCGCGTTTCGATCTTCGTCGATCCTGATCCCGAGATGGTTAGCGGAGCAAAGGAGTGTGGTGCCGATCGCGTCGAACTCTACACCGAAGCTTACGCCGCAGGCTACCACACGGATCGAGAAAAGGCTATTGCGCCCTACATCGCTGCTGCCGAGCGTGCTCGCGAGGTAGGCTTGGGACTCAACGCGGGTCACGACCTCAATCTGGACAATCTGCGTTACTTCCTCACCCGTATTCCGGAGGTCGATGAGGTATCGATCGGTCACGCACTGATCAGCGACGCGCTCTACTTCGGATTGGAAAACACAGTTGCGCTCTACCTGCGCGAAACTCATTGTAAGTAATTACTAATCAATTTAATATCAAACACATTTATGAAAAGACTTTTCACTCTTATCATGGCGCTCGGTTGCTTCTGCTCGGTAGAGGCTCAGACCGACTATCACATTCAGAAGGCAACGCTCTACGATCTGCTGCCTATCTCGAAGAAGGACATCGTTTTCCTCGGCAACTCGCTGACTGACGGTTGCGAGTGGGACGAGCTGTTCGGTATGAAGAATATCAAGAACCGCGGTATCAACGCCGATAACACCGTTCAGATGCAGAAGCGTATAGACCACATCATCAAGGGTCAACCCAAGAAGTTGTTCTTGTTGACCGGCGTTAACGACTTGGCTGACAAGCGTTCGCCCGAGGAGACCGCAGCTAACATCGCTAAGATGCTCGACCGTTTCATCAACGAGAGCCCACGCACCAAGTTGCACGTTCAGACCGTTCTGCCCGTAAACGAGACCTATGCTCGTTTCAAGAGCTACAAGGATCGCGCATTGGACGAGCCCATCAAGAAGTTGAACGCACTGTTGAAGCAGGTTTGCGAGGAGCGTAACATCGTCTTCATCGACCTCTACTCGCTGATGGTTGGCGAGGACGGCCGTATGTATCCCGAGCTGACCAACGACGGTCTGCACCTGCTGGGTCCCGGCTACCTGATCTGGAAAGAGGCTATCGAGGAGTACGTTCGTAAATAATTGAGTTTCACACAATAGTGAACATTACGGACAAACGTCATCCCCTTGCGGCGCGAGTATTCCGCCGCATACAGCGCATCGTCGATGACAAAGGCTTGCAGGCCTTTGTCATCGGCGGTTTTGTGCGCGATTACTACCTACGCCGACCCTCGAACGATATCGACGTGGTGGTGATCGGTAGCGGCATCGAGGTTGCTGAGGCCCTCGGCCGCGAATTGCACACCAAAGTCTCGGTTTTCAAGACCTTCGGAACAGCAATGTTGCGTTGCGACGGCTGGGAGATCGAATTTGTCGGTGCGCGCAAAGAGTCGTATAGCCGCGACTCACGCAAGCCCGTTGTCGAGGAGGGCACGATCGATGACGATCAGCGCCGCCGCGACTTCACAATCAATGCCTTAGCTTGGTCACTGAATGATGCGACATTCGGCGAATTGGTCGATCCGTTCGACGGTATGGGCGATATGGAGCGACTCATCATCCGCACTCCGTGCGACCCCGATATCACCTTCGACGACGACCCCCTGCGTATGTTGCGCGCGGTACGTTTTGCATCGCAGTTGGGATTCGACATCTACCCCGATACGTTCGACGCGATTCAGCGCAATGCTCACCGAATCGAGATTGTTTCGAAGGAGCGTATCATCACCGAAATCAACAAAATTGTCCTCTCGCCCCGACCCTCAATCGGCTTCGAACTGCTCGAAATGACGGGTCTGTTGAAGCTTGTTTTTCCCGAGTTGGACGCCTTGAAAGGTGTCGAGCGACGCGGCTCGCACGCCCACAAGGACAACTTCCGTCACACGCTACAAGTGCTTGACAATGTGGCGCGACACTCCGACGACCTGTGGTTGCGTTGGGCAGCTCTGTTGCACGACATCGCCAAGCCTGCAACCAAGGCATATGACCCTAAAATCGGCTGGACATTCCACGGTCACGAGGTTCTCGGATCAAAGATGGTGCCCTCGATTTTCCGCACAATGAAACTCCCACTCAACGATCGAATGAAGTTCGTGCAGAAGATGGTCTTCCTGCACCTACGCCCGATCGTTCTGTCGGAGGATCTGGTTACCGATTCGGCTGTGCGACGCCTGCTTTTCGAGGCGGGTGATGACGTCGAACATCTGATGACGCTGTGCGAGGCCGACATCACTTCGGGTATCGAATCGAAGGTTAAGCGTTATCTGAAAAATTTCGAATTGGTACGCCGCAAGATGGCCGACATCGAGGAGAAAGACCGCGTGCGTAACTTCCAGCCGCCAATCACGGGCGAGCTGATTATGAGCACATACGGCATTCCGCCCTGCCGCGAAATTGGCGACATAAAGTCGATTATCAAAGACGCAATACTCGACGGACAGATCCCCAACGAGTACGATGCGGCATACGCTCTTATGGAGCGCTTGGCCGAGGAGCGCGGACTGAAAAAGATTCAATAGACAATTTCAATACACCAAAATACCTATGATTACTCGCTACAAAACCCTTGTAACGCTGTTGGCTGCTATACTTAGCTCGGCAACGATCGCAATGGCGGGCAACGTGCGCTATGGCTCGAACGGCAAGTTGCGCAAGGAGTCGATGCCCGTGCCCCATCTGGCCGATAAACCCGCCGCAACGCTGACAGGCAACAACTTTATGCACCAAGCCGATACAACCGATTTCTGGGCTCTCGAGGAGTTGATTGTCGAGGCTGTTACCAATGGACAGGTGCCCGATGCATTGCGCCAATTCCGCAAGATTACATTCACCACACCCGTAGTCGATTCAGTCGAGATACTACGCAAGCGACACAAGGTCGAAATGTGGGTACTGCCCGACTACATCGCTATCGGCACCAACGACGACTTCGTGCGTATGCCTATGGGTCCGCTCGCGGCGCAACGCATCGCCGACGCCCTCGATTGCACACTGCCTACAACATTCCTTGTCGATCGTATTGCCGAGGCCTCGGAGGGTCACGTCGATATCTTTCCCTTCCGCCCGCTCGGTGGTCGTAATTGCCAGCCGATCGTGTTCCAGGATAGCAACAATGCCATTAATGCGCAATTCAAGGCCTACGGCTACCATTTCGGGCAGCTGATTTCAGGCTTGAAGAAGGACATCGTGATTACCTATAAAATTATGTCTCTCGCGGGCTACGAGCGCAATGTGGCGATCTATGGTTGGCACCACCCCGACGGTCGAGTGCAACAGCCTCTCTTCGTGCGTCACGGTAATTTCTACGTCGATTATAGCCACGGCGTGCGACTAATATATAATAAGGTGAATATCGACGGCGTGGAGTACGACATCCGCGAAGTGTTGCAGTCGCCCGAGCTCTACCGCCTGCTGAGCGACGAGCCTATGCCTCTGACGAAGGCTACCTATGCTGGCAATCCAAAGTGGGATTAATCGCCGTTACAAAGAAAATCTCTCGCCGATAGACACAACGAAAAAAGGGGAAGACTAAATGATCTTCCCCTCTTCTTGTGACACCAACAGGACTCAAACCTGTAACCTTCTGATCCGTAGTCAGATGCTCTATTCAATTAAGCTATGGTGCCAATCCTTTGTTTTTGCGAGTGCAAAGATAGGTCATTTTTTGCGCACCACCAAATATTTTGCGAACTTTTTTATAAAAAAATTCAAAGTTGTTCTTTTAGTGCTTGTGCAAGTTCGTTGGTTGATGTCGTTCGAGCCACGATCTTACCCTGAGGCGAGATCAGGTAACTCACTGGCAGTGATTCGATTGAAAGCTCACAAACCTCTCCATTAAGTTGAATCCACGCCGTTGGATCACCCTCGATAGCCACAAGCCATTGTTCACAACTATTATCCATCGAGATACGACAAACCGCCAATTTCGCGCTCTCGATCGAATCTGTCAGCTTCGCCAAATCGCGCACACGCGCCTGCGAATCGGCATTCCACGATGCCCAAAAATCGATCAACACATATTTATCTGCTAGTAGTTGGTTGTTCACCTCTTCGGGCAGCCCCTCAACTCGACACCCTACCTGCGAACGCTCATAGCGCACCACACGCTCGCGCAACGACGCAACAGCCTCAGTGCGCTGCACGCCCGATGAAAGGTCCTCAAAGAGTTCGCGAGCCGGCTCGATTGGCAACTCTCGGCTCAATCGCTCAGCCAGCCAACCGCCATACAGGTTCGCTCGATTGGTCTCGATATAGGCGCGTGCGATCGAGTCGTAACCACGCTCAAAAGCCTCAGAATATTCACCCTCGGGGCAGCTCCACGCAAGCGAATCGACCTCCACACGCATCGCCGTACGAGCGTCATTGGCCGCCGTCCCCGTTGCACTACCCTGCTCGACAACGATCTGCCCGCGCTCGATAAAGAGCGTCGAGCAGTAACTCACCTCCTCCGTGCCGAGTTCCACGACCATCGGACGCAGAGCCTTGCCGCGGATCACGAAACGCCCCTCAGCGGTGTCGACCTCCAACTCAGCAACCGCCCACCCCGTCGTATCGGGAACCTCGCCCGCCTCCAATGTTCCATCGATCGCAAAATCGAATCCGCGCTGCGAGAACAAACTTCCTCGGAGCGACCACATGATGGCCACTAACGAGATGATTATCACCACTATCGACAAGAATCGTGTACGTGTCATTTGATCGGTTTCTTTATAGTACGACGCGCCGGTGTTTCACTCTTTAACTCGCGATCGGGATTCTGACGCAGGAACTGCTCCCACGAACTGCTACCTCGCGACGAGGTGGCCTTGAGTTTACCTCCCAGACCCTTTGCGCGCACCGAGCCCGCCAATGCGTTAATCGTCGAACAAGTTGTAAAATAGTGACATACCGCCACCGCCATACCGTCTGTGGCGTCCAATCGTTTGGGATCGTACGTGATGCCGAGCATAGATTGAAGAATTGCCGCTACCTGCTCCTTCGCCGCCGAACCACGACCCGTGATCGACTGCTTAATTCGTGTGGGGGCATACTCAGCAACGGGAAGACCGCGACTTAGTGCCGCCGCCATTGCCACACCCTGCGCACGTCCCAATTTGAGCATACTCTGCACATTCTCACCAAAGAAAGGCGACTCCAAAGCCACCTCATCGGGCTGATACTCATCGATCAGCGCACCGACACGCTTGAAAATATAGGCTAGTTTGTCGTACGGATCGGTCAGTTTATGCAGGTCGATGTCGCCAATCACAACGGCGCGCGGGTTACGACCTCCAACTTCAAGAACGCCGTAACCCGTACGATTCGTACCAGGGTCAATACCCATTATGATCTTCTTCGATTGCTCCATCTTAGACGGTTGAAAAATGCGTCATACGCAACCCCAAAACACGAGGCTAACGTATGACGCACTGTGATTTATGCGGGATTATTCACCCAGCAACTCTGCAATCTTAGCCTTAACCTCCTCACCGCGCAGGTTCACTGCTACGATAGTACCGTCGGGGCCAATCAGGAAGTTCGAAGGAATGCTGCGAACTGCATAGTCAGTAGCTGCCTGGTTGTCGAAGTAGTTAACCTCGCTCACATGGATCCAGTTCATCTCCTTGCTCTCAACAGCCTTTTTCCAAGCCTCAGCGTCGCGATCGAACGATACGCCAAAGATCTCGAAGCCCTTATCCTTGTACTCCTTGTAGGTTTCGAGCAGGTAAGGAACCTCGCGCATACAGGGACCGCACCACGATGCCCAAAAGTCGAGCAGAACGTATTTGCCCTCGCCAACAACCGACGACAAAGCAACTGCCTCACCCTCCATATTGGGCTGAACAACCTCAACAAAAGGCTTGCCAACCTCTACATTAGCCTTAGCGGTAGCCAACTCCTTCAATGTAACAACATCCTCGGTGAGCTGCATCTCGGGCGAGAACTTCTCAACCTGCTCCAACATCTCAGCAGCAGTTGCACCATACGACATCTCGCTCAGATAGAGCTTCACGCCAAACAGGTTACCTGCATTCTGATCTACGTACTCACGAATAGTTGCGTAGTACTCCTCCTCCATTGCGGTCTGTTCCTCGGGAGTTGCAGCGCGATAACTCTCCATAAATGTGGTCTGCCACTTGGTATATTCTGCGCGAGCGTCATTTGCCGGAGTACCCGTTACGGTAATTGTCTGAGGCTCCTCGATCGAACCTGCAACTGCAATCGCGCCCTTCTCTACATAGACAATAGCAAAGGGGTGGTCAGTTGCCAAATAGAGCTGCGCGGGATTCTCAGCCACACCCTCAAACTTGAATGCACCTGCTACGATCTGAGTCGAATCGACATTCTCGCGCTGATTATTCATCAGATAGATGGTCTGATCCTCAATGCCAGCAACCTGACCCTCGATCACGTAACCATTATTGCTGCAACCAACTGCCATCATAGCAGCTGCTGCCATTACGATAAGTTTTTTCATAATTGTATGATTTTATTTGAGTTTAGTTATTTCTTCAATTCGGCAACCTCCTTCTCCAAGCGCGCTACGGTGCGGCTCAGCTCAGGCAGATTGCGGAAAACGGCATTCGAGCGGTGGAACTTCAAGCCCGACAACGAGGGCGTACCCATACGTGTATCGTTGCTATCAACATTGTTGTCGATACCACTCTGCGAGCCAGCCTTGACATTGTCTCCAACTGTTAAGTGACCCGCGATGCCCACCTGACCACCGAACATACAGTTCTTGCCCACCTTAGTCGAGCCTGCGATACCGACCTGCGCTGCCGCAACGGTATTCTCGCCCACTACGACATTGTGACCAATCTGAATCAAGTTATCGAGCTTCACGCCGCGACGAATCACGGTCGAACCCATCGTCGCGCGGTCGATACAGGTATTTGCACCGATCTCAACGTCGTCCTCAATTACCACGTTACCGATCTGCGGGATCTTGTCAAAGTTACCCGACGCATTGGGTGCAAAGCCGAAACCATCGGCACCAATCACCGCGCCTGCGTGCAACACCACGTTGTTACCGATGACACAACCTTCGTAGATCTTCACGCCCGCATTGATCGTCACATTATCGCCAATGCGCACATTATCACCGACATAAACGTGCGGATAGATACGGCAGTTTGCGCCCACTTTAACACCACTATCGATCACTGCGAAATCACCAACGTAGCAACCCTCACCCAGCACCGCCGTGCTATCGATCGAGGCGCGCTCGCTGATACCTGTCTTGCGGGGCTTGTTCGCCACATAGAATTCAAGCAACTTAGCAAAGCAACCATAAGCGTCATCAACGCGAATCATCGTCGCCGGAACGGGATGCGAAGGCTCGAACGAGCGATTGACAATCACGATCGACGAGGCTGTCGTATAGAGATACTGCTCATATTTAGGGTTTGCCAGAAACGACAGTGCACCTTCGTGTCCCTCCTCAATCTTTGCGAAGGTGTACACGGCCGCTTGCGGATTTCCGACTACATCGCCTTGCAAAACGCCGGCGATCATTTCAGCTGTAAATTGCATATTATCAATATTTTCTTTCTTTACAAATAATCTTTAAGCTTGATCTCATCGGGCATAAACTGCGTTGGATCACCGCCGAAATAGACCAACTCACGCACGATGCTCGACGAAATCGCAGCATAGCGCGGCGGCGTGAAGAAGAGCACAGTGGTCAACTCGGGATATAGACGTTCGTTGATGAGCTGCATATTGTGTTCATATTCGAAGTCGACAGCATTGCGCACACCGCGCAGCAGGAACGTAGCCCCGCACTCGCGGCAGAAATCAGCCGTCAGACCGCGATACATCTGTACCTCGATCTTCTCATTACCCTTGAAGACATCCTCGATCAATCGCACTCGCTTCTGCGGAGCGACCAGACCACGCTTCTCGTTATTATATCCCACGCCAATGATGATACGATCAAACAGGTCTATCGCCTCCTCTACAATCGCCTTATGTCCGAGCGTAAAGGGATCAAACGATCCCGGGAAAACTGCAATTCGTTGCATAGTACTAAAATAACGTTTATTAAAACGTGTAAAGATAGAGATTATTACTAAGAAAAACAAATAGTTGCCCCATTTAGGCGCAAAAGTGCAGAATTTAACCGTAAAACGAACGACGCTCGGCCTTACGGTCAAGCGTCATCATCTTTTGTTATGCATCGTTATGCCCTACTGCGCACCAGCGCCTCGGCAATCACGAAGTCCTCCTCCCAATCGATATCCATCGAAGCAATCTTGTCCATTACGTAGAGTTTGGGGCAAATACCGAGGCGGTTACGCTGTTCGATGTATACCTCGTGCGGAGCAAGAAATACCGCGTGATTGATCTCGTACAACGGCGCAAGGTCCTGCGTGCGCGGCCACGGCAGTTCAGTTGTATTATTTATCAGTTGTCCCTCGGCATTCAGCAGGAAATTCTTCAACTCCGTAACGCCCACCAGCGAGTCGCAACCCTCGTCCAACGCCTCGAAATAGGCATCAACCGCACGATCATAGGTCGCAGCGTCGGCCAGCGGCGTGGTCACGTGCCCCCACAAGATGTGCTCGGCATCGGTGATAGTCGGTACGTAGCATATCAAATCCTGCAAATTGGTCGTATCCAAGCAAAGCGAGTCGGGACGCTCGATGACCTTCACACGGGGCGATCGAGTTGCATACTCGCGACCAATGCGCAGGCACTCCTCGTCGTTGGTCGAGAGCACGATCTCGTCAATACGCTCCGTAGCGATCAACTGCTGTAACTTATTGGCTAACAGACCTCCTTCGATCCCCGCAAAGGGACGTGTATTCTTATTTTTCACGCGCTGACTACCCTTGCGTGCAGGCAGAAAAAACGCAACTTTACCTCTCTTCATAGATCTAAATTCGGTGATAAATCGAATCGACATGCAGGGCGTTATAGAGCGTCGGTGTGAGCGACACAAATTCGCCCTCGAACTCGCGATCGAACGCCTCCATAATATACTCATTCTCGGCCGTCAGGTCGCGCTCGCGCTGAGTCAGCACCATATCGGTGTAACCATCGTAACCCACAACCATCACGCTGCGAGCCTGCATCTCCAATGCTGCCTGCAACGCCATCGCCGTACACGAATCGCGGAACAGATCGGTGAATGTAACTTCGTGCAGTTCAAAGGTTTTATCTACAACCGACGCAGGCACATCAGTACCCATTTTGCGCGGATAGGGCGGCAGGATACAGCGACCCTTGAAGTTGCCCAGACCCTCATAGACGCGCTCCATACGGTGGCCCTCATCGCCCACCAAACAGAAAATCTGCGCATTTGGCAGTCGCTTGAAAAGTTTGGCGTGGCGCGACGACGAGTGCACCACAACAATTGAGGGATCGGCCTCCAACATCGCGCGCACAGCATCGATATGCTCCACTACGCGCGCACCACCGCCCACAATCAGCACTCGCTCGGCACGCTCGGCCTGCCACTCGGGAAATTTATCGTTATCCTCGACGCCCAGACGTTTGTTCTCCAACGCACGGACAATACTATTGAGCGACAGCAGGCGATTGCTCACCCACGCCATTACCTCCTTCTGCGGCAGCGAGTTAGCGCCCGAAAGCATATAGGGCAGACTTGCGCCCCAGCCATATCGTTCGTGTAACTCCGAGAAGCGGCTCACCACCTCGCCCAACACGTTGAAATCGACCTCCAAGCCTTGCTTATTAAGGAACGTCAGCAGCAATTCGAGTTTCAAATTACCCGCACCGCGCCCCATTCCGAGCACTGTTGCATCGACCCACTCAGCTCCACACTCTATCGCCGTCAGCGTGTTGATCAGCGCCAATTCAAGGTTGTTATGTCCGTGGAAACCGATCGGCACTGTCGTGCGCTCGCGCACCATAGCAAACGTGCGACGCACATCCTCGGGCGTCACACCACCGAACGAATCAACCATATTGATGCAATCGACCCAGCCGTCGAGTTGCGGCAACAGCTCCAAAAATGCCGGCATCTCGTGCCACTTCGACATATACATCACATTGAAAGCTACCGCGATACCGCGCTCCTTGATCGCACGACCAAGCTCAATCGCACGTGCCATATTGTCGGGCGCAATAGCCAGACGAACCATATCCACAAGGTCGGATACGGGGTCAAGCACCGACACCAAATTGCCAACGCGAATATCCTTCTCGTTGAGCATCACAGCCACCTGCTTTTGAGTTCGTTCGCGCAGGCGTTCCAACTCAAATCGAGGCGAATAGCCGAAACGACCCATATAGTTCTTCGACGGCAACGAACGATAGCCCACCTCGATCATCTCGACAGGCAGGCGATTCATTGCTGCAAGGTAGCAATCCACCGTGCGCGAATCGAAATCCCAATCGTTGTAATAGCCGCCATCACGCAGCGTACAATCCAAAATCTTCATACTCATTTACTCCTTTCCCGCCCTCTGCTCGGGGCGAAAATAGTTTATCATCGCAACGGATTCTCCGTGCCGTACCACTCCACAAAGCGCTCGATACCCTCACTGAGCGAGGTGCCCGGGCGGTAACCATAGTCGCGCTCCAAACGCGACGTATCGGCGTAGGTCTGATAGACATCGCCCGCCTGCATCGGCAGCATAACCTTCTCTGCCTCACGTCCAAAGGCGCGCTCCATCGTGGAGATAAAATCCATCAGCTGCACAGGTGTCGAGCAGCCGATATTATATATTTTGCAGGGCACCTCGTCCGTTGGCGGCTCACCCGCAACAACTCGAACAACGCCCTCCGTAATATCATCAATATAGGTAAAATCGCGCACCAGATCGCCACCATTGAAGACCTTGATCGGACGTCCCTCGGCAATCGCATCGGCAAATAACATCGGCGCCATATCGGGGCGACCCCACGGGCCATAGACCGTGAAGAATCGCAATCCCGTCGTCGGAATCGCATAGAGCGACGAGTAGGTATGCGCCATAAGTTCGTTGGCTCTCTTGGTTGCAGCATAGAGGCTTACAGGCGAATCCACGCGATCGTCCTCGCTGAACGGCACCTTCGAATTGCGACCATAGACGCTACTCGACGAGGCATAGACCAGATGACGCACCTGATTGTGGCGACAGCACTCCAAGACATTCAGGAAGCCCACCACGTTACTCTGGGCATATGCGTGCGGATTCTCGATCGAATAGCGCACACCCGCCTGAGCCGCCAGATTAACCACCACCTCGAACTGTTCCTCGGCAAACAGACGCTCCATAGTCTCGCGCTCCTCCAAGGCCATCTGCACAAAGCGATAACCCTCATAGTGCGCACTCTGCACCATTTTGTGAGGTTCGATCTCAGCCTCGGCAACACCCGTAACCGCCAGACGGCCAAACTTCATTCGTCGATCGTAATAGTCGTTCAACGAATCAAGTCCCACCACCTCGTCGCCACGCTCCACCAAGCGTTGCACCAAGTGAAAACCGATAAAACCGGCCGCGCCTGTCACCAAAACCTTCATACGCCCGCTATCCTATTCGCAAATATTTCAAACCTACGGCCTCGACCTCGTGACGCTCGTAGATATTACGACCGTCGATCACAACGCCGCCCTTCATAGCTTCGGCCACACGTATCCAATTAGGTAGTCGGAACTGCTTCCATTCGGTTACAATCATCAGTGCATCAGCACCCTCCAATGCCTCATATTTCGATTCGCAATACTCCACGCTATCGCCCAGACGGCGGCGCGCCTCATCCATCGCAATCGGATCGAACACCCTCACGCGGCAACCCGCAGCCAGCAGTCGCTCGATCAGCACTAGCGACGGAGCCTCACGCATATCGTCCGTTTCGGGCTTGAACGACAAGCCCCACATCGCAACGCATCGACCCGCAACCTCACCGTCGAACTCGCGCACAAACTTTTCAAACAGGATACCCTTCTGGCGCTCATTAACAGCCTCAACAGCCTCCAAGACCTGCATTCGATAACCCTTCTGCTCAGCCGTACGGATCAGCGCTTTCACATCCTTCGGGAAACACGAGCCACCATAACCGCAACCCGCATACAAGAACTTCGAGCCAATACGCACATCGGCACCAATACCTTTGCGCACCATATTGACATCGGCACCCACGATCTCGCACAGATTGGCAATATCGTTCATAAACGAGATGCGCGTTGCCAACATCGAATTGGCCGCATACTTGATCATCTCAGCCGACGCTACATCGGTGAAGATCATTCGATAGTTGTTCATCATAAAGGGCTTATACAGACGCTCCATCAACTGTCGTGCACGCTCGCTCTCGACACCAACAACCACACGGTCGGGTTTCATAAAGTCGTCGATCGCGTCACCCTCCTTCAAGAACTCAGGATTAGACGCAACATCGAACTCAACCTCCACACCGCGCGTCGCAAGTTCCTCATTAACAGCCTCTTTTACCTTCTGCGCCGTGCCGACGGGAACGGTACTCTTGGTCACCAACAACGTGTAGCGATTGATTTTGCGACCAAACTCACGCGCCACTTCAAGAACATAGCGCAGGTCGGCACTGCCATCTTCATCAGGAGGCGTACCCACTGCGCTAAAAACTATTTCAACATCATCAAGACACTCGCCCAGCTCGGTCGAAAATCGCAAACGACCATCGGCCACATTGCGCACAACCAGCTCTTCGAGTCCAGGCTCATAGATCGGAATCTGACCCGAGCTAAGCATCTCGATCTTACGTTTATCTACATCTATACAGGTCACATCGGCACCCATCTCGGCAAAACAAGCTCCCGACACTAAGCCAACGTAACCCGTACCTACGATTGCTATCTTCATACGTAGTACTCTCTCTTATTTGTTATCTCTTCGTTGCTCCCATACAAGGCGCAACCACTCTTCTCTCTCTTTTTTAGGGGTACTCACCACCCCTCAGCTATGCTGTGCGCTCCTGCTGCTCATTACTCTCGATCTCGCGGTCATACTGCTCTAATCGTGAGTTCTGGCTCTTATACTCAGGCACGATACTCTTCATCAAACGTACCGTCGCAGGAATATCAACCTCAGCTGCAAATTGGTCCAGCGCCGTAAGCTGTTCAACTACCGATCGATAGTCGTATTGACGCACCTTAGCCACGTGAATCTTCTTATTCGTCGTGGGGAGCGTATTCTCCTTAGTCGAAAGCACCTCCTCATAGAGTTTCTCGCCCGGACGCAGACCCGTATATTCGATCTCGATATCCTTGCCAACCTTCAAGCCCGCCAACTCGATCATACGACGCGCCAAATCGGCAATCTTTACCGGCTCGCCCATCTCGAACACAAAGATTTCATTGCCATTGCTCATCGTTGCCGCCTCCATTACCAATCGGCACGCCTCGGGAATGGTCATAAAGTAGCGAATGATCTCTGGATGTGTAACCGTTACGGGACCACCCTTCTCGATCTGCTCGCGGAAACGCGGAATTACCGAGCCATTCGAGCCAAGCACATTACCAAAGCGCGTCGTCACAAAACGGGTAGAGCCCTTTACCTCACCCTTGGCAATAGCCAATCCAAGACTCTGGATATAGATCTCAGCCAGACGCTTCGACGCTCCCATAATATTAGTCGGATTAACCGCCTTATCGGTCGACACCATTACCATCTTATAGGCATTGTACTTCACCGCCAGGTCAGCCACATTGCGCGTTCCTACGACATTAGCCAACACCGCCTCACACGGATTCTCCTCCATCAGTGGCACGTGTTTATATGCCGCAGCGTGAAACACTATCGACGGGCGATAGACGCGATATACCATCTCGACACGCTCGCGAATACGCACATCTCCCACCACAGGGACAAACTCCAATTCGGGAAAGCGTGCCTCCAACTCTAAACTTATATTATGCATCGGGGTTTCAGCCGAATCGAGCAGAATCAGTCGTTGCACATCGAATGTCGCAATCTGACGACATAACTCGCTACCGATCGACCCCGCAGCACCCGTTACCAGCACTACTTTTCCTCGCAAAGACGCACCTATCTCGGTCATATTGACATTAATCTCGGCACGACCCAGCAGATCCTCGATCTTGACTTCACGGATCAACTGTCGCATAATTTTGCCATCGACGACCTCATCTACAGGAGGCGTAACCAGCACCTTCACACCCAACGATTCACAATAACGAATCAAACGATCCTTCTCCTCTTGCACGCAATCGCTGGTAGGTAATATCACACCATCAATCGACAATCGGGTCGTCACTCGCTGCAAATCTTCGCAATCCTCAAAGTAGTATACCGGCTGATCGCCAACACGATACGAGCGCAGCTTAGCACCATAGGTCAAGCAACCCATAATGCGGTAATTAGGCGAATTCTGCAAACGCATAATCATCGCTACCGACTGATCACCAATGCCATAGACAAGCACCTTCTTCACACGGCGATTAGCCACAATACGCGATTTCATCGTATCATATGCTACCAGCATCACAACTCGCAACACAACGAGTGTCACCAGCGTCAGCACTCCATCTATCGAAGCGTAGAAGATTCCGTGCGTACCAAAATCAGGCACGATACGCTCAATCATACCCAGATAGACAAACACGATCAGCACCTTGATCAAACACGCCACTACAAAACGACCTATCTCTTTGAGTGTCGAGTAGCGAATAATGATCTTATAAGTGCGCATCGCGACGAATGCCACCACACTTGTAACTACTGCCACACCAATAGTCAGCATCAGTACACTCGACGGCACCACCGTTTCGGTCAGGTACGAAATACCCAAAACTGAAATCAGTGTCGCCGCCGCCGACACAAACGTATCGATCAGCAGTATTATCCAGTAATTAAAATACTTCTCCTCGCTAACTTGCTGCAACCAATTGCCTCTTTTCACCATAATCTCGTTTCTATAACTTAATTATCAGTTCTCAATTTTTTAAACAACAAGTCTAAATACATAAATCGTACAAATATACGTAATTTTCACGAATAGACCTACAAACCGCACTATTTTACAATCTATATTCCCTTTGTTATAAGCCTCGTTTGCGGAAAACCACGTGTTCGAGCAGCATCACCACGATCACGCCCATCACGAATCCGTTACCCACGATCGGTCGCAACACCGCAGGCAGCACACTCGATATCTCCGCGGGCAGGAACGCCACCACAAGTGCCAACATAATCGGCAAACCGATCGTCAGCGCCCCATTGAAATCCTTTGCTGCCGCAGCCGTACCACTCATTTGGAATGTTGCCGCCACCTGTGCCGCCATCAAATAGAGCAGCACCACACCCATCACGGGCGATGGAATGGCCGCCAAAACCGCTACCAACTGGGGAAACAGCGCACACAGTACCAAACCCACACCCGTCAGCACCAACGGATAACGCGATGCGCAGCCCGTTGCCGCAATCACACCGGGGCTGAGCGTATAGTCCACGGGGCCGAGAACGCCCAACGCTCCCGCCACGACATTCATCAAACCTGTCATCGCTACACCACGTGTCGAACGCTCGGGGACATTATCCGCACCGACAAATGCCGACACCGACTGCACCGAACCTAACTCATTGATCAGTAGCGCAACATAGCATATCAAAAACGCCACTATCACACCTACGTCAAACTTCGGAGTGATAATCAGCGAGCCAGCACCCGACGCCGTTGCACCCTCCAACGAAGGCAACCCCGCCACCGCACAATAGACCACCGAACCGACAATCAAAGCAATCAACACAACGACCGATTTCCACACTCCACGCAGACGATTATTGGCTACGGCCATTGCTATCGGCAACACCACCGCCATCACGAACGAGAGCACATAATGGTTGGCGTCAGCAAAGATCAGACGCAAAAATACGGGCACAATCGTAAATGCGATCAGCGCCATCATTACTATCGAGATTCGAGGCGTAAAAAGTGGTTGCAATTTTTTGATCCAGCCCATTGCCGCCAGCAATGCGACCACCACACCGCCTACGGCTATCGAGGTATAGATCACCTCGGGCGATGCGTCCAGCGCCGCCATCACACCCACCAACAATACCGCCGCAGGTCCCGCAACCAACGGCAAACGATGACCCCACAACGATTGTAAGATCATCGTCAGACCCATTACGCCGAAAAGTTTTTGAGTATAGAGCGTCTGCTCGGCCAGCGTATCGTACTGCAAACGAGCGATAAAAGCACTTGTCAGCACCACCGGCACCGCGATCAGCAACCATTGCAGCGCATACATTACCATTATCGCCACACGCGGGCGTTCATTGAGCGAATATTTGAAATCCATTTTCTGTTTCGTTTAAGTTTCAATCCAGGGCACATAAACCGTTTGCAAAGTCGTGGCTAAGATAATAATTTCTACCAAGATGACCAAATCGAAAGAAAAAACACAGCAATTCTCTCGACATAAAGGCAACATATCTATTTACAACTTGACGCAATTTTATGCTTATATCAACAAAACTCACTATCTTCGACGCTCTTCGAGGAGAATTTTCGACAAATGGATTGTGAATTATCAATTTTTGATTACCTTTGCGGAGCATTTTGCGACCAAGTCGCACAAAATGTCGATGGTCTCGTAGCTCAGTTGGATAGAGCAACAGCCTTCTAAGCTGTGGGTCGTGGGTTCGAATCCCGCCGGGATCACAATTCAAAAAATAGCATAGAGTCTGTCTAACAATATGTTAGGCAGGCTCATTTTTATCTCTTTTTATTCCACTTAGGCATAATGCCTACAAAAATCTCAAAATTGATACCTGGCATCGGGCGCGAAAGCACCGAGAGATACTCCTCGTTGAAGATGTTATTGACCGTGCCTTTGATTGAAAGGTCGGCCCAACGCAACGGAAATAGTTTCTCGAGCGAGATGTTGCTCATAAAGTACTCAGGCAACTTTCCCGTCAGCGAAATATCGTTCGACGACATCGTGAAACGCTCGCTGTAGTAACACCACTTGTAGAGGAACGACCAGTTGTGCCACGAGAGTCGACCCGTCACCGTCGATGAGAATTCGGGCACATAGGGCAGCTGCTTGCCCACCGATTGATCGGCTGGAGTGCGAGGCTCACCCTCGTTAATTGAGGGTGTCCACGAGAAGGTGCCATTGAGCGCCAACTGCCACTCCTTGCTAAGTGCAACGTCGAGGTCTGCCTTCAGTTCGACACCATAGGCGTGCACATCTTTGATGTTGTCGGGCGAGAAAAAGCCCTTTGTTGTCGGCAGCCAGATGATCCAATCTTTGATAAACGACTCGAACCAGCTCGCCGAGCCACTGAGCGAGTAGACGCCCTTTTTACCCACAGCGAACGAGAGTCCAGCATCGTAAGTCCAGCCGCTCTCCTTCTTCAGGTCGGGATTACCGCCCGGCAGGAAGTAGAGGTCGTTGAGCGTCGGGAAGCGATAGTTGCGCGAGAGTGAGGCCTTGGCGATGATGTTGCCCTTGGGCCAGAGCACTCCATCGACAAATAGGGCGGGGATTATGGGTGTCCACTCCTTGCCGAACATCTCCTCACGAACCACCACCGAGAGTCCCAGACGGTCGTTCGGGCGCCACTTTGCCGATGCCGAGCCCGACAGCTCGGGGCGACCCTTGCGATAGCCCACGATGGCTTTGTTGCCATCTTGGCGCACGATGTTCTTATCCTCGCTCTCTACGATATGCTGATGCAGCGAAAGGTTGGCTGTGAAGAGCCATTTGCGACCGATATAGTACTCGCCATCGACCTGACCATAGAAGGTGTTGATTCGGCTGCGCGAGCGCGTCATATGCGCCATAATGCCGTTGCCCAGGTCGCGCTTATAGTCATAGGCCATCCACGTATAGATGTAACCCGCCTTTGCACCCATCTTCCAATCCTTGCGCAGATGATCCCACGAGAGTACACTGCGGAAGGTCTGCTCGCGCTGGCGGTTCTCGAAGTCGGTCTCATCGCCGTGGTCGACAGTCAGCATCGCAAGCTCGCGGTTGGAGTTGATGTACCAGGCGTTGAGTCCCAGACGGTCACCCGCGCCCGTATTGTAATAGAGTTCCTGCAGCAAATGAAAATCTTTGTACGCCCCACTACGATTACGCTCGATTGGATAGTATTGGTCGATGATGTTCATCTCATCGTCGTAGACGTTGACCTTCTTGTCGTGGTTGCGGAATTTGTAGTCATTGGGCGACGATGAGTAGACCGCACGAGTGGACACCTGCCAATGGTCGTTGCCATAGGTCAGGCGCAGAAACTCATCGAAAGTCTTGAACGAACCCACTCCCTGTACATACTGCAACCCGAAACCGTCGGCTTGTGCAGGCTTTGTCGAGAGCTTCACAGCGCCACCCAGACCGCCACCCGTCTCGTTCACCGAGGATGTGCCGTGCAGCAGTGAGGCGTCGTCGATGAAATACGAGGGAATCATCGAAAAGTCGGTCATACCAAGCATCGGGTTGTTGATCTTCATTCCATTCCACGACACTTGCGTATGCGAGGGCGAGGTACCGCGAAAGGCCACGGTCGAGAGCGTAGCACGACCATAGTTCTTGACAAATATCGAGGAGTTGAACGTAAGTACGTCGGCCATCGAAAGGGCGATGTTCTCCTTGAGAATCACCGTATCGAACTTGGTCTGCTGCACGCCGATCTCCTTCATCGGACGGGCACCATAAACTGCGATTTCGGGAATATTGATACCCTTGCGCGCCCAATCTTTGGTATCGTAATCTTGCGCCGAGGCTCGCCCCGAAGCAAGCGCCAGACAGAGTATTAACAAGACTCGTTTCATTGCACATACATAGTTTATTTCCAACAAAAGGCTCCGGGGATAATGCCCACATAGAAGCTGTCGATCAGCTCCTTATCTTTCGAGTAGCGGTAGACCATACCCTGCTGCACGTAGTCGATTGCGTCGGCGATATAGACGTCGCCCGAACGTGGGCAGACGGTCAATCCATAGTAGAGCGTGCCATTATAGGGCAGGAACGGACGAACGGGCACGCGATCGGCCGTCACGTCCATCTCCCACACGTCGTCGTTGAGCCAATAGATCTTATCCTTGGTACCGTTGAGCTGCACCTCCGAGGGCCAATCGCCGAAATCGAATCGGAACTGCTTCTCGATGGTGAACGTCTCGGCATCAATGCGATAGAGCGAGGGTGTTTCATGACCATAGGGCGAGCCTTCGTAGCCACCATCGGTCACGGTCCACAGCTTGTTGTTGCAGTCCATCACCAACGAGGTGGGCTGAATACCCACAACCAACTCATCGACCACCTGATCGGTCTCGGTATCGATCTTCAGTATGCGATTCTGGTACGACCAGCAGTTCACATAGACATATTTGCCATACTGCACCATCTGCTCCGTCGAACCCGACTCCATCGTCATATTCGGTATGTCGATGTAGCCCGTAATCTCGTAGCGTTTGGGGTTGACGATAAATATGCGGTTGTCCCAGATCTGCGTGATGTAGGCCTTCTCGTCCGACAGAAAGTGGATATATCGCGGCGAGGTGAGGTTTGTGATGCGTCCCACCTCTTTGAAGGTGTTGATGTCGATAGCGAAGACCACGTGCGAGTTGTTGACCACTACCCAGCCAATGCCGTTGCGAATGATCATCGACTGCGCCACATCGCCCAGCTTCATCGCATTGGCGCGATAGAAAACCTCGTTTTGCACCTGTTTTGTCGCGGGGTCGTAATAGGAGAGCGTGGCGTTGCCATATTGGAAGTTGCCCTCATTGCAAATAAACAACCCCTCGCCCGAAGCCGAAGTGTCGAACGACTCCTCCAAGCCGTAGTCCCACTCCATACACGCAGTCGGGAGCAGGACAAGGCAGAGAAGGATATACTTGACGAATCTTGTCATATTACTTTTTCATGTTATAGTCGTAAAATCCGAAGACCTCGGTCGACACCTCGCCGAGCCAGCCACTCTTAGCATTGACACCCACCTGCACCTTCACGAAGTCGATGTAATCCAAATGAATAGGCTGGCACTCAAAGTCGATGGCATTCGAAATTTTGAAGTGATTAGCGTTGGCCGCAGCGTCGGCATTGTCGGTGTTGTTCAGGCGGTCGATCGGGCTGAAGTTGTCAGCATAACCCCAATCATACTCGGCATTGACCCAATAGGTGCCGTTGCCCGACACATCGTAGTTGCGCGCCTTAAGGCAAGTGCCGCGCAGGGTATAGCTGTCGGCCTCGATCCACAGAGGATAGTAGTAATCTTGTCGGTGGAACTGCTTGAGGTAGTCGATCTCACCGCTATTGCCGAGGTTGTCGCTCCACTGTACGGGCATACCCGCACCGGTCGGTCGGTAGTAGGTCACGGCATAGTTCTGAATAGTCTCGGCCTTGCCTGTCTCCGATCCCGCCAGCTCATACCAAGTGTCGTCGGGCAGACCGTTGCCGTTCTCGTCCTGCATCACCCATACGATACCGGGCTCCGACGAGCCGCTGAACGAGTTGCCTAGAATAGCCAGGTCGTAGTCGCCCGAGTTGTCGATGCTGTGGTCAAAGCCGACCACGATGTAGCCGCCAAAGCCACCGAGCGACACCCAGATTGGGTTGGGATTACCTTTGCTATCTTTCTCCGACATTCGCGCCTCGGCGTAGGCGATCGCCGCCTCGGGCGTTGTTTGCGTGCCATCGAAGCCACCTGTCTTCAGTTCGTTAATGAACTGACCTGGTGCAGGTGTATATTCGTAGACCTTGTTCCAATCGGCCATCGAAGTGCCACTCTTGGCGCGGTAGAACTCCCCCTCCTCATAGACCTCGACGGTGAATTCGCGCGTGAGAGTTACCTGCTCACCCTCCTTCTCGGTTGAGGCCGTTGCAGTAATTCGATACTCACCCGCCGCCTCTGCCATAAATACAAAGCGAGCATCACCTCCCTGCGGTTCACTCTTGCCTGCCACCTGCCAGAGATATGTGATACCCTTCTCGTCGCTCATTACCGAGGGCTCGATGAGCAGTTTGCGACCCGCAACCGTGTGGTATGCCGTACGGTCAAACTCCCACACCAAAGGCATATCCTCGGCTGCGAGTACCTCGACTTCGACCTGGTCGCTGTGTGTGCCGTCTTCGTTAGTTGCTGTGACTGTAATGGTATAGCAGCCAATGCTTTGCGCATTGAATACGTAGGTCGCCTCGTCGCCTGCTGACACTCCATTCACACTCCAACAGAGCGTGGTGGGGAGCGAGGTTTCGCGCACGGCAACAGATAGGTTGAGGCTCGTTCCGACGGCGATAGTCTGCTGCTTGTGACCTGCAATAGAAACGGTCGGGATCTCCAACTCGACAACATCGACACGAATTTCCTCCTCGTCCGAGCCGCCGTCTGTCATTATAGCAATAGTGATGAAGTACTCGCCGACCTGCTCCTGCATAAACGACAACGAGGGAGAGGTGCCAAGCACCTTCCCCTCCATAGTCCAACGATAGGTTGCATCTTCGGCCGACTCATATTTGGGAGCGATAATGATTTCGCGCCCCTGCTTCACGGCATAGACCCCGGTTTCGTTATCGAGAACGATCTTCGGGGGCAAAGTTGTCGTGATCTCCTCGTCTATATTGCAAGACGAGAAGAACGCAACAACCACTAATAGAAACAAAAACCTTATTTTACCGTTCATATTAGATTCTTTAGACGTTTATTCACAATCGAATCGCACAGCCACATCATCGTAGGCGAAGTAACCAGGAATAGTGAATCCATATCTACCGCCCATCTCTTCCGAGTAGAGGAAATTGAATCTTACCTTTACAACCGGACCAAGTCCCGAGAGATCCCATTTCTGCCAATCCTCGACCACATTGAAACCTTTGACCAGATAGAACTCAACCTCACTCGTCGGTTCATCAGTAGCAGGATCTGCATCCTCCGAATCGTAACCACTTGCCACGATCTTCAACCAAGCATCCTCAGTCAAGCCAGACCAATCACCACCGAAGTTGTTGCCCTCCTCGCTCTTGACGCCATTGTAGAGCTGGTTGAGAGTGTAGTTAGTATTGGTGACATACATATGGTCTATTACGCGAGCCTTGCCGTCAGGAAACGACAGTTCGGGAAGATTGTCAATATAAGTGAAGAAATCCTTGTAGCCATAATGCACCACAAAGTTTTTGCCCGAGTGAGGTGCAATGGGAACCATCAACTGCATAAGGAACCAACCAAGTGCACCATCGGCACCAGGCTTACCGACCCACTGGTCAAGATAATCCTGGCCATAGTATGTGGCAACGTGCTTGTTGCGATCCTCATCAGTATAACCCGGAGCCCAATAGTTCGAAATGGCGTGACCACCGCCCCAGTAGCAATAAGCATAATTATCGGGGAACATATGATAGAGCTCGGTGTTGTTCTTGTCATACCAGTAATACATTGCATCCCTTTGGTCGTTACCATAAAGCATAGGACCGTTGTACTGCGGTTTGTCGATCAAATCGCTCCACTTAGTGATCTCTTTGCCTTCCCAATCATTGACATAATCGAGATAATAGGGCTCAAACTTAACGTCTGAATCCTCGAAAGTCAGGATACGCAACTCATAATCGAGTTCAGGCTTTTGTTGGATCAAATCACTCTTGTTGATTGTAGTCGCAATACGCTGTGTAGCACCGCTTGTGAAGTTTTTTGACGGAGTTTTCTCCTCGACAAACGTACTCTCATCGTCGAAGGTGTAGGTTACGGTCAGTTTCGTTCCTGCAACCTCGGCAGGAAGCACAACCATCGCTGCCATAACACTACTATTCGAAGCCCGCAATGTGTATCCGCCATCGAACGTAAGAGTAATGGTCGAGCTGCCATTTGCAGTCGCACTATCCCACTCGCCACTCGCAAAGTTGTAGGTACGCTCTCCTGCAATGGCAATGTCCTCGGTCGAGAGTGTGATTGAGGTCAGCTTGGGCATATCGCTGTCGGTACTCTTGGTATCAAACCACACATAAGCCGTCTTGTGCTCCAGATAGAAGCAGTTATACTCGTCCAATGTGGCGTAACCAAAATCACCATCGTTACCGAGGTTGCGATCGGCCGTCTGCTCAGCAAGAACGTTGGCATTCTTAGCCTGACCTGTCATATTATAGAATATGTGTCCCGTACCGACTGTTGCCGTACCGCCCTTAAACTCGAAATGTGCCAATGAGCAATCCTCAGCAATCACCGAACTCTTATTGTTACCCAACCAGATATAATCGCCAGCAGTCCAAGTATAAGGGATCTCCGAGCTATTGGGCATTCCAAATGCTGTGCGAGTCTCGACGCTGTGACTTCCCTTCACAATTAGGCTATCCCCATTTGCAAAAAGTTCTGAATCATCTTTCTGACAAGCAACGAAAGTCATTGCTGCCATTGCAATTAATAGTTTCTTTTTCATAACAATATACATTTTGTTAATTTACATATCTTCCCACGGCGACGGCTCCTGCTGCGAATCTGACACAGCGAAACCCGATTCAACCTTTACTTCCACTACCTCGATGACAGGAGGCAAATAACTTTTCAAATCTTGATGCATTGATTTTGTTTGGATCATAGTTTTATACTTTTTTTGTGATTAATTATTTTTCATTTTTTAGAAACTCATTATACTCGGCTATCATTGGGGCGAGCACCATCACATCTTTTCGCGCAAGAGCGTAATGAAGGATCTTCTCTCGGTCTAATTCAAAAGAAGATGCATTGGTTTGCAGATGTTCGTAACAGATATATGCTAATAAATGAGGAAATACGTCGACTGTAAGATGCTCACGATGAGTCGCAGTCCAGACGTTCTCTCCGCTGGACTGTTGACCGTCAATCGTATGTTGCGAAAATTGATAAATACGGAAATGGACACGGAACGCCACCCCCTTAGTCGGCAGTGAGCGCAACTTTTTTACAAATTGAGCAACCGAAAGCGTCGCTATCACTTCGCCACTCTTTTTGTCCCATATCTCAATCCAAATGGTTGTTATCGGAGACCCAATCACCATTTTATAAGCTGGCAGGTTCTGAGCTCGCAGTACTTTGAGGAATTTCCACAAATTACATTTGAGGATCAAACTATCCAACTCATTTACGCCCGATGTACAAGCCGATGCTGCCATTTTCGTCATAATCTTTTTGTTAATTATTCGATATTACTGCATACAGCTTGCTGACTTCTTAAAAAGTCAAAGCATAATCGGGCGAAACAAATCCACCCACATAGCGACAAGAAGCGACGAGGTAAAATGGCCACAATACAGGCCGTCTACACCTTGCTAAACAGAACACAAACGAAAGCATATGACAATGTCATAATCCTCCGATGCGCCAATCGCTCAATCAAGCATAAAACAGTAATAAAAAAATTATGATTATGACCAGTATCCCAGCAGGTTATAAATCCATAATGCAAAGGCAGGTCTTCTGACTTGTCCGTTGTCGCGCCTTCCCAATCTCAAAGATCAGTGGCAAAGAGTGCGTCCAACATTCATCTTTTTCGAGCAGCAATCATAGTTGCAATTGCTCATATAGATGGGACTTACAGCAACTGGTATTGTTCCAGATTTTCACTGGATTCCCTTTTCACCGATTGTGGAGTATTAACCACTTTCAGCTCCTTATGCATTGCAAATATACGTATTATTTCAATACGATGTATAGTTCTTGGCTTTTTTTTACTTCTCGCCCCACAAAAAGCCGCACCCGAAAATCCGAGCGCGGCTTTATATTATTCAATATTCAATCAAGGGCTAAAACTCTTGCTCGCCTATCCAAACAATTCGCCAAGCTCCAAACTCGTTGTTTAGATCATCGTATTGTCCGCCATCACCCCCATATGCCAAATCGTGATACTGCTCTGCAACTTTTATCTCAATCGCAAATGGCTAGCTCAATCATCGCAAAAACATCTACCAGCTATCATATAATAAAAATACGCCCGACCCCTGCGTGGGATCGGGCGTTTTTAGCCTCAGTTATGTAATCCGATGAATTACTTGCTCAACTCAGCAACAGCGGTCTTAGCGGCAGCTGCAGCGTTACCAGCGGTAACCTTCTTCAATGCTGCGATAGCCTCAGCCTTCTGCTCCTTAGCGTTGTGAGCCATACCAAGCGAATAGTAAACATCCGACTTGTCTGCCTCGTCAGCCTGCATTGCTGCAACAGTCTCAGCCAACTCAATAACCTTATCGTAGTTCTTCATTGCCAAGTGCTGCGAAACCAACATCTTGTTAGCGGTAGCATCAGTAGCGTCAGCAGCAACCCACTTCTCAACCAATGCCAAGATAGCGGCGTTGTCTACCTCCTCAGCCTGCTGCATCTCAGCAACATTCTTGGTGAAATAGTAGGTCATATCAACCTTAGCCTGAGCCTTGTCAGCCTCGAAGCGAGGAAGAGTCTGAGCCAAAATCGACTTATGAACTGCAACGGCCTCGTCGAACTTACCCAACTCATAGTAGCTCTTCGCGAGGTTCAGACCCAGCTTAGTGTTGTTGGGGTCAGCCTCGAAACCCTTAGCAAATACATCAGCAGCAGTAGCATAGTCGCCCGAGTTGAACGCCGAACCACCCTTCATAGTGTAAACACGGCCGATCATAGTCTTAGCGTTACGCATAACTTTGGGGTTCGAGTAGAGCTCTGCGGTCTCAACTGCGTTCTGGAAGTTAACCAGAGCCTCGTCGAGCTGCTGGCTCTGAGCCTGCTTCAAACCTGCCTGGAAGTAGCAAGTGGGGATGTAACCCTGTGCCTGCTCAGCAGTAGCCTCAGTACCCTCTACATCTGCGCTCATTGCAACAACCTCGTTAAGTGCAGCAACTGCACCTGCGAAATCCTTAGCGTTCATCAGACCTGCTGCCTCGTTGAACTTAGCGGTTACGTCCTCAGCAGTCTGAGCCGAGATAGTACCGATAGCAAACAATGCAACAACTGCTAAAAATACCTTTTTCATCATTCTTTGTTTTTTGTAATTATTAATAATTTTTTGTGTGTTCGTAATTTCTTCATTCAGCGCTCCGTTAGCGGGGACTTTATCTCGACAAAAGTAGTAAAAAACTAAATATATTCCAAAACTAGCGGCGCAGTTTTTTGAAAAATTCGGTCATCATAGCCTCACATTCCGTCGCCAGCACCCCTCGTGTCACTTTTGTACGGGGATGAAACAGCGAAGGAGAATAGCGTGTAGAGCCTCTTTTGGGGTCATCGGCACCCCACACAACACGTCCAACCTGACACCACGCCGACGCTCCGGCACACATCACGCACGGCTCGACCGTAACGTAGAGCGTACACTCAGGCAAATACTTGCCGCCGAGCGAGGTTGCCGCTGCCGTCAGTGCCTGCATCTCGGCGTGAGCCGTAGCGTCGCCGAGCGTTTCGGATAGGTTGTGACCGCGACCGATCACGCGCCCACCGCAAACTACCACAGCACCAATAGGTATCTCCTCTTTAGCTAACGCTTGACGAGCCTCATTTATTGCCTGACGCATATATTTTTCGTCGTCGGCAAGTGTCGGTTTCAGGACGTCTAGATTCATCTTTTTAGTGATTTTTGTTGTTAATTCTTGCACAAAGGTATACAAATTCAAGATCCAAAATTCAAGATTCAAAATTATTTGATCCCGAATGACTATTTTTTAGGCCGGAATGGTTGCGAGTTATGAGTTATTTTGTAATTTTGTCGGTTGCATCAGTCATAGACTGAAATGCAAAAACAGGAAGCAAAACAAAAACAGATACAAAACTATGTACAGAACTCACACTTGCGGCTGTTTGAGAAGCTGCAACGTAAACGAAACAGTAACTTTGGCTGGCTGGGTGCAGAAGGTTCGCAACCTCGGCGCAATGACTTTTATTGACCTGCGTGACCGTTATGGTATCACCCAGATCGTAGTCGAAGAGAACTCGCCCGCCGAAACCCGCGAGGCTGCTGCCGAACTGGGTCGCGAATATGTTATTCAGGTGACAGGTCGCGTTATCGAGCGCCAGTCGAAGAACCCCAAGATGGCAACCGGCGATATCGAGGTGGCTGCCGAGAAACTCACTATTCTCAACGCCGCTCAGACTCCTCCGTTCACCATCGAGGAGAACTCGGACGGTGGCGACGACCTGCGTATGCGTTACCGTTACCTCGACCTGCGTCGTCCTCCCCTGCAGCGTGCAATGATCCTGCGCCACCGTATGGCACAGGCTGTGCGTACGTTCCTCGACAAGGAGGGTTTCCTCGAGATAGAGACTCCATACCTGATCAAATCGACTCCCGAGGGTGCACGTGACTTCGTTGTTCCGAGCCGTATGAATCCCAATCAGTTCTACGCTCTGCCGCAGTCGCCCCAGACCTTGAAGCAGCTGTTGATGGTGGCAGGTTACGACCGCTATTTCCAGATCGTACGTTGCTTCCGTGACGAGGACCTGCGCGCTGACCGTCAGCCCGAGTTCACTCAGATCGACTGCGAGATGTCATTCGTTGAGCAGGAGGACGTATTGGCTATCTTCGAGCGTTGGGCTAAGTTTATGTTCAAGGAAGTGCTCGATATCGAATTCAACGAGCCTTTCCAGCGTATGCCTTGGATCGAGGCTATGGAGCGCTACGGTTCGGATAAGCCCGACCTGCGTTTCGGTATGGAGTTCGCCGACATTACCGATTTGGCTAAGGGCCACGGCTTCCCCGTATTTGACGATGCTGACTACGTTGTAGGTTTCGCAGCTAAGGGTTGCGGCGCTTACACCCGCAAGCAGATCGACTCGCTGACCGACTTCGTTAAGCGTCCGCAGGTGGGTGCTAAGGGTTTGGTTTGGATTCGCGTCGAGGCTGATGGTGTTAAGTCGTCAGTTGATAAGTTCTACTCGCCCGAGCAGGTTAAGGCTATGGCCGACAAGGCTGGTGCCGAGGCTGGCGACTTGGTACTGATTCTGTGCGGTGCTAAGTTCAAGGCTCTGACTCAGCTCTGCGCACTGCGTTTGGAGGTTGCCGAGCGTCTGGGTCTGCGCGATCCCAAGAAGTTCGCTCCGCTGTGGGTTGTCGACTTCCCGATGTTCGAGTGGGACGACGAGACTCAGCGTTTCTACGCTATGCACCACCCCTTCACCTCGCCC
>JAFNVH010000028.1 GCA_017379895.1 Rikenellaceae bacterium | reverse complement strand
TTAAAGTTAAGAAAAATATTACAATAAGTTTATATAATGTAGAAATATCTGTTCTCCCTCAGCCAATTATAGAACTCTACACACTTCAAATACCCCTCATAGAATGTTCGATAATCTGTCACACTGAGGCACTGAACTTATTGACGAGCGACAGCTGAAAATGCTGTCGCTCGTTTTTTTGTATATATTGTAATTCGTTCCGAGAATAATTATACTAAAAAGTGCAATTGTCGCGTAAATGGATTTTTTTAACCGAGATTACAAGATTATATTTAATGTTTTTAGCTCTTTTGTTGATGTTTTTGAACTGTATAATGACAAAATAAAGGCTATGAGTATGCGTAAATATCAGAACAATAGTACATTGAGTAATTGTTTGGCGGTCGATGTCGGCTAAAGGATGTTTTTGCGTAATTATTTTGCTAATACAATATAATCTTGTAAATTTGCTATTGCAAACGCCAAATGATGATTGCGTCGCGGGCTGATGTCCGTTGCTTTCTATGGCCGACGCAATTGTTTCATTCGCTAAAAAATCATTTCTATGGCAAACAACTTCTCGGCGGCTGTGCAACAGCCCGTAATTGCAAAGTACGCACAACCTTACCACAACGGAATCCAGTCATACAACCTCTCGCGGCACGGGATCGGAATGGTGTTGCGCGGCAAAAAGTATATCTATTCGGGTGACGTGCGCCAGGAGATCGGGCGGGGCGATCTGTTCTTCCTCGCTACGGGCAACCACTACATCGAAGATCAGCCCGAAACAAACCGCCCCTTCGAGCAGATTATGTTCTACTACACGCCGTCGCAGCTGGCCTCGATCCTCTCGCAACTCAGCATTACCTATCATATGAATATCTCGAACGACCACTCGTGCGCAGCGTGCCGCGAACAGAATTACGTGGTCTGCGAGGCGACAAATGCTCTGCGCAACTTCTTCCTGACTACCAATAATTATATCAAGGACGAGTTGTTCAACCACGACGAGACGGCCGAGAATCTGAAAATGACCGAGCTGATCTATCTGATTGTGTCGCAAGAGGATAATTGCATCAAGAGCAAGGTGATGGACAACGCCGACACCAGCAAGGAGAGCTTCGAACAGATCATCTATGCGCACATCTTCGAGGATATTCCGATCGAGGAGCTGGCGCGAATGTGCAACCGTTCGCTCACCTCGTTCAAGAAGGAGTTCAAGAAACACTTTATCGAGCCGCCGCACCGCTGGTTCATCAAGCAGCGACTGATGCACGCACGACTGCTGCTTATCTCGACCAACAAATCGATCTCGGAGGTGGGTTTGGAGTGCGGATTTCCCAACACGTCGCACTTCATCAAACTCTTCAAGAAGGCCTATGGCCATACGCCCGTTAGCTATCGCCACCGCCACGTTGGTGGGGCGGAGATAACCCTCAAAACGGTCGGTAGAGATGCGGCCGATGCGATCGCCGTTGACGAACTCGACCAGCCGATTGCCGTTGGTGAATAGGCTCGTACGGAGGGCTCTCGGGAGGGGTTGGTGCGTCCCTCTCGGAGTCCTCTTGACGCCTTTTGTTAGTCCTCATCGAGCCCTCTGGCTCTCTTCTGGCGGGGATTCCAGCTACAAACGTTCGTTTTTTAATTTGGGGTTGCAGGTTATGGACTGTCTTTTTGATGCGCGATAGATTTATTATTCTTTATTAAAATACGTGAAAAAGTGATAAATTATTATGAAAAGATTTGGAAGTTTAACCCCGAATCATTATATTTGCATTAAGAAAATGTGATAATGGTCGTCGTGATGACGGATGTTATACACGTCTCATTAACCTAACTAACCTAATATCACCCCTTTCGATGCAAATCGAGAGGGGTTTTTAGTTGTCTCGCGCGGCCACCCCAAAATATAGACGCAAAATAAAGAGCCACACCCCAATGGAGCGTGGCTCGTTTTAGTTTGAGATATTTGTGTCTTAGTTGTTCACTCGGTAGGCGCGCTGAACGCCGCGGATACGCAGAATGCTGTGGATCAGCATATCGACAATGTTCGTGCTGGGCACCTCGACATTGATCAGACCCGACAGCGTGCCACCACTCGACGAGAGATTCATCGAGCGAATATTGAGTTTCAGATCGCGGTTGATGACTTCGGTAATGCGGTTCACCATACCGGTCGTATCCTCGGCCACGATCTTGATCGACGCGCGGAAAGCTCCCCCCTGCACCTGCTCGCGCCAACGAGCCTCCATAATGCGGTAGGGGTAGTTCTCGCGCAGACGTGCGGCATTGGGGCAGTCGGTGCGGTGGATCGTGATACCCGCGTTAATTGTCACAAAACCAAACACTTCGTCGCCCATAATCGGGTTGCAGCACTTGGCCAGCTTGTAGTCGATCTTGCTGATGCGGTCGTCGATCACCAGTGCATCGCCCGACGGTTGTGTATTGTAAACCTTCGTCGAGTCGAGCTTTGCGGCGTCGATTGCGGCAGCTGTTGTGCGGCGCTGCTCGTCGGCCTCGCCACTCAGGTGGCGCGTGATGATCTCCTTGATCTGCGCGAAGTCGAGCTTCTCGTTCAGAATACGGTTGTAGAGTTCGGTTCCCGTGCGGATTTTCAGCGCCTTACACAGATAGACCACCGCATCATCGATGGCGATGTTCATCTTCCAATTCTTCAACTTGCGCTCTAGCTCCTCGCGTCCCAGGCGTGCCTGTCGAGCCTGCTCTTCGCGCAGGAATTGGCGGATCTTGTTGCGGGCCTTGGTTGTGGTCACCACGTTGAGCCAATCCGATTTCGGGGTCTGGTTCTTTTGGGTGATGATCTCGACGATGTCGCCATTGCGCAGCACCTCGCGGATCGATACGTTGCGATGGTTGATCTTCGCGCCCGCGCAGGTACAACCCACATTCGAGTGGATGTCGAAAGCAAAATCGAGCACCGTAGCACCTTCGGGCAGTTTACGCAGGTCGCCCTTGGGCGTGAAGACGAAGATCTCGCCCGAGGCGGGCTTGGCGTCGAAGCGCTGCACGAGCGAGTGGGTTGTGGTCTCCATCAGTTCGCGCAGACGACCGAGCCACTGCTCGCTGGTCTGAGCACCCTGATTGACACCCTTGTAGCGCCAGTGTGCGGCGATACCGCGCTCGGCAACCTCGTCCATACGCTGCGAGCGAATCTGCACCTCTACCCAGCGACCCTCCTTGGTCACGACAGTGGTGTGGAGTGATTCGTAACCATTTGATTTTGGGATCGATATCCAATCGCGCATACGGTCAGGATTGGGCGTATAGAAGTCGGTCACAACCGAATAGATGTTCCAGCAGAGGGTCTTTTCGATCTCGCGCGGGCAGTCGACGATGATGCGCAGGGCGAAGATATCGAAGACCTCCTCGAACGGGATGTGGCTCTTGCGCATCTTGGTCCAGATCGAGAATATCGACTTGGTGCGGCTCTTGATGTGGTACTCGTACCCCATCTTGTCGAGCTTCGGGATAACGGGCTCCAAGAAACGGGCAATCAACTGCTGACGCTCCTGCGAGGTCTCCTTCAATTTCGACAGAATATGCTGATAGTCATCGGGTTCGAGATAGCTGAGCGAGATATCTTCCAATTCGCTCTTGATGGCGTAAAGACCCAATTTGTGAGCGATCTGGGCATAGATATTGAGGCTCTCCCAGCTCTTTTTGTGGTGTTTTGCGGCGGGGAAGATCGACAGCGAACGCATCACTTCGAGGCGGTCGGCCAGCTTGATCAGAATCACGCGCGGGTCGGTCGAATACGACACGATCAGGTCGCGGAAATTGTCGGCCTGCTCCTTTGCAACTTTGGTTTTAACATCGGAAATATTGGCCAATGCGCGGGTTATATCGACCACGTAATCGCCAAATTGTGAGCGTATTTCGGCCGTCACGCGCTCCAACTTCTCAGCGCCATTCTTGGCTGCTATACGCACCACATCGTGGAGAATTGTTGCTACGGTCGAGTTGCGACCCAGACCGATCTCCGAGATCACGATTTCGGCTGTACGCACGGCGTGATCCAACATCGGTGAGCCATCATAACGGAGTTGACCGTCGAGTGCACGGTCGGCATATTCGAGCGCTTCGTCAACACACTTCTGCGTCACGGGCGAGAAATTCGATTGAACCAAATCGAGCAGACGCGCGTAGCGTTGCTCACGAGTCAAAGTGTCCATAGCTGTCATTGTGCTTTAAACCTAACTACGGTGCAAGATACAAAATAAATTTCAAAAATAGCACGCCCTATGGGTGCGTTTTGCTATTTTCTGCCGCGCGAGATGTATTCGGCCACCTTATCGGCAATACGCTCGCCATCGAGTGCCGCCGAGATGATGCCTCCCGCATAACCCGCACCCTCACCCGCAGGGAACAGGCCGAGCGTCTCGGGGTGCATCAGTGACTCACCATCGCGCGGAATACGTACGGGTGATGAGGTGCGCGATTCGACACCCAGCACCACCGCATCATTGGTCACGAAGCCCTTCATTCGGCGACCGAAGTGGCCGATTCCGGCGCGCAGAGCCTCGCCCATAAATGGCGGCAACCACGACGAAAGTTCTGACGCAACCGTACCGGGGATATATGATGTGCGCGGGATCGAGGTCGAACGACGACCCGCCACGAAGTCCGCAACTCGCTGTGCGGGAGCTATTTGTTTGTCGCCGCCCTGCTCGCGTGCGAGGCGCTCCAACTGCTCTTGATACTCCAAACCGGCCAGCTCGCCAAACCTCTCACGCAGGTGCGCATAATCTTCGGTGCGCACCTCGGTCACGAGTCCCGAATTTGCGAACACCGAGTTACGACCCGAGGGCGACATACCATTCACAACCGACTGCCACTGCTCGGTCATCGCGGGCACGATGAATCCGCCAGGGCACATACAGAACGAATAGACGCCGCGCCCAAACTGCTGACAAACAAGAGAATAAGATGCCGCAGGCAGATACTCACCACGCTCACGGCAATGGTATTGGATCGAGTCGATCAGCGCCTGCGGGTGCTCGATTCGCACGCCCATCGCGAAGGCCTTGGCCTCTAAGCGCACACCATTTGTGTACAACATTCGGTAGATGTCGCGTGCCGAGTGACCCGTCGCCAGCACCACGGCCGCAGCCTCGATACGGCGGTCGCCACACTCGACGCCCTCGACGCGATCACCCTTGATAATCAGTCCCGTAACGCGGCTGTCGAACAGAAATTCACCACCCGACGCGAGGATCGTCTGTCGCACGTTGGTCATAATGCGCGGCAGGCGGTCGGTCCCGATATGGGGGTGTGCCTCGAACAGAATATCGGGTATAGCACCGTGATATACAAGCGTTTGCAGAGCTTTGTTGTAGTCGCCGCGCTTCTTCGAGCGGGTGAAGAGCTTGCCGTCTGAGAATGTTCCTGCGCCGCCCTCACCAAAGGCGTAGTTCGAGTCGGGATCGATGTCGCCATTGCGGTTGATCTGCGCGATGTCGCGCTTGCGGGCCGACACATCGCGACCGCGCTCCAATACTATCGGCTTGTAACCCAGCTCGATAAGTCGCAGCGCCGCGAACAATCCCGCAGGGCCCGAACCGACAATCACCACCTCGGTACGACCGCTAACATCGGGGTAGTCGAAGTGTACGGGGGCGGGTTGGGGCTCGCGGTCGATGTAGATCTCGATCGAGAGATTGACCTTCACGTTGCGCTGGCGGGCGTCGATCGAACGTTTCACGACACGCGCCAGAGCTATCTCCGAGCGACGAATACCCAGGCGACGGGCTGCCAACGAGGTATAGATTTCGGGGTCGGCGGCCTCGCGGGGAGAGAGTTGAATGGTGATTGTTTGCGGCATAGTTGATGAATTTGCCACAAAATTACTAAATTTGTGGTGAAAAACTAATTACGTATGACACCAATTCTTATTTACGGCGGTCAGATCATCAACGAGGGCCGCACTTTCGAGGGATATATCATTGTCCGTAACGGCCTGATTGACAGCATTGGCGAGGGTTGTTTCGAGGGTGATTTCGAGGGTGAACGCTACGACGCAACAGGCAAGTGGGTTATGGCGGGCGCGATCGACGACCAGGTACATTTCCGCGAGCCGGGTTTGACCTACAAGGGCGACATCGCCTCTGAGTCGGCAGCGGCCGTTGCGGGTGGTGTAACTTCGTTTATGGATATGCCCAATGTGAAGCCTCCGACGGTGACACTAAGCGACTTAGAACGCAAATTCGACCGCGCAGCCGAGTGCTCTGTTGCTAACTATTCGTTCTATTTGGGCGCCACGAACGACAATATCGACGAGGTGCGTCGCATCGATCCACGCGCGGTGTGTGGCGTGAAGATGTTTATGGGCTCATCGACGGGCAATATGCTGGTCGATAACGAGCGCACGCTCTCGGCCGTGTTCGATTCGTCGCCCGTCGTGGTGGCAACCCACTGCGAGGACGAGCAGCGTATCCGCGCCCAGATCGAGGCGTTCCGCGCTCGCTATGGCGACAACGTAACCTCCGCGATGCACCCCCTGATCCGTGATGCGGAGGCCTGCTATCTCTCGTCGGCACGCGCTGTCGAGCTGGCCGATCGTTACTCGGCAGAACTCAATCTGCTGCACGTAAGCACCGCCCGCGAGCTCTCGCTGCTTAGTTCTAAACCCCTGAACGAAAAGAATATAACCGCCGAAGTGTGCGTTCACCACCTCTGGTTCACCGACGAGGATTACGCCCTGCGCGGCAACCGCATCAAGTGGAATCCGGCGGTCAAGAGCCGTGCCGATCGCGACGCTCTGCGCGAGGGTCTGCTCAATGGTAAGGTCGATCTGGTGGCTACCGACCACGCACCCCACAGCGACGAGGAGAAGTTGCAACCCTATTGGTCGTGCCCGTCGGGCGGTCCGTCGGTGCAGCACTCGCTTGTGATGATGTTGGAGCTGGCGCAGCGCGGTGTCCTGCCTGTCGAAAAGGTGGTCGAAAAGATGTGCCACGCGCCTGCGGTGCGCTACGGTGTTGTTGGTCGTGGCTTCCTGCGCAAGGGCTATCACGCTGATATTGTGGTGGTTGATCCGCAGAAGACGCAGACCGTTACGCGCGAGAACGTGTTGTATAAATGCGGTTGGTCGCCCTTCGAGGGTGAGCGTTTCTCGTCGTCGGTCGAGCTGACGCTGGTTGGTGGTCGCAAGGCCTTCACTGAGGGTCGTGTCGATCGTTCGGTACGCGGCTCGCGTCTCGAATTTGCTCCTCGCAGAAAATAGCGACCGCTCTCCACAACGAAAAAAGCCACGCCTGAAAGCGTGGCTTTAATTTTGTCCTTGCATTTTGCACAACAAAAAAACGCGCCTAACTTTCGTCAGACGCGTTTCTATGGTGCCCAGGACAAGACTCGAACTTGCACGAGCTAATGCTCACTACCCCCTCAAAGTAGCGTGTCTACCAAT
>JAFNVH010000027.1 GCA_017379895.1 Rikenellaceae bacterium | reverse complement strand
TGAATACCCTCGTTGAAGATCTGCAAGTAGTTCTGGCACGATGTAGCCATATCCTCAACTACACCACCAGCCTCAGCCATCAACTGCTGCAAGTTAGCCATAGCCTCGGGAGCCATTGCGCCTGCGTTCTGAATAAACTCGTGGCAGAGTGCGGGAAGCTGTGCGTTGTAAACCATTCCGTTGGTATTCAACCACCACTCACGCAGCAGAGGAGCTACGAAGGGAGCGATCAGACCACCGACATTGATGAATACGTAGAAGATTTGGAAACCAGAGTCACGCTTGCTCTTAGCCAAAGTCAAAGCCTCGGGGCCCTCTTTTGCAGCCTCAGCCTCAAAGTTGTCATACATCTGACCAACGATAGCCTGCAAGTTACCCTTGAACAGACCGTTACCAAATGCAATCAAGAACAAAGCGAAGCAGGTCAGTGCCAACAACCAAGTGGTGTTACCAGCGGTTGCCAAAATGGGAATCGACAGCAATACGTAACCGCTTGCCATTACAATCAAACCAGACTTAATGGTTGCCTTGTAATTCTGAGTGTGGTCAGCGATATAACCACCAGCCAATGCCAACAGATAGATACCTGCATAAAAAACCGAATAGATAGTACCGCTGACTGCCTCGTTCAGACCGAACTTCGAGCAGAGGAACAGTACCAGCACTGCGTTCATAATATAGTAGCCGAAACGCTCACCCATATTACTCAAAGCAGCAGCCAACAAACCTTTAGGATGTCCTTTGAACATAGTGTAAAAAGTGTTAGTTAAATATTAGTATTAAATTGTTGTTTTTCGTACTAAAACTATGGGCACATTTCACCCATAATCTTTACAAAATTAGAAAAATTTTTCGAATTCTTGCATATTTGGTGTAATTTTCATAATTTTATTGTGTCATTTTTTAAGACTTAACGCTATGTTGATTACCCCAAAGCATATTCCAATCGTCGAGCGCGACGCTTGGTTAGAGCCCGTCGAAGGAGAATTGATCCATCGCAAAGAGCTATATATCAACCAAATGCTCCAGATCGAACGTGCCGCTGGCTCGATCGTCGACTACGCTAATGGCTATCGTTATTATGGCTGGCAACGCGACGAAATACTTTCGGGTTGGTGGTTCCGCGAATGGTTACCCGCAGCCAAAGAGGTCTATCTGTTTGGTGATTTCAACGATTGGCGACGCGGCGAGCTGGAATTGCATCGCGGCGAAGGTGGCGTGTGGAGTATCTTCCTGCCCGACGCAATGTATCGCAACAAACTCACCCACGGCTCGACCTACAAAATGGCCGTTCACGGCGACAATGGTTGGCACGACCGTATCCCCGCATACGCCACTCGCGTCGTGCAGAACGAAGATACGAAGGATTTCTCAGCTCAATTTTGGGCACCTGCCGAACCGTTCGATTGGCAGGGCGACAATTTCGACACCAAGTCGCTCGGCTCGTTGCTGATTTACGAGGCACACGTGGGTATGGCGCAGGAGAAGGCTGGTGTGGGTACTTACCGCGAATTCACACGCAAGGTGTTGCCCAAGATTCGTCGTGCGGGCTACAACGCAGTGCAGTTGATGGCCGTTGCCGAGCACCCCTACTATGGTTCGTTCGGCTACCACGTTTCGAATTTCTACGCTCCATCGAGCCGTTTCGGTACACCTGAGGAGTTGAAGGAGTTGATCCGCACCGCTCACACGATGGGCCTGGCGGTAATTATGGACGTTGTTCACGCACACTACGTAAAGAACTTCAACGAAGGTTTGCGTGAGTTGGACGGCAGCGACCACCACTACTCTCCTGCTGGCGAAGCTGGCTATCAGAAATATTGGGATTCGATGGTATTCGACTACTCAAAACCCGAGGTACAGCACTTCCTGCTCTCGAATCTCAAATATTGGCTCGATGAGTTCCACTTCGATGGTTTCCGTTTCGACGGCGTGACATCAATGCTCTACGACCACCACGGCTACACCGAGTTTGATGCACGTGAGAAGTTCTTTGATGACACGGTCAATCGTCCCGCAATTACATATCTTACCCTCGCCAACCGACTCGTACACGACTTCCGTCCGTCGGCTGTAACCATTGCCGAGGACGTGAGCGGTATGCCTGGTATGTGCCAGAAGATCGATGACGGCGGCATCGGTTTCGACTATCGTCTGGGTATGGCTATCCCCGACTTCTGGATCAAGCTCCTCAAAGAGATTCCCGACGAGGAGTGGAATATGTGGCAGATTTGGGAGATTATGACCAACCGCTTGGCTGATGTGGGTACGGTGGCATATGCCGAGAGCCACGACCAGGCACTCGTTGGTGATAAGACTATCGCTTTCCGCCTGATGGACAAGGAGATGTACACCGATATGAATCGCGGTTCGAAGAATCTGGTTGTCGATCGAGGTATGGCTCTGCACAAGATGATCCGACTGATGACAATCTCGACGGGAGGACAGGCCTACCTAAATTTTATGGGTAACGAGTTCGGCCATCCCGAATGGATCGACTTCCCGCGTGCAGGCAACGATTGGAGCTACGACTACGCTCGTCGTCAGTGGTCGTTGGCGCGTAATCCCTTCCTGCGCTACTCGCAACTCGGCGATTTCGACCGCGCAATGATCAAACTGATGAAACGCTATAAGGTGTTGGAGGACGGCTATGCCTACAACCTCTCGATGGATCAGGACAACCAGACGATGGTCTTCTCGCACCGCGATCTGATCTTTGTATTCAATTGGAGCGGCACGGCGTCGATTCCCAACTACGTCGTTCCCGTGCGTGAACCAGGTCGCTATCGCATCATTCTCTCGACCGACGAGGAGCGTTTCGGTGGTTTTGGTCGTGAGGATTTGGATACTTACCATTTCAGCACGCCCGAAAAGTGCGACGACGGCTCGATGCGCCACACCATTAGTATATATAACACCTCGCGCACTGCCCGCATCTTCAAGCGTTACAAGTAACACACCGAGGTATAGATACACGAAACGCCACACTGCAAAGTGTGGCGTTTCGTGTGTTGAGCTATCGGGTTTCGAACCCAAAATTTCAGAACCAAAATCTGACGTGTTACCGTTACACCATAGCTCAATCCGGTGCTCGTAAGCGGTGCAAAGATACACATTTTTTTCCATTCGACAAATTCGATGAAATATTTTTCGTTTTTGCGCCAAGGATTTACCTTCGTTAGAGAAATTTGATTATTTTTGCCCTCCCCAAAAAAATTATACGAAATGAAGAAAAGCACTACTTATATTCCGCAAGGCGTTTGTTCGCAGGTGATTGATGTTGTTGTCGAAGACGGCATCGTAAGTTCGGTACAGTTTGTCGGAGGCTGCAGCGGCAACACTCAGGGTGTGGCTGCACTGATTCGAGGTATGGAAATTCACGAGGCTATCGCTCGCCTCGAAGGTATCGATTGCCGCGGCCGAGGCACCTCGTGTCCCGACCAGCTGGCACAAGCCCTCAAACGTATTGCCGACTAAAATCGACTGACTACCAGCAACGAAGGCCACCCCGAAAGAGGTGGCCTTCGTTATTCTATATCAGCATATTACTTTGTCATCTCATAGACTTCGGTCAGACAGTCGGCCATAGCCTCCCAGCTGAATCGCTTGCGCTCCTCGGCCATATTGGCACGCATACGCTCGGCTGTTCCCTCCGAGTAGAACTTCACGAATGCCTCAGATAACGATTCGACATTCGTATCGGTAACGTAACCCACAACATCATCGGGCACAATCTCTGCAAGACCACCCACATTAGTCACGATCATCGGTAGCGAGAAGTTATACGCAATCTGAGTAACGCCGCTCTGCGTCGCACTCCAATAGGGCTGGATCAGCACATCAACCGCCGAGAAGAAATAACGCACCATATCGTCCGCAACGAAATAGTCGTGCAGCAGTACATCATCCGTCAATCCGAGGCGCTCGATCTGCTCGATATACTTCTCACGATTGTAGTAGAACTCACCCGCCACGATCAACTTACGATTCGAGGTCTGACCATCGGCTTTGAGTTTAGCCCACGTGTCGAGCAGCAGATCAAGGCCCTTATAGTCGCGGATAATACCAAAGAAGAGCGAATATTCAACTGCGGAATCGAGTCCTAACTTTGCGCACGCTTCCTCTTTCGACACCGCCTCGCCGAAATTGACAAACAGCGGATGGGGCGAGAAGAGCGCAGGTTTAGTCGTAGTGAACTGATCGAGATCGTCCTTCACCTGCTGCGACATATAGACAAAGCCATCGACACTATTGACAAAGTACGACGTACACGGGCGGTCGATCAGATGGTGTTCGTGCGGAATCACGTTGTCGATCTGCACCAACACCTTCGTATGCTTATTTCGGCGTGCCAAGCGAGCGATCGTACCAAAGCAGGGCGCCATAAACGGCGTCCAATACTTCATCAGCACCACATCGGGACGCTCGCGGCAGATACGGCGACCGACCTTGATCCAATTGAACGGATTGACCGTACTGACACAACGCTCAATGCTCAAATCTTCGGGTGCAGGACGATCGGAATATTGCGTCTTGCCCGGAAAAAGAAATTCGGGATATTGCAACGTGAAGGTCTTAATATCGACCTCCGCACCGCGTGACTTGAATGTGCGTGCCATAATCTCCATTATCGAAGCCAAGCCGCCTCGATATGGGTGTGCAGGACCTAAAACCGTGACTTTTTTCATCTCGTTAGTTCGATTTATCACTGACAAGATAGGTATTTTTGGCGGGAATACCAAATCACAGACGCATTTTTCGCACCTCGAACAGCTACCAACCGAAGATATTGCGCGCCACCCACCATGCAATCACCAACGCGAAATAGCACCAAATCAACCACTCGCGATTGAGCGCACAGTAGAGTTGACTCTCGCGACGAGCACCACCCCACTCTGCCACCACAAGCAACAGAACGTAAGGTATCGACAAGACCAGCAGCGCATTATATCGCCACGCCGACGCAAAGTCAAGGTGAAGGAGTGCGTGTATGGCACGTTGCGAGCCGCACCCAGGGCACAGCCACCCAGTCAGCATCAGAAACGGACAGCGCGGGAAGGGCGAGGTCGAAGGATCGAAGAGGAAATAGACCACCAGAGCCGTCGCCAAAGCCACACTCAACAATCCGATTATAGCCACTTTTCGCCACATCATCCCACCATATTTTGACACAAATGTACATATTTGCCACTAAACGCACAACGCCCAAACGGCTAAAAACAGTGTCCCACATCAAAAATATCGCACTAACAATTCAAAAAAGCCGTCGCGAAATTTTGATGAACGAAAATTTGAACGTATTTTTGTATTGTGATGAGTAGGCAGCTACGAGTAACAACCCGTAAGTCGTTCGGCTCATCGAACTATTAATCTCAAAGCTAACAAGCTACCAACAACAAGTATGAAACGTATTCTTATCGTCGGTGCAGGCGGCCAGATCGGTTCGGAATTAACCGTTTACCTGCGCAAAATCTACGGCACTAACAATGTGGTTGCAACCGATGTACGCGATTGCGAACGTCTGCGCGAGCAAGGTCCGTTCGAGGTATTGAATGCCCTAGATCCCGTCGCTTACGCATCAGCCGTGGCTCGCAACAAGATCGACACAATCTTTAACCTCGTCGCTCTGCTCTCGGCCGTTGGCGAGAAGAATCCCCAAATGGCGTGGAACATCAATATGGGCGCACTGATGAACTCACTCGAAGTGGCTCGTCAGCACCATTGCGCACTCTTCACACCCTCGTCAATCGGAGCTTTCGGCCCCACCTCGCCCAAAGACATGACTCCGCAGGATACCGTGATGCGTCCCACGACAATCTATGGTGTTTGCAAGGTAACGGGTGAGTTGCTCGGCGATTACTACCACCTCAAATATGGCTTGGATACTCGTTCGATCCGCTTCCCCGGTATCATTTCGAGCGTTACACTCCCCGGTGGTGGTACAACTGACTACGCTGTTGAGATCTACTACGAGGCTGTTAAGAATGGCAAGTTCACCTGCCCCGTACCCTCGGACGTATATATGGATATGATCTATATGCCCGACGCATTGAAGGCTTGCGTAGAGCTGATGGAGGCCGATCCTGCAAAGTTGGTTCACCGCAACAGTTTCAACATCGCATCAATGAGTTTCACACCCGAGATCATCTTCGATGCAGTGAAGCGTCGTTTGCCCGATTTCACTATGGACTACAATGTCGATCCCGTTAAGGAGCAGATCGCTCGTTCGTGGCCAAATCAGTTGGACGACAGCTGCGCTCGCAACGAGTGGGGTTGGAATCCCGAGTGGAATCTTGAGCGTATGACCGACGATATGTTGCTACATATCCGCGAGAAGATCGAGAAGGGTCTGTACTAAACTTCGCTCGACCACAATAATTAAGGGGACGCCTCGACAGCGTCCCCTATTCATTTTATCTCAATCGAAAGATCTATTACTTATTGATCTTTGCCCACGAGTCCTTCAAGGTTACCGTGCGGTTGAATACCAACTTCTCAGGTGTCGAATCGGTATCAGGGCAGAAGTAGCCTACTCGCTCAAACTGGTAGGTCTTGCCCAGAGGTGCCTCAGCCAACGAAGGCTCCAAGTATCCCGTAGTCTTAACCAACGAAGTGGGATTCAGGTAATCCATAAAGTTGTCATCGTTGGGATCCTCTACCGAGAACAAAGTCTCGAACAGACGAACCTCAGCCTCGACAGCGTGACGTGCGCTAACCCAATGGATCACACCCTTCACGCGACGACCGTCCGACGACGAGCCACCACCCGACTCGGGATCGTAGGTACAACGCAACTCAACGATCTCGCCATTCTCATCTTTAACAACCTCCTCGCAACGAATCAAGTACGAATAGCGCAGACGCACCTCCTGACCCGGCGACAAGCGATAGTACTTCTTAGGGGGTACCTCCATAAAGTCGTCGCGGTCGATATAGATCTCACGCGAGAAGGGCACCTGACGTGTACCTGCAGCCTCATCCTCGGGGTTATTGATACAGGTGAAGTACTCGGTCTTATCCTCGGGATAGTTGGTGATCGTAACCTTCAAAGGCTTCAAAACAGCCATACGACGCTCAGCAGTCTTATTCAAATCCTCGCGTACGCAGAACTCCATCAAGCTCAGGTCGATTACGTTATCGCGCTTAGCAACGCCTACCTTCTCGGCAAACGCACGTACTGCAGCGGGAGTATAACCCTTACGACGCAATGCGCAGATTGTCGGCATACGGGGATCATCCCAACCCATAACGATACCACTCTGAACGAGCTTCAACAACTTACGCTTACTCATCATCGTATAGGTCAGATTCAGACGAGCGAACTCATACTGATGGCTGGGGAAAATCTCCAACTTCTCGATAAACCAATCGTACAGCGGACGGTGAACATCGAACTCCAAAGTACAGATCGAGTGAGTAATCTTCTCGATCGAGTCGCTCTGGCCGTGTGCATAGTCATACATCGGATAGATGCACCACTTGTCACCAGTACGGTGATGATCAGCGTGAATAATACGATACATAATCGGGTCGCGGAACAACATATTGGGGTGAGCCATATCGATCTTAGCACGCAACACGCGGCTACCATCCTCGAACTCACCTGCACGCATACGCTCGAACAGATCCAAGTTCTCCTCGACCGAACGATCGCGCCAAGGCGAAGGAGTACCTGAAATGGTTACCGTACCGCGGTTCTCGCGAATCTGCTCCTGAGTCTGGTCGTCAACATAAGCCAGACCCTTCTTGATGAGCACCTTTGCCCACTCGTACAACTGCTCGAAATAGTCCGATGCGTAGTACTCGCCAGCCCAATCGAAACCGAGCCACTTGATATCCTGCTTGATCGAATCTACATACTCGGTATCCTCCTTCACGGGGTTGGTATCGTCGAAACGCAGGTTACACTTACCGCCATACTTCTTAGCCAGACCGAAGTTCAGGCAGATACTCTTGGCGTGTCCAATATGCAGATAACCGTTCGGCTCGGGCGGGAAACGAGTTTGAACTCGTGTATTACCCTCGGCGATGGCACCGGTTATGATCTCTTCGAGAAAATTGAGCGACTTTTGAGTGCCGTTCTGTTCGTTAATGTTTTCAATTGCCATAATCTCAAAATTTTTGGCGTCAAATTTATAAATTTTTTTGTTATTTTTTGCTCTATTCGTGCGTTAATTCGCTCACAGATGCGATTTTTGTGTTATTTGGCGATATCGCGAACATTGCGCTTGTCGGTAATCACACCGTCGGTCAGCTCAACAACACCAACCTTCGCGCGCAACATCGTCATCAGTGTCGTAGCGTCGATATTGTAGCAACGTACCTCCTCACTATCACCAAAACTACGATAAGTTACCTCACGCAGCGGCTCGGGAGTCAGACACACTACCCTAGCACCCTCGCTCATAGCGCGATTAACCAGCGCCGCCAAACGGCTCTCCCACGCAGGTTTGACATCGGCAAAATCACCCACACAGATCATATAGGTCTTACCCTCATAGCCAAGTATCTCCTCGGTTGCCTCGCCCTCGACATCGTGCAACGAGAACTCGGCCAGCAGTGCGTCCGACACAGGATTCGACTCGACAGTCTCGGTACGGGTATCGACCCACTCCCACATCTGCTCATCCTGCCACTCGGTATCCTCCAACGAGAACTCACGCACCTCGCCCGTCTGCAAATTGCGATAGACGAGCACGGTCGTACCCTCCTCCATTTCGAAGTCGGCAGACACCGCCTCACGCAGCGATACACCCACCTTATAGGGCAGGAAGTCGATCAGCGGCAGGTGGCGGTAGCAGTAGATGCCCAAACCAAACGCTACGCTCATAATCAACGCCGTCATCACGAGTTCCGATCGCGAAACGGTGAATATTTTCTCTTTGCGCACGCTCCACCAGATGACGATACTCATCGGCAGCAGCACCAGATTCTTAGCCAATGTCTCCCAATTCGATAGTTTCACTGCGTCGCCAAAGCAACCGCAATCCTCCACCGGCAACCACATCGCCGTAACGAACGTAACGGCCGTAAAGAATAGCATTGCTAGCACCGCGAAGATCGAGATCAGCGGTGTACGCACACGAAATAGCAACATCAAGCCCATCATCAGCTCCGCGCCGCAGAGCCAAATTGAGAAGCCAAAACGTGCATACTTCAAGCTCTCAAAACCGAATGCATTCAGATATTCGCTGATTTTGATCGCCGTACCCCACGGATCGACAACCTTGACAAATCCCGAAAAGATAAATGTCAGCGCAAACAACACGCGGCACAAAGTCGCGATCGTCTGGAACAAATCTTTATTCTCCCTCTGTAACATCTCTATCTCGTTTTTCTATTACTCCCCTACAACAGAGGCTCAACCAATTGCTCGATCTTGGCAAAAATCTCGTCGGGAGTCTGTATCTGTCCCTCGCCCGTAGAGCAGTCGATTACCGACAATTTTTCGTCGGTCTGTGCCGCACGCAGATAGACCTCACGCACCGTGCGCTGCAAGTCGAGCGACGCCTCGTGAATATCGTTTGCACCATTCAGGTACTCGCGGTCATCGCCCTCGCGCTGCTCCTTCAACTTACGCTCGGTAAATGCAAAGGGCACATCGAGGAATATCGACAGGTCGGGCTGCGGAATGGCAAACTCCTCGTACTCGGTGTGCAGAATCCACTCGTGCAGTGCTGCACGCTCCTCCTCGCTCTTGAACTTTGCACACTGATAGCCGATATTCGAATAGACATAGCGATCGACAATCACCGCCTTGCCTTCAGCCAACCAGCCGCGAATCATCGGAGCTGCCTCGGCACGGTCGCCCGCATAGAGCAGCGCCACCAAATAGGGATTTACCTGCTCCAATGCACCCAACTCGCCACGCAGAAAACGAGCAATCAGATCACCATAAATCGGGGCATCGAAACGCGGAAAGTGAAGGTACTCACTCTCGATACCGCGCGCGGCCAGCGCCTCGCGCAATTTTTTAATTTGAGTTGATTTACCTGCGCCATCGACGCCTTCGAGAACTATGAACGGCATAGTGATTTTGGTTAAAATGGTTTCAACTTTCAAAGTTAGTGTTTTTTTACTGATTATCATAATTTTCGGCACAAAAAAACCGCACCTGATGAGGTGCGGTTATGATTATTTCTGAGCGATGGGTTACATTTCGATGGGTTTGATAGATTTCTCTTTCAGAACTCCGCGCACCCAACGAGCAGAGTATAAGCGACCGTCGAGGTCTTGAATCACGCCCTTGCCGTGAGGCACTCCATTCTTAAAATTAACCGTAAAAGTAATGCCTTCGGGTGTTTGGAACGTGCCATTGCCATTGGGGAGGTCGCGCTCCCATTGACCACAATACTTGCTCTTGTCGGGATAGACCATTGTG
>JAFNVH010000026.1 GCA_017379895.1 Rikenellaceae bacterium | reverse complement strand
GATCATTTCCACACTACTTCGGATAAGGCTGAGAAGAACCCCGTTACTATCTATGTTGAGCGTATGACTGCTAAGGTTAGTGTAAATGCTGGTAACAATGCATTCAATACTGGTGCTAAGTTGAATGATCAGGATGTTTATGCTGCGATCTTAGGTTGGAAGTTGGTTTCGAACCAGACTGAGTCGTACTTCGTTAAGACTATCGATCCTTCGTGGACTGACGATGAGCTTGGTTTCCCTTGGAATGACGCTCCCTACTATCGTTCGTATTGGACTAAGAAATGTGTTGCTGCAACCGCAACTAACGAATTCGCTTATAATGACCTTGCCAACAGTGTTGGTACTACAATCGAGTATACCGGTGAGCAGGTTAATACACGTACGAAGTATGTTGTAAAAGCTCAGTTGCAGAAGGCAAACGGTGATGCTCTCGAGATCGCACAGTGGTATGGTACTAACTACGCAGGTGAAGAGAATTTGTTGAAAGCTGTTGTAGCTACTTTGCAGAATAAGTTTATGCATAAGAACGGCGATACTTATAATAGCATCGAGCATACTCAGCTCCAGTGCGTAGCAGGTATGGATGATGCAGAGAGCTATGAGGTTAAGTTCCAGCTTGCTGACAATGCTGATGATACCAACTGGTTCTCATTTGACGGTAGCACCTATACTCCTATTGACATCAACGCAGAGTTGGCAAAGCTTGAGCCCGCTAAGATCTGGAATGATGGTATGACTTACTACTATGCTGACATTAAGCACCTCGCTGAAGAGGAGGGTAAAATTGGTGAGTACGGTGTCGTTCGTAACCACAGCTACAAGGTAAATATCGTGGACGTTAATGGTTGGGGTACTCCCGTATACGATCCTAGCCAGGAAGTTGTGCCGGTGAAGCCGACTGACAAGGAGACTTATATTGCAGCTGAGATCAATGTTCTCTCGTGGCGCGTTGTATCGCAGGATGTAACTCTCGAATAATCTGATGATAAGATGGGGCCTGCCAGGCAGGCTATGCTATGCAGGCCCCATTTTTTTAAAATATTAGTTTTAGGAATAATGCGCACTTGGACACCGGTGCAAAGAGAGGTGTCGAAATGAGGAGCAAATAATAATAACGTAGAATTCCTCACCCAAATGTGATAATAACAGCCCAAAGGTGGGCGACGATATATAAATTAGGATTGAAGAATCCACTGATTAAAGCAGAAAATAAGTAAAACATAAAATAGATAAAACAATGAAAAACCAAGTTAAATTTGGTAAGTGGAGATTGATGTTGGCCACTCTGCTAATCGCACTTTCGTTCAGTTCTTGTAAAGAAGGCTTTATCTATGAAGGCGAAGGTGATTGTAATGTTTATTACAATATCTCATTCAAGTATGATTACAATATGAAGTTCGCTGATGCCTTTGCTGAAGAGGTGAACTCTGTGGCTTTGTTTGTATTCGATACTAACAATACGCTGGTCAAGAGCGTAGTGGTCAACGATGAGTCGGTGAAAGCCGCAAACTTCGCTATTCCGTTGGACCTGCCCGCTGGTCATTATGAACTGCTGGCGTGGGCTGGTTTGAAGAATACTCAGTCGTTTAAGCTGCTGGCTGATGCAAAGGTTGGTGTGACCAAGCGTCAGGAGATGCAGGTGAAGATGAACCGCAAGGCTGTCGATGGCGCTGCTGTCGTAGACGAGGATCTGTCGGCACTCTATCACGGTATGATGTCGCTGGACTATCCGTCGACCCCTGGCAACTACAATGCAACAATGTCGCTGATGAAGAATACCAACAACATCCGCATTATGTTGCAGCAGATGTCTGATGGTCTGGTTGCCGATAAGTTCCGATATGAGATTACGGCCGATAATGGCTATATGGATTGGAATAACAACGTCCTCGAGGATGAGGTTATTACCTACAAGCCTTGGTTCGTTACCACCGGTACGGCCGAGGTAGAGCCTGGCTATGGTACTAATGCAGATCATTCGGATGGTACTGTATCGGTTGCGATTGCCGAGTTTACCTTGGGTCGTATGATTGACGGCAAGAGCCCGATTTTGACAATCTGGAACATCGAGGATAACAAAAAGGTGTTCTCGATTCCGGTTGCAGATTATGCCCTTTTGGTCAAGGGGTACTATAACCGCAATATGAACAATCAAGAGTATCTTGATCGTCAGGATGAATACACAATGACCTTCTTCTTGGATGAGGACGGTGATTGGCTGAGTGCAAGTATTCTGGTCAATTCGTGGAGAGTCGTACTTAACAATAACATTCTCTAATAACCCTAAAATAGACTTAGAGCTATGAGAGAACTTTTGAAATATATAACAATTATAGTGACAGGGCTTGTTCTCGCGTCGTGCAATGCCATCTTTGATGATGGCAAGTGCCTCCCGGCGGAGGAGCCGCGTGCGATAACTTTCGTCTTGGCGCTCGATACCCAAAACAGCTCAACAAGAGCTGCTTGGGAGGATACAGATCCTTCGGACGAGGTTGGTTCGCACTTTGAGAACCGCATTCTTCCTGAGAATCTGCGTGTCGGAATCTTTACGACGAACAATGAGCATCTGGGTGATGTGTCGAACCTTCTTTATTGGCCGATCAATACCGAGGGTACGCGATATCAGTTCAAGGGCGAGATTCCTCAGAGTTTGATGAACCATATGAGCAACCTGCCCGAGAGTACGGAGCCTCTGTATAAGTTTATGGTCTATGCTAATGCGGCTGAGGGCGACAATAGCAGCTTGGTCTTCACTTATGATGATTTGGATCTGACGCAGGGTGCGATCCCGATGTGGGGCGTTAAGCAGGTCAATCTGACTCAGTTGATGGAGAATAAGGTGCAGGAGTTGGGTGTGATCTCAATGTTGCGCGCAGTGGCAAAGATCGAGGTTGTGATTGACAATAGCCTGACCAATTGCAGCATCGAGAATGCCTCGATCAACTACCACAACCGTATGGGATACGTATTGCCGACGGGTTGGGATAGTGCCGAGAGCACTGAGGCTATGGATCGTGATGCTGTATTCCGTGGCTACCGATTGTTGCATACCCACGCACACGAGTTGATTGAGGTTGAGGAAGGTCGCAAGTTTATCCTCTATATCCCCGAGTATGACAACACACTCTTCGAGGACTATGAGGCTAAGATCTCGGTCAATGTGAATTATAACTCGGCGATGCTTAGCTTCCCCGATGTTTTGCAGTTCAGAGATTACGTAGATGGCAAGCCCACAGGCGATGTGTCGAATATTGTCCGCAATACGATCTACCGCTTCAATATCACAGCGATCGCAGGTGGCTCACTGGTGCTTAACTATGAGGTTGCTGATTGGGAGCGTAACGATGATTGGCAGTGGGAGCAGTACTTCGACTATCCTACCTATCATAACCCCGTTTTGCCCGATGGCGCGATCCGAGATGGTAACTCGACGAATGATACCTATCCTAATCGTCCTGAGATGTACTGTATTGCATCGAATACTCAGGAGTCGATTGTGAACGAAACGGGCGCATTCTCGTGCTGGTTCCAGATTACTGGTCCGACGAATCAGCATTGGTTGCCTACGTTGCGTTCGGCATCGGATAGATGTGTTGTTCGCGTATACAAAGAGGCAGGAGAGTTGGTCTATACGACTGAGACGTCGGCAGGCATTGCTCCTGAGATTAAGAACGGTTCGAAGTTGGTAGCATACTCAGGTTGGTATAATATTAAGATTATTCCTATTGATCCTGAATATACGGGTAAGGCTCGTTTAGGTATTAGCTACAGTCAGGACTGGATGGGACCGGGAGCTTCTCGCTTTTTGTTGATCAATGGCGAGGTCGACCATATCATTTGGCCGAATAGCGGTAATGAACCACGTATTATTGAGATTCAGCAGGTATCTAACTAATAAACGTTTATTGAGCAATGAAACGATATATAATACATATAATGATCATTCTTTTGGCGAGTTTAGGTGTAGCGTGTCACGGCGAGATCGACGTAACTCCTCAGAAGCAGGCCATCGTGCTGAATGTTTCGGGTGGCACGCTGAGAGTGATTTCTCGCGCAGAAGATATGGCTGATACAGACGCAGAGAGTGCAGTGACGCATCTGGATGTGATGATTTTCAACGATGCTGCGGCAGATGAGAATAAGACCTTGATGCACAGTGAGCGTATCACCACGGCGGGACCTGATGGACGTGTCAAGCTGAATGTCAATCTTGATCAGATCCAGATTGGTGCGAAGTATTGGGTATACGTGGTGGCAAATAGCGCGGCCGAAGCAACTACCTTCTCGCAGATTGGTAACGTGAAGGCATTGTTGGCACTCAGACAGCAGGACCACAATCTCCACCTGACAGCAACGGGTCTGCAAAATGTATCTTCGCACTTCTTGATGGACGGTGTTGGATATATGGGTAACTCTGAGCCCGCTTATGCTGGTCCGGTTGTTATCGCCCAGAGCAAGATCATCGATGTTGTCGAGTTGAACGTGAAGCTGCGTCGAGCAGCATCGAAGATTGTCGTGAAGCTGCTGTCGGGCGAGGATATGCAATTTGACGCTACGATCGCAAACTCAACTCACGGATACTATGTCCGCAACTTGCCGTATAGCACACGTGTGGTCAATGATGGTAACATTCGCGAGTGCGTGGATCTCGAAACAACTCACGAGACTACGAGTCCGTACTCGAAGTGGCTCTATGATGACAACAACAAGGTGATTGGTTTGGAGATTACGGCATACGTATATAGCCACAAGTGGGAAACAAATAACAGCTTTGAGACTGCAACCAATCTTTTGGTTGATATTCCGGCGCGTTATACGAACGATCAGGATCAGGTCGTGGAGCTTCCGAATAATTATTATCAGGTGCCTTTGAGCCAGAGATTCGAGTTCGAGCGTAACCACTACTACGAGGTTGTGGCTACGGTGAGCGCTCCTGGTGCAGAGGATGTTTCGGAACCTATCATTGTGCAGGATCTGAAATACTCGACTCTCCCCTGGACTGAGCGTACAATTAACATCGGCAATGTCGATGGTCCGCAGTACTTGAAGGTGAATTTAGATGAGCTGAAGCTGTATAATACCGCTATCGATGCTACTTCGTTGCAGTTCTCGTCGTCGTCGCCCGTGACGATTACGGTATCTGACTGTTATTACATCGACAAGTTCGGTATTAAGCAGACAATCCGCGCAAATACTTATAACATCTCGGGCTCGACCCAAAGAGGTGCTCTGTCGGGTAATATTACCGTAAATAGTGATGTGCCGACCAATAATACGATCCGCTACTTCACTTTGAATATTGAGAATGAAACCGGTCAGACCGAAACAGTTGTTGTCGAGCAGTATCCGTTGGTATACGTGGTGAATGTGTTGGGTCATTACTCTTATCGTGATGACTTCAAAACGGGTTCAAATGCTCCTACTACGATCAACAATGTGGGTTCGTCAATCGTTTCGGTGAGCCTCGATTCGTGGAATGCATCAACAGGCCGTTGGAGTTATAACTACTCTACTCGCCAAGGTGGTTTCTGGTCGTCAAAGGTGGTTCGAGAAACATATGCGGCAAATCATAGTAACGCAAGTTATCGAGGCCGCTCGGATATCGACTATTATTATTGGAGAGGAAGAACGTTAGCATATTATAGTGCGCAGGATCCGGGCAATGCTCGTATGTATCACGTGCGTATTACGGCATCGTCGGGAACATATAAGGTCGGATTGCCGCGTATGACCAAAGACGATAAATTCGAGTTTGAATATACCGATCCGGGAGACGATAATGCAGATATCGTATCGCCCTCGTTTATGATTGCATCTCGTTTGGGCTTTGTGTCTTCGTCGAACTATTCGAGAGCAAGCACTAAGGAGCAGCGTTTATCGCTTTCACGTGACCATTGTGCGATGTATGTCGAGGTAGCTAACAATGGTACGATTTACGATGATTGGCGCCTGCCTACGGCTGCGGAGTTGAGAATCATTATGGATCTGCAAGGTACTTCTTCGCAGAGTGCTGATGCGATTGACTACCTGCTCAATGCAGACTTCTATTACTCGGCTGCTGGCCCTGTATATAATAAGGGTAATGATGGTGGCGTATCAGAGGGAAAGGCAGACGATGATTCGTGGGCAATTCGTTGTATCCGTAATGCTTACGACAATTAATAAAGCTAAAACAAATTGTTAATCTTACGCAAGATTATGATTAGAAAATATTTATACGCAATAACAGCTTTACTCGCGACACTGATGGTGGCGTGTGAAAGCGATGTAAATATTGGAGATCTGCAGGAGCAGCCAATCCCTGAGGGGTGGACTAAGGTGACGTTCACGGCGGATACGCCGTTGATGACCGAGGTTGCGGTGCGTGCTGCCGATCCCGATGGTATTGATGTGCAGAACTTGACGCTGTTTTGCTTCAATGATTTCGGCCTCTATATCACCCACACTGATGCAACCAACCTCAATCCGGCTCTCGAGACTCCCTCGTTGTCGGGTACTTATGAGGCGATCATTCCTGAGGATACACGTATTATCCACTTCGTCGCAAACCAGAGCGAGTCGCTCTATAATGACAGCGAGTTCGTAAACCGCGCGGAGCACGAGATTATGGATAATATGGTTGGTTCGACCGGTATGATTGTCTATTGGAGTCGCTTCATCTTCCGGGAGAAGGACAATTTCCAAGGCCAGCTGGCTGAGGCCAACAATGGCGAAGGTATCAAGTTGATTCGCAACCAGGCAAAGGTGACTGTGGAGAATGGCAAGACCAACGGATTCATCGATATTACAGGCTTTATCGTGACCAATATCCACGCTTTCGGTACGGTTGCTCCGTATCACCCCGAGAATGGTTTCCCGACCAATGGTACATCGTTCACGTGGCCGGGTGATGATTACGTCACTATGCCTCAGAACCTCACCAAACTGTCGGATATTACGGGTGTTACAACCAAGCCTGAAGAGTATATCTTCGAGCACGAGAATACGTTGCAGGATCCCGTGAGCATCATCTTGCGTGGTAAACCCGCAGGTAGCAATACCGACCTCTATTATCGAGTGCTGATTCTCGATGACGATGGTGAGCAGATAATGATTCGTCGTAACCACCACTATAAACTGAACATCGTGGGTAGTTTGGCTTACGGTCAGGAGACCTTCGAAGAGGCGCTGACTGCCCCCGCAACCAATAATGTGTGGGTAGCGGTTGATGATTGGGTGAACGAGATATCGTATGGTGGCATTACTCTGTCGGTGTCGGAAACAAGCGTAGTTCTGGGCGAAGATAAGGCCGGTAGTGCGCTGACTCTCAACTACACCATCAAGAGCGAGAGCGATATGACCAATGCCGATGCAGCAGAGATCAGCTGGTTGCCCAATAACACTGTTGCGGCACACAGCATTCGCCATTCGTTCAGCGCTTCGGGCCGCACGGGTGAGGGTACGATCGATGTGCAGCTGCTTGAGATGGGCGCCAGCCCGACGCTTGAAGGTACTCTTGTTGTGAAGAAGGGCCGTTTGCAGCGCACGATCAAGATAATGCTGATCAAGAAGCAGAAGTTTACGCCGGTATGGGCTGCAACTCAGATCTATGGCGGTAGCGTAGGTGAGTTGGCAACGCTGAAATTTACCATTCCGGAGGACTTCCCGTTCTTCCCGTTTAATGTCTATATTTCGGCTAACAACCTCGACGTGCGTACTGCGACAACGGGACGTGCACTCCCCATTGTGCGTAAAGGCGAAGAGGGCTATTATGGCGACGATAATGGTTTGGATTATAAGTATGTGTATACCGTGACTGAGCCAGGAACACAGCGTCTGTATATGCACACTATTCTGCAGCACGAGGAGGGTGGCGAGGACCAGATTACTCTTGAGGCCGAGCATTTTGAGACGGTAAACAAGATCTTCCACTATACTAATCACAAGCGTGTCATTAGTGTCGATGGTCTTAACTCGATTATCCCTGAGGGTGTAACCGATGAGCCGATCTATTATCGCTTGGTTCCGCGTAAGATTAATGCTCCTGTTCAGTTGGAGGTGAGCCTGAGAGATATCTCAACCAATCCCGCGCAGGCGATTAATGCTGGCGATAAGGACGAGTTCTTTATCTATACTCGAACTCTCGACTCGCTGCAAAGCCAGAAGGATCGTGATATGTTTAACCTGCCCGATGGCTGGCAGTGGGATTGCGACTTCTTCAGAATTGATGACTCGTATTGGCAGCAGAGTACCAACGGTCGTATGATTATGTTCAAGCCTACGATTATCGACAAGACGGGTGATGATAAGGGTAAATACACGATCTATCTCAAAACCAATGCCGCGCGTAGTGATGATATGGTTCGTATCGCTTCGAATCAGCCCGAGAGCCACTCGGCGCTCCCGAATCAGGGCGATCAGCCTTATGAAGGTAACACCTATCGTTCGTTCATTTTTGAGCTTGCTACATATCATCCGTTCCGATTTGCAGCGCAGATCGCAGCCAACGATGAGCAGCCCATCGGTACGTGGAATACCTCTGCAGCAACCATTGCGCAGGCAGATGAGGTTGACTATCTCGAGTGGTCATATTTGCCCAAACAGAAGGTTGATATCAATTTTGAGATTACCAGTTTCGAGGGCGCTGATGGCAAGTCGGTAGATCCGTTTGGAACCGAATTTGAGGTATATATCGATGCTCCGATGCTCGAAATTGACAATAGTCGTCTCTCTTCGGCGATGGCCTCGAAGTTGAAGCCTCACGCCACTATCCCTGGCCGATTTGTCTATACGGTAGACCAGTCGCGCGAAACGGAGCGTGCTTATGGCAATGGCGAGGCGGTGAAGATTGCCGATAAATATAGCGCAACCCAAAGCGGTGAGCGTAAGACGTTGCCGTTTAAGACATCAACCATTACTTCGGCTGGCGAGATTGTCATCAGTTCAAATAAGGATGTCGTTGAGTTCTTCGATAAGCGATTCAAGGTTACCAACCGTCTTATTGAGGGTCGAATCCAGTACTACGATGGCGCGAATAATGTCGATATCCCAGTTGATGCGTTCGTTGGTTTTGCAACGGCTAAGAATGGTGTTCGTATCGGTTCGATGAGCATTGTAGCGAACGGCCGTTATGCGCTCAACCTGCGAGCAGAGTATGATTTCGACTGGTTGGATGACCAAATTAAGATCGACTACATCAAAGATGGTGTCGTATATGAGGCGATTATCGAGAGCATGGATAAGCTTTATAGAATGGCTCAGAATAACGAAGTAATTAGACTTATCGAGTAAGTGTTTTACGTCGAAAGACGGAGCTCCCAAGAAATACAAAAGATTATGGACAACGTCCCCAGCCCGCAACGGGCTGGGGACGTTGTCATAGAGGGGCGAGGATGCAAAATATATATGGGGATTTTTTGACGGTGATATCGATTGGATCGATTGATTTTTGTATATTTGTATAATGGAAAACCGCAAAGAAGGAATTACAAACTAAAAACTCATACAATGAAACGAATCCTTATGCTTATGTGTGCCGCTGCGATGGCTATTGCGCCTGCTGCGGCTCAGCGTCTTGAAATCGGTCGCGGCGAGCGCGCCACAACTCAAACCGCACGCCACTCGATCACGGGTGTTGCCGACCCCGACGCAACACTGACGGTCAATGGCAAGCAGTTCCCCGTATATTCGACGGGTGGTTGGGCTGCCGAGGTGATGCTCGAAGAGGGCAAAAACACTGTTACAGTGGTCGCTGTATCGAAGGCAGGTCGCGCCGAGAAGAGCTTCGACATCGAACTCACTCCGCGCCCCGAGAAGGAGCCGCTGACTGGTGCAAAACTGATCGAATGGAGCACCGTACCCGCGGACATCAAAGCTGTTACCGAGGGGGAGCGCGTGGCTCTGCGTGTAGTAGGCACGCCCGGTTGCAAGGTGTCGATCGTCGGTGGTTGCGAACTGACCGAGGTCAAGGAGGGCGTTTATCAGACTATGATTACCGCCAAGAAAGATTGCAAAGTGCTGGCCGAGCCGTTGCAATTCAAGATCAAGGCTGAGGGTGACTCGGCAACCTACTCGATGAAGGAGGCGATCAAGGTCATCGACCCCAATAAGCCCGTAATGTTGCGTACCGTAGGCGAACTGCCCTACCTGAACTATGGTTTGGGAACGGATCGTCTGGGTGGTTCGAAGATTGGTCACATCACCGATGGTATCCTGCTCGAAGCTGTTGGCGAGGTGGGCAACCAATATAAAGTTCGTCTGTCGAAGAATCGTACTGCATACATTCCCAAGTCGTGTGTCGAGGTGCAGGCAGCAGGTACTCTGCCCGCGCAGTCGTTGGTAGGTTCGTGGAGCGTTCGTGGCGGCAAAGAGGCTGACGTAGTGCGTGTTTCGCTCTCGGAGCGTCTGCCCTTCGCTACATTCCATCAGATGGATCCCGCACGCGTTGTTGTAGACATCTTCGGTGCTGTGGCAAACACCTCGTGGCTGACCCAATACCCCAACATAAAGAATGCCGCTATCCAATGCGTCGACTATGAGCAGGTTGAGGAGGATATCTTCCGCGTGATCATCACCCTGAGCCACGATGCTCATTGGGGTCACTCGGTGAGCTACGAGGGCAACTCGTTGGTTATCCGCGTCAAGGCTGCTCCTAAGGCGTCGTTGCGTGGTCTGCACGTAGCTATCGACGCAGGTCACGGTGGCCCGTACAAGGGTGCTGTGGGTGTTGCAGGTGTCGAGGAGAAGAGCGTGAATCTCGATTTGGCGCATATGCTGCGCGAGGCTCTCGAGAAGCGCGGTGTGAAGGTTACGATGACCCGCTCGGAGGACGTGAATGTCGATATGAGTGACCGCGTGCTGATGTTGCGCAAGGCCGATCCCAACCTGATGATCTCGATCCACTGTAATGCAGGTGGCTCGCCGTTGAAGCCTCTTGGCACAAGTACCTACTACCGCCACCCCGGTTTCCAGCCGCTGTCGGTAGCTGTCTTGAAGCGCGTTTTAGAGCTCGATATGAACAACTTCGGCAATATCGGTAGCTTCAACTTCATTCTCAACTCGCCCTATGAGTACCCCAATGCTCTGCTCGAGACGCTCTTCATCTCGGCACCCGCTGAGGAGGCTCGCCTGGTTGATCCGAAGTTCCGCAAGGATCTGATCGACCGCGTCGTGAAGGGTTTGGAGGATTATCTGAAAGAGTGTGCTAAATAATTGACAGCCAATGAAACGAACACTATTGTTGCTTGCCGCGCTGCTGACTTGCTCAGTGGCGTCGGCACAGCACTACTATAAGGACGCCAAGAATCCCGACATCATGCGCCACACGCTCCGCAACTCGTCGCAGCGTGTAGAGTTCGTGCTGCCCGAGGTCAATGGCTACAACATATATAAGGCCGACCTGCACACCCATTCGATCTACTCGGATGGCGACTGCACGCCCGAATTCCGCGTTCGCGAAGCGTGGTACGATGGTCTGGACGTGCTGGCCATCACCGAGCACGTTGAGTATCGTCGCCACGAGGGTAATATGATTCGCGCGCTGGGGGGCGTTCTGCCCGAGGGGACTAAGGCTCAGAATACTAACCTTATCAATAAGGCGGCTGACGAGCGTGGTATCGCGTCAGATCTGAATCTGCCCGTCGAATTGGCTCGCAAGACCGCCAAGGGTTACGGAATGACGATCATCTCGGGTGTCGAGATCACGCGCACGCCCGAGACTATCGGTCACTACAACGCACTGTTTACGACCGACAACAACGCAATCTATGACGCCGATCCCGCCGAGTCGATGCGCAAGGCTCGCGCGCAGGGTGCGCTTATTATGCACAACCACCCCGGTTGGCGCCGCACCTCAGTCGAGCAGACCGAGGCCGAGCACGCGTTCTATAACGCAGGACTGATCGATGGCGTGGAGGTGATGAATGGCTCGTCGTTCTATCCGCTGACGATCGATTGGGCTAAGCAGCACAACCTCTTCGTGTCGTCGAATACCGACATTCACGACGGCACGGCCGAGACCTATCGAATCAATGGCGTACGCCGTAATATGACACTGATTTTCGCTAAGGATCAGTCAGTTGAGTCGTTGCGCGAGGCCGTTGTGGCACATCGCACGCTGGCCTATTCATGTGGCACGCTGGCTGGTGACGAGCAGTTGTTGCGCGATCTGTTTCTGGTGTCGGTGAAGGTGAGCATCGTAGCCGAGGCCTCGAACGGAGTCAAGACCCTGCTGCTGACCAATATGAGCTCGGTGGATTACATTCTGCGTTTTGGCAACGGCAATCCCGTTGTCCTCTCGCCCTTCTCGTCGCGCACCGCCAAGACCAACAAAGAGGGCGTGTTGCGTTTCGAGGTTGAGAACTGCTGGCACGGTAGCGATCAGCAGCTAAATATTGAGTTGCAGAGGTAAGCCGCGCTCACATACCTATAAATAAAAACCGACCGCCCTCAAAAGAAGGTGGTCGGTTTTTTCGCGGAGTGGGGCGGTCGTTTCTGAAAAACCCCTACGGGTTCTACCTGCAAAACGGCTCTCGGTCGGCGCGCTCACGTTTCACAACGTGCGGCCCCTCATTGGCCTCCTCCATCACATTCTGTGTACCAAGTCGCATCGACAACGCCTTAGCGCCCCACGCAACCCATCGTACAAATACTACTCCTCGTTCTTGTTGTCGCGGAAGTAGAGCTTACCAGCGAGGAACTCCTCGGTAGCGATGATCGCGGGCTTCGGCAGACGCTCGTAGTAACGCGAGATCTCGATCTGCTCACGATTCTCGAAGGTCTCCTCCAACGAATCGGTGCTGGTCGAGAAGTCGGCCAACTTGCGGTTGAGCTCCTGCTTCATCTCGGTTGCAATCTGGTTAGCGCGACGCGAAATAACGTTGAGCGACTTGTAGATGTTACCCGTCGACTGGTCCAAATCGACCAACTTGCGAGTCTTGGTGTTGTTGGGAATGTTAGTTAACTTCAGATCCATACTTTTTTGTACTCTGATTTGTTATTTTGTAGTGATTTCTGAATTCTCAGCTTTTTCGTTCGGGTCGCCGAATTTAGCGATGAACTTCTTGGCCTCCTGATTCATACGGTTGACCTCCTTGATGTGCTTGCTTTTGGGGTACTCAGCCACGAACGAGTAGTACGAGTCCATCATACTCATATAGCGGTCGCGCTGCAACGACTCGATCGAGTTCTTTGCCAGCTCGTACGACGACTTGACGATCAGATACATCAACTCCTCGCGATGAGGCGAATCGGGATACTTTTTGAGTGCATTCTTCAATGCGGGAACAGCCGACTTGTAGCGACCGATCGTGTAGTAGGTCTTGGCGTTGATAAATGCCTTGTCGTACTGCTTCTGGGTCAACTCACGAACCATCTGCTCGAAAGCGGCACGACGGGTCGAGTTGGGATAACGACCGAGGAACTCTTGGATTGCGGTCAGAGCCTGCGTTGTGGTGGTCTGGTCGCGCATCGGTTCGGGTGAGAGATAGTAGTAGCTCAGTGCGTACATACCCTCAACATCTTCGAGGAAGGGGCTGCGGGTGTACTTGCGGCGGAAATCGTCAAACATCTCCGAGCTGGTGGTGAAATCATCGCTCTTGAAATATGCATAAGCGGTGTAGTATGCCAGCGAGTCCTCGCGCATTGTACCTGCGAAGTAGGGTTGTACCTGCTCGAAGCACATAATCGCACGATTATATTTTGCTAAATCGAGGTAGTTCTTACCCTCGGCATATATCTTATCGTTATCGCCGCTTTTGAGCATCTTGTTGAACGGGCCGCAGCCGGTGCTGGCAACCGCAGTTGCAAACACGATGAGCAGCATCAAAGTTGATCTCTTAATGTTCATAGTCGAATGTTTATAGTGAGTTGTAGTGCTACAACCGCGCAAAGTTATACATTTTTAACGAGCCAAACAAAAATATATTATACCCTTTCGACGATTTAATTTCATATTAGCAGATTTTTTAGATCGGTGGGGGCTGAAATCGGTGTAAAAAATGTAGGTATAAATACCTAAATGTGCCCGAAAACGATTTGTGGCTATTCCGAATCGTGGAGAAATGTTGTAAATTTGTGAAACGAAGGGTCGGGCTCGGCTCGTTCCGAACAGCGAACATTTTTTCGCAACAAGTGAGTTTAACATTAAATTACAGACGACAATGACAGATATTTTTGAACGCCTGAAAAAGAGTGCCGGTGGCCCGATAGGTATGTACCAGAAGTATGCCCACGGCTATTTTTCGTTCCCGAAGCTCGAAGGAGATATTGGCCCTCATATGAAGTTCCGAGGCAAAGAGGTGCTCAATTGGAGCCTGAACAACTACCTCGGTCTAGCAAATCACCCCGAGGTGCGTGAGGCCGACGCCAAAGGCGCGGTTGATTTCGGTATGGCAGCCCCGATGGGTGCTCGTATGATGAGTGGTCAGACGGTCTATCACGAGCAGTTGGAGCGCGAGCTGGCTGAATTCGTGGGCAAGGAGGACGCCTTTCTGCTCAACTTCGGATATCAGGGTATGATCTCGATCATCGACTGCCTGCTCACGCCGCGCGATGTGGTGGTCTATGACGCTGAGGCGCACGCTTGTATCATCGATGGTCTGCGTCTGCACAAGGGTAAGCGTTTCGTATATGGTCACAACGATATGGACAGCCTGCGCTTGCAGCTGCGCCACGCCACCGAGCTGGCCGAGACGCAGAATGGTGGCGTGCTGGTGATCACCGAAGGCGTGTTTGGTATGAAGGGTGACCTGGGTAAGCTGGACGAAATCGTGGCATTGAAGAGCGAGTTCTCGTTCCGTCTGTTGGTTGACGACGCTCACGGCTTCGGCACGATGGGTGAAGGTGGTCGCGGTACCGCTTCGCACCTCGGCGCAACCGAGGGCGTGGACGTGCTGTTCAACACCTTCGCAAAGTCGATGGCGGGTATCGGTGCATTCGTTGCATCGCACAAGTGGCTGATTGACCTGTTCCGCTACAATATGCGCTCGCAGCTCTACGCCAAGAGCCTGCCGATGCCGATGGTTATGGGTGCTTTGAAGCGCCTGGATCTGATTCGCAAACACCCTGAATATCAGCAGAAGCTGTGGGAGATCACAAATGCCTTGCAGAGTGGTCTGCGCGAGCGCGGTTTCGATATTGGCAGCACGCTGTCGCCCGTAACCCCGATCTATATGAAGGGCTCGGTGGCTGAGGCTTGCAATATGGTGGTTGACCTGCGCGAGAACCACGCTCTGTTCTGCTCGATCGTGGTCTATCCCGTAATCCCGAAGGGCGAGATGATTCTGCGTATCATTCCGACGGCGGCTCACACGTTGGAGGATGTTCAGTACACGCTGGATTGCTTCTCGGCGATTCGTGAGAAGTTGGAGAGTGGTGAATACGACAAACCGATGCCCAATATGGCCGACTAAGGCACTCGATGAAAATAGGCTAAATGAGGGGCCGCGTTGCAACGTGGCCCTCTGTTTTTCGCCTTCCTGATGATGAAAATTGAGGGCGAACACTTGGATTATGAAGAATTTTTGTTAGCTTTGCAGAAATATGAACAATCTAAAAATTTTGATAGACTATGAGAACTAAGACTTTGATTCTTTCGATAATGTTGTTGCTCGTGGCAGGCGTTGCTGAGGCAAAGAAGGTGCGCGTTGTGGCACATCGTGGCTATTGGAACACCGAAGGCTCGTCGCGCAACTCGATCAGCGCACTGAACAACGCAATGGAGATCAAGGCATACGGCTCGGAGTTCGACGTCAATATGACCTCGGACGGCGTGCTGGTCATTCATCACGACGCTAAGACTTCGAACGGTATCCAGATCGAGAAAGTAACCTTCGCTGAGCTGCGCGAGAAGGCTCCCAAGCTTTCGAACGACGAGTTGATACCCACGCTCGATGACTACCTCACAACGTGGAATCACAACAAGAAGACCAAGCTCGTTTTCGAGATCAAACCCCAATCGACTCCCGAGTTCGAGACCCGTATGGTCGAGGCTTGCTTGGAGGCTTTGCGCAAGAATCAGGTGACCGACAAGGAGGTAGAGTTTATCTCGTTTAGCTACCACGTTTGCAAGGAGTTGAAGCGTCTGCGTCCGACCGCTGTCGTAATGCCGTTGTCGACCACTGTGGCTGAGCCCGAGCAGATGTTCAAGGATGGTATGGATGGTTTCGATCTGCACTACTCGGTACTGCTCGAGCACCCCGAGTGGGTTCAGTTGGCTAAGGAGCAGAAGAAGATTGTCAACGTGTGGACCGTGAATGAGGAGGAGGTTATGCGTGAGATGATCGCTCTGGGTGTTGACTACATTACCACCGACGAGCCCGTTCTGTTGCAACAGGTGCTCAAAAGCAAGAAGAAGTAATCGTCGCACCTTGTGCCGAATCAATAATCGCCCACTCGAATCGTCCGAGTGGGCGTTTTTTTGCAACAAGGTGTTCGAATTTGGCGACCTAATATGTAAATTTGCAGTCGCAAAACTCAATTCTCAAACAATGCAAAAACTCAAAGGTACAATCTGGGCGCTCGTTTCGTCATCGACCTTCGGACTGATCCCCCTGTTCTCGCTACCCGTGCTGACGAGTGGCGTGGGGTTGGATTCGCTGTGCTTCTATCGCTTTGCCTTCGCGGCGGTGGCAATGGGACTGTATATGCTCCTCAGCGGCCGTTCGCTGCGTATCTCGTGGCGAGAGTTGGCGACGGTAGCCGTGCTGTCGGTTTTCTATGGCTCGACGTCGATGTTCCTCACCTCGTCGTACGAATTTATCCCAAGCGGAATAGCTACAACAATCCATTTCCTCTATCCCATTCTGGTTACTGCGATTATGATCGTCGGTTTTGGTGAGCGGGCGTCGTGGTGCGTCTTCGCGGCAGCGGCAATGGCGATTGGAGGCGTCTATCTACTGAGCGGGTCAAGCGAGGGTGCAACGATCCAACTGCGTGGTATTGTGGCAGTTCTCATCACGGTTGTAACCTATGCGACCTACATCGTCGGCGTCAATCGCTCGGCGGTCAAGGATATGGAGGGGCGCAAGATGACATTCTACGTGTTGCTCTGCACGGCTGTACTATTCTACCTCAATATTTTGGTGCGTCACGGCGGAGCGCTCGACCCGATCCCCGATGCGGGAGCGTGGGTGCGCCTGCTACTGTTGGCGTTGGTGCCGACTCTGCTGTCGGATTTGGCGCTGATCTATGCTATTCAGATGGTCGGCTCGACCACGACTGCCATACTCGGCTGTATGGAGCCGCTGACGGCCGTTGTGATCGGTATTATCTGTTTTGGCGAGCGTTTCGGCGCGATGCAGGCGGCGGGCGTGGTGATCGTATTGGCAGCGGTGACGCTGGTCGTTATGGCTGAAAAGTGGGGTAGTAGACCGCTGAGCGAGCTGCTTGGGTTGCGTAGCGGCGAAAAATAGCGTAGCGACCTGCTTGTAATTTGAAAAGAATTTCTTAAATTTGTCAAAATTAAAAAACGACTTATACCTATGAAACTTCGTAAAATGATCTTCGCCGCGATTGCAGTCGCATTCGCTTTTTCAGCAATAGCACCCGCCGATGCTTGTACGTCGGCTGTTATCTCGGGTCGCGCGACCAAGTCGGGCCGTCCTCTGTTGTGGAAACACCGCGATACAGGCACCGAGTGGAACCACATCGAGTACTTCCAGGGTGAGAAATATGCCTTCCAGGCATTGGTAAACTCGAAGGACGAGAGCCGCAAAGAGGCGTGGGCAGGTGCCAATGAGAAGGGCTTTGCCATTATGAACACTGCGTCGTACAATATGAAACCCGACTCGCTCAAATATCTGCCCGAAAACGAGGGTATCGTGATGAAGGCGGCGTTGGGTGTATGTGCTAATATAGACGAATTCGAGGAGTTCATCAAGAATATGCCTCTGCCCCGCGCTCTCGAAACCAACTTTGGTGTGATCGACGCTGAGGGTGGCGCAGCTTATTTCGAGGTTTGGGACTACGGCTACACCAAGTTCGACGTGAACGACGTGGCTCTGGCTCCGAACGGATATATCATTCGCTCGAACTACTCGTTCTCGGGCGTGCAGGACGAGGGTATGGGCTACGTTCGCTACCAAAATGCTGAGTATCTGATCCATCGCGGCTACGCTGCGGGCGAGCTGTCGGCCGAGTGGATCTTCGCCAATCCGTCGCGTTCGTTTTTCAATGCCATTCTCGATAGCGACTTGATGACCGAGGGCGGTCGCCCCGAAAGCGGCTGGGCTATTGATCAGGACTACATTCCCCGCAAGTCGTCGAGTGCATCGGTGGTTGTTGAGGGTGTTGTTGCTGGCTCGAATCCCGACGCAACGACCATCTGGACCGTGCTGGGTTATCCTCCTTGTGGCTACGCAGTGGCATCGTGGGTTAAGGCAGGATCAAAGATCGCAGCTCCGATCGCAGTTGACGAGGAGGGCACTGCACCCGCCAACCGCCTGGCCGTGGCATTGAAGCGTAAGGTCTTCCCCGTAACTCGCGGCAACGGCAGCAAGTATATGCGTACCGACGTGATTGCCAAGGCGGTAGATGCTCTGCGCCCCTACGAGCAGCAGTCGCTTGGCGCGGCAGCTGAGGTGCGCGACGCCATCGCCAAGGAGGGTTTCTCGATCAAAAAGGTCGAGGCCTACAACAATGCCGTGAAGGCGATGATGCCCACCGAGGGGTACATTCTATTACAGGTAAAATAGGGTTTGAGCGAAAAAATTTTCGGAAAATTTTGGTGGAACGAAAAATAGTTCTTACCTTTGCACACCGTTCGAGAGAACCTCGGACTTAGATGGTGGATGTAGCTCAGTCGGTTAGAGCACTGGATTGTGGTTCCAGGTGTCGTGGGTTCGAGTCCCATCTTCCACCCCAACTTTGAAAAGCCTTGCATCAGCAAGGCTTTTTTCGTTTACGGCGAGGGCTTGGCAAACTGTTTGTATAGGTTTTTATTATAGCGTAGTCAAAAAATATAATTGCATATTTATGGTCCGAGCGGTATCAATCGCGATTTTTATGCTTATCTTTGCAGTACAGAAAACAAGAAGTTAAACAATTAAAATCTATACTACTATGTTAAGTCAGAAATTACAGGACGCTATCAACGCGCAAATCAACGCCGAGTTGTGGTCGGCATATCTCTATCTCGCAATGTCGATGGACGCAGCCGAGAAGGGCCTTAAAGGTGTTGCAAACTGGTTCTACGTTCAGTGGAAGGAGGAGCAGGATCACGCTCAGATTTTCATTAACTACCTTCAGTCGCGAGGCGCACGCGTAGTGCTCGCTCCGATCGCTGAGGTGCAGACCGAGTGGGATTCGGTGCTGGATATGTACGAGGATACCCTCAAGCACGAGAAGGTGGTTACTTCGCTCATCAACAACCTCGCTAACCTCGCCGCTGAGGAGCGCGACCACGCTACAGCCAATATGCTCGTATGGTTCGTTGACGAGCAGATCGAGGAGGAGGAGAGCGCACGCGACATCATTGACCAGCTCAACCTGATCGAGGGCAACAAGCTGGGTCTGTATATGCTCGACAAGGAGTTCCAGACTCGCGTTTACACTCAGGCTTCGCCTCTGGCAACTTCGGCTGAGTAACATAGCGCCCGTCGCGCAAGCGGCTAAACAGACGAAAACCCCTGCACCGTATGGCGCAGGGGTTTTCATTTATGCCTTTGTTGCATTAGTCTGCTACGGGAGCATACTCCTCAGGTGCAATCGCAACCTCGTAGAGCAGCTCGCCTGCAGGATTATTATAGAGATAGTGCAACGTGATCGACATCTCGGACATCGCCGCCGAGCCACTCTCGGCACGGAGCCGATCGGGCATCGTCGCACGCATATAGGCAACCATATCTGCGCGTTCGGCCTCCGAGAGCGAGTCGAGCGCGAGAGTATAGTGGTAGTGCAGTGTCGTGGGCAGAACGTACGACGCCGAATCGAGGCGGGTGATCTCGTCTATCTCCATCGGGGTCTGCGTATTGATCTGATCGACCGCTGTGCGCAATACCTGCTCGTTGTCGGGCTGTTTCCCGCACCCCGACAAGCACATTGCGCAAAGGACAATGCCGCACACCGCCAACGCAACTCTTTTCGCCATTGGGCTTTTATAGCATTAGAATGGCAGGTCGTCGAACTGATCGGCACCGGCAGCCATTGCGGGCTCGCTCATTTCGAGAGGGGGCAGATCGGGGATCGGAGCTGCGGCGGGCTGCTCGGGCTGCACCTTCTGGATACGCCAAGCGCGCACGTCGGTGTACCAGCGACCGTTATACTCGCGCGATTCGATATTGACCGAAACATTCACCTTGTCGCCAACCTGTAACGACGCAGCGTCCTGCACGCGATCGCCAAAGAAGGTCACGCACACCTTGCGCGAAAACTCGTCGGGCATCTCAAAGACTACCTCCTGCTTCTGCCACTGACCGCGAGCGCTCGTGCCCGACTGTGTCGGCAGAATTCGATAAACTACACCTACAAATTCCATAATCTATTACTCTTCAACAATTTGAATACTCAAAATCAGATCGCCCTGACGCAGATCGTCTATCACGTCAAGACCCTCAATCACGCAGCCGAAAGCGGTGTGAACACCGTCCAAGTGCTGCGTATTCATACGGTTGTGGCAGATAAAGAACTGCGAGCCACCCGTATTGCGACCACGATGAGCCATCGACAGCACGCCGCGATCGTGATACTGACGCTCGGCCGAGGTCTCGCACGGAATGGTGTAACCCGGACCGCCCGTGCCATCACCAAACGGACAACCGCCCTGCACCACGAAATCGGGGATCACGCGGTGGAACGTCAAACCATCATAGAATCGTTTTTCGGCCAACGAGCAGAAGTTCTCGACCGTGATCGGGGTCTCTTTCTCGTATAATTCGACCTTCATATCACCCTTTTCGGTGCTAATCAGTGCATATTTCATCTTTGTAATTTTTTATTTGGTAATTATACAAAGGTACAAAATTATCGCTAACCGCGAATCTGTTTTTCGCGGAAATACGACAACTTTTCCTCTTTTTTTTGTGATATTTTGCGGATTTGCTCGCCGTGAATTTAAAGGCGACCCTGCGCTGCATAGCTGAAATGCGAGCCGCGAGCAATGATAATGTGATCCAGCAGACGAATATCGAACAGTGCTGCCGCCTCGCGCAGACGCTCCGTCACGCGATTGTCCTCAGCACTCGGTTGTGCCGATCCCGACGGGTGGTTGTGCACCACAACGATCTGTGGAACAAGTAGTTCGAGGGCACGTTTGACGACCAGGCGATGATCCACAACCGTGCCCGAGACGCCGCCCTGACTGATTCGTCGGCTATCGACAATTCGATTCGACGCCGTCAAGTAGATCGCCCAGCACTCCTCGTGTTGCAGCCCCTCCATTCGCGGAGCAAACATTCGATATATATCGTCACTCGACGAGATCGTCTGCACTTGCTCGCTCTGCTGTGCCGCCACTCGACGACCCAACTCGGCTGCTGCCGCAATGCGCTCGGCACGACGCAGGCCCAAGCCGGCTGCCATTCGCAGACGCGCAATATCGTCGCCACACAACGTCGGCAACTGACCGCCATACGCCTCCAACAATCGCTCGGCATCGGTCGTCGCGGCCGTGGTGCTATCCTCGCCCATAACGATCGTCAGAAGGTCCGCATCGCTGAGTGCCTCAACGCCGCGTGCTGCGATTCGCTCGCGAAGTGTCAAACCATCGCTCGTCTGCATAAATTTTTGATTGTTAAAGATTACTGACCCGACGCAAATCGATCGAACTCTTCGAGCAGATGATCGCCCAAATCGTTATCCGAGATGACATTCCAAACCGATGCCGACGCACGCTGCTCGGCCTGTTTTTTCGACTCGCCCGTGCCGTGTCCGACATCCACGCCGTCAATCACAACTGTCGACAGGAATAGGGGGTGGCTGTCCGAGTAGTTCGCATCGTGTACCGTGCGGAACGTAATCGGCTGGCGGCTCTTCTGGCACCACTCGATCAGTCGGCTCTTGAAGTCGGTTTCCTCGGTCATCAACTCTTCGAGGTTTATGTTGCGGCCGATCAATTCGTTGATAAGCAGTCGATTGACGAAGTTATAACCCTTATCCAGATAGATTGCGCCAATCATCGCCTCCAGCGCATCGCCGAAGATATGTTTCTGTGCCAACGTGCCTGACGATTGTGCAATCACGTGCTTGTCCAGCCCGATTTTAACCGCCAAACCGTTCAACGATTGACGACTCACGATCTTCGAGCGGAGTTTGGTTAGGAAACCCTCGTCTGCCTCGGGATATTCGATGAAGATATAGTCCGATACCACCGTTTCGATCACCGCATCTCCCAGAAATTCAAGACGTTCGTTGTTGATCTGGCGGCCGTCGTCCAAAAACAAAGAAGCTGACTTGTGAACCAAAGCCAGCTTATAAAGCTCGATGTTATCGGGACAAATCCCGAACACATCGTCTATTATTCTGTAATACACGCTGTCAGGGCCAAAACGCCTCAGGATCGGACGACGAATGAAATCAAACACAGCCGTAGGATTTTTTAACGTATATTACTCGGTTATTTTACCGAACAGAATCGTCGAGTTGTGACCGCCGAAACCGAACGTATTACTCATCGCGTAACGAACATCGCGCTTCTGAGCAGTGCCCAATGTCAAATTGAACTTCGGATCAATCTGCGGATCCACCTCCTCGCAGTTGATCGTGGGTGGAATCACACCGCGATCAATCGCCATAATGCAAGCTAGCGCCTCAACAGCAGCCGTAGCACCAAGCAGGTGACCGGTCATCGACTTAGTCGACGAGATGTTCAACTTGTAGGCGCTCTCGCCGAATACCTCAGCGATACCCTTCAATTCAGCGGGGTCACCCACCGGGGTCGATGTGCCGTGAACATTCACATAATCAACCTCCTCGGGCGTAATGCCTGCATCTTTCAGGCAATTGCGCATCGACAAAATTGCGCCCTTGCCTTCGGGGTGGGGAGCCGTATAGTGGTAAGCGTCGGCACTTGCGCCGCCACCTACTACCTCGGCATAGATCTTCGCACCGCGAGCCTTAGCGTGCTCGTACTCCTCGAAAACGAGTGCAGCACCACCCTCACCGATAACGAAACCATCGCGGTTCACGTCGAAGGGACGCGATGCGCTCTTGGGATCGTCGTTGCGGGTCGAGATAGCCTTCATCGCGCTGAAACCACCGACACTCGGTTCGTTCACCGATGCCTCCGAGCCACCTGTGATGATCAGGTCGGCCTTACCCAAACGGATAGTATCCAATGCGCTGATCATTGCGTGGTTCGACGAAGCACAAGCCGAAACGGTGCAGTAGTTCGGACCCATAAAGCCATATTTCATAGCGATGTGGCCCGCGCTGATGTCTGCAATCATTTTGGGAATAAAGAAAGGGCTGAATCGAGGGATAAAACCGCCCTCGACAAAGCCCTTTACTTCGTGGAAGAATGTCTCAAGACCACCAATACCCGAACTCCAGATCACGCCGGCATTCTCTTTATTGATCTTGTCGAGATCGATGTCTGCATCAGTCATAGCCTGATCGGCAGCGATCAGTGCGAACTGGGTATATAGATCGTAGAGGCGGACCTCTTTACGATCGAAGTACTTGGTATAATCGTAGTCTTTGACTTCGCACGCAAATTTCGTTTTGAAGTTTTCCGCGTTGAATCGAGTAATCGGAGCTGCGCCACTAACACCGTTTTCGAGATTTGTGAAGTATTCTTCAATATTGTTCCCTAAAGGGTTGATGGTGCCAATGCCTGTAACGACTACTCTTCTTCTTGCCATAATTTCTGGTTTAAGGTTAAAACTATGCTTTCCTACGCGAAAGCGAATTTGGTGCGAAAGTGTGGTTGTTGTTAAATTGTCGCGATCCGAGAATTAGTTCTTCTTCTCCTCGATGTACGAGATAGCGTCGCCAACGGTAGCGATCTTCTCAGCGTCCTCATCGGGGATCTGAATGTCGAATGCCTTCTCGAACTCCATGATCAGCTCAACGGTATCGAGCGAATCAGCACCGAGGTGGTTGGTGAAGCTTGCTTCGGGTACTACCTCCTCAGCCTTAACGCCAAGCTTATCAACGATAATCTCGACAACTTTGTTTGCAACTTCTGACATAACTTTCAATTTTTAGTAAAACAATATTT